>JAGCWT010000065.1 GCA_017961705.1 Treponema sp.
AAGATTTTTTCAAAGATAAAAATGAATGGGAATCATTTTTGCAACTTGATAAACACAAAGATGATATTATAAACGATTGGTTTCTCAAACTAAAAAGTAAAGTTATTGAATTAGCGAATAAGTCAAAACCTGATGACTGGGGATTTATTACATTAAGTTGGCATTGGGATTTTCGTTGGTTTGTAAAAAAATATGGTGAAAATTCTCTTTCTCTGTGGCAACGCGGGCGAGGCGATGGAACTGATAATTATTGTCTTACTATTTGGGCTAATTCAAATCATTTTGATAAGGAGAAAATTTTCAATTTACTTCAAGATAGTAAGTATTCATTAATTCAATCCACCTTTGATAGTATTGATGAGGTTTGTGATATTAACGATGAATGTCGTTTCGTTGAATATGGAGATTATTTATTTGATGATAAATCTTCGACTGGGCGAGTTGATTCAGATACATTGGCCTGGTATGCAAATTATAAGACTGATGAACTAGCAAAACAAATTGTTGAAAATGTTAATAAGTTTATAAAGAATCCAGAAATCACGAGAATGTTTTGTGAAATAAATGAAATTGCGAAAAAGGAAAGATAAAGTCTTTTTGTAGTAATAAATTTTTCAAAAATTTTTTCTGGTATATCATTATTTGATGGTGCAGGTGGAGTAAAATCAAGAATCTACTGAATTGCAGGTTACGGAGGAAATGTTTATGAAAAAAAACATCAACTATCTAATGATTTCTTTATTTGTTTTTATTTTGGCAGCTGGGAATTTGTTTGCGCAGTCAAAAAGGATTTCTGCAAATGGCGTGACTGTACCTGACTGGATGCAGAATTGTGAGATTCTTCAATCGGAATATGCCTTTGGCAGTACCCGCACGATTGGGCAAGTGCTTTCCATACCAAAAGAAAGTCCTACTCTTACGACAAAGATAAAAAGTGTTACTGTAAAAGATAAGAATCTATACCTTGTTTATCAGGTTATGGACAAGGATAAGACTGTTGTTGGAACGCTTAAGGTAGATTTTGTTTGTTCCAAATATAAAAATGCAGGTTACTGTTTTATATCTGCAATATCTATTGAGAATCATCTAAAGTTTAACAAGCTTTTATATACATGTTCCAATCCAAATACATACCCAAGGGAACATGGGCAATGTCTTGGAACTCTTTTGGAAATGGTAAGGGGCTTTTTTACTGATGAGGTTGCTTTGAACAAGCAAAGAGAAGCCGAGAATAAAAAACGGGAAGAGGAAGCTAAAAGAAAAGAAACCGAAACTAAAATAAGAAATGAAGAAGAAAGACTTCTCTCTGACTTTTTGGGGCGTAGTTCTAAGACTTACATCGATGATGAATATCTTGATTTGGGCGCTATAACGTATGATGCCATTCTTGATGATGGAAATTTAAATATCAGGCTTTATGCCATAGCAAACAAAGCTAGTGCAAAAAAAGGTCTTGCTCCATATTACTACCAGGCGATTGGAAGCAACCTTATATATGATACTGACAAATGGAATGCTTCAGATAAGGTATATTATGATGAAAATGCGACCGGATTCATTATTCAAGGAGAGTCCAAGAACAGTCTAAAGCTTTTACAAAGGGACAAAGAGCATAAAGCCAAGGTTGACGCGGAAAATAAGGAAGCTAAGAATTCTGCCGTAAAATCTTACTTTGAAAAAATCTCTAACACAGGAATTTTAGATGCGGGTAGCGGAAGTTTGAATTTTAAAATTCCTTTGGATTCAGCTTATGACAGAAAAAATAATAAATTTGCATTAAAAGACAGCTCGGGGAAAGTATGGGCAATTAAATTCCATGAGTTTTTGGAACGATTAAAAGAAGTTACAAATCTGGATTTTGCGATTGACCAGGATGGCTATTTGTACAGGGCTGCTACGGAGGAAGAAATAAAGCAGCATGCGGCAGATCTTAAAAAGCAGAGAGACAAAGAGGATGAAGAATTCGTAAAGGCAATACTTGCTTTGAAAGAAGAAGGTTCTGATTCAAAGACGATTGAATATGGATTTGTTCCTGCAAGTTTTAATGGGAGCGGCTATGACTGTAGTTCTCCTGTAATTGATATAAGTCGCATGTATGGCATTTTGAACAAGGCAAGCAAAAAGGCTGGTTATTCCCCGTGCTATTATCAGGAACAAAAAAGAAAGAAAATTTTTGATGTTGACAAATGGGACTTGGGAAAATTTGAGATAAGGTGGATTGGAAGTTCTACTTGCGAGTGGGAAAAATCTGATAGCATAAAGCGTGATGAAAAGGCCAAAGGCTTTTATGGTGAATATTACAGTAACACGGACAGCATAAGAATCTTTAGGAATGATTCCTTGCAATTGAAGAAAAAGGGGAAGGCATTTCTTAAAGATATGTATGATTTTGTGGTGAACTGACGTAGGGGTTGGTGAAGTGGTCTACACAACCAAGCCTACGCCCGATTGGAGGGGCCCGCGAAAGCGGGTTGCTAGAAGCAATGGAGCGGGTAGGGACCCGCGGAACCCCGGAAAGCGGGTAGAAATTGCATCCATGCAATTTCTACCCGTGAGTTTTCTGCGAAAACTCACCGATTCTAGCCGCAAAGAAATGACGCGCCCGCCATGGCGCTCCTTGTTTGCGAGAGGGTAGGAATTGCATGGAGTCTGACCGGTTCCGTAGGACCGGGCACAGTTGAAGGGGGCATGCCGTCCAAGAAAGAAAGAAGAATTTTATGATAAGTTTTTACTTATAAAGCTTTTCTGTGGAAACTTGACCATTTTATTTTCTGCTAGTATAATGGTTTTATGGGTGGAAATAAAAATAGTAAGACGGTATCTAAGGCATCAAAGGCTTCTTCTGCAAAGAAGGTGACTTCTGCAAAGAATGTCAGTTCTGCAAAGGTGTCTGCCGGAAAAAAATCAAGTGTAAAGAAAGAATCTTCAAATAAAAGTGCGGTTTTGAAAAAGAAGCCGGCTGCATCTTCTAAGGCTATGGCTGCGGAAAAGCCTCTTGCTTCTGCAAAAGCGACCTCTTCTTCTAAGGCGGTTGTTTCTGCAAAGGTGGCAAGTTCTGCTAAGGCTCTTGCGTCTGCTAAAGCGGCGGATTCTGCAAAGGTGGCAACTTCTGCTAAAGCTGTACCTTCTGCTAATCCAGCGTCTGCTCCTTTGCCTGCTGCAAAAAAATCCAAGGTTTACGACGAAAGCCAGATTAAGCACCTGGATGCGCTTGAGCATATCAGGCTTAGAAGCGGTATGTACATTGGGCGTCTTGGCGACGGTTCAAACCAGAACGACGGTATTTATGTTCTTCTAAAGGAAGTTATTGATAACGCTGTTGATGAATTCATCATGGGCTACGGTAAGCGCATAGACGTTGAGGTTGCGGAGAATACGGTAAAGGTTCGCGACTATGGCCGTGGTATTCCTCTTGGCAAGGTTGTTGAGTGTGTTAGCGAGATTAACACCGGCGCAAAGTATAACGATGACGTTTTCCAGTTTTCTGTTGGTATGAACGGTGTTGGTACAAAGGCTGTTAACGCCCTGTCTTCGCATTTTAGGGTTGTTTCCGTGCGTAAGGGTGAATGTACCGAAGCTGTGTTTGAGAGGGGAAAGCTTGTAAGTCAAAAGACCGGAACCCTAAAGCAAAAGCAGGCAGACGGTACGTATTTTGAATTTACCCCGGATGAGGGCATTTTTGGCAAGTATCACTTTAACATGGAATTTGTGGAAAAGCGCATCTGGAACTATGCTTATCTGAATTCAGGTCTTACTCTGCGCCTTAACGGTCAGGATTTTAAGAGCGACAACGGTCTTTTTGATTTGCTTAACAAGGAAATAGACGACACCTGCCTTTACCCAATTGGAAGCTATGCGGGTGAGCACTTGAAGTATGCCTTTACCCACACCAATTCTTACGGCGAGACGTATTTTTCTTTTGTAAACGGCCAGTATACGGCAGACGGTGGAACCCACCTCAATGCCTTTAGGGAAGGTTTTGTCCGCTGCATAAATGAATTCTATTCTTCTGACTACAAGGCGGAGGATGTTCGCGAGGGAATTGCGGCTGCTGTCCTTGTAAAGATAAAGGATCCCGTTTTTGAAAGCCAGACAAAGAACAAGCTTGGCAATACGGACATTAGGCAGTGGATTGTTGGTGAGGTTATGTCCGGTCTTAGCGACTGGCTGCACAGGAACCCCCAGGCTGCGGAAAAAATCAAGGAAAAGATAGAGGCTAACAAGAAGCTTCGCACTGAACTTAGCGAGGTAAAGAGCAAGGCTAAGGAAGCGGCTAAGAAAATCAGCATACGCATTCCAAAGCTAAAGGACTGCAAGTACCACGTTACGGACGGCGCCAAGGGTGAAAATTCAATGATTTTCATTACGGAGGGAGACTCTGCATCTGGTACGATGACCCACAGCCGTGACGCTTCTTTCCAGGCCATTTTCTCTTTGCGCGGAAAGCCAGAGAACATGTACGGCAAGAAGCAGGGGGACATCTACAAGAACGATGAGCTTTACCAGCTGATGATGGCTCTTGGTATAGAGACCAGCGTGGAAAACCTTAAGTATTCAAAGATTGTTATTGCAACCGATGCGGATAACGACGGCTACCACATTAGGAACCTTGTGATGACTTTCTTCCTTGGCTACTTTGAGGAACTTGTTACAAGCGGGCGTGTCTTTATCCTTGAAACACCGCTCTTCCGTGTGCGCAACAAAAAGGAGAACATCTACTGCTATTCGGAAGAGGAAAGGGACAAGGCACAGGCAAAGCTTGGCAAGGGGGCAGAAACCTCCCGCTTTAAAGGCCTTGGAGAAATAAACCCGTCTGAATTCCGCCAGTTCATAGAACCGGAGACCATGCACCTTACTCCGGTTGAAATAAGCCAGCTTAAGGTTGTGCCTAAGCTTTTGAGTTTTTACATGGGAAAGAACACTCCCGAACGCCGCGAATTCATAGAAAAGCACCTGCTTGGCAATGCGGACATTGATGCGTAAAAGGGGAGTCTTATGGCATTTGTAAAGAATTTATTCGACAAGAATTTTATTGAATATGCGAGCTACGTTATACGCGACAGGGCAATCCCGGATCTTGAAGACGGTCTTAAGCCTGTTCAGCGCCGCATAATGCACACGCTCTTTAAGATGGACGACGGACGCTTCCAGAAGGTTGCAAACGTTGTTGGCGAGTGCATGAAGTACCACCCGCACGGAGACGCTTCTATTGGTGGAGCCTTGGTTGTTCTTGCAAACAAGGGAATCTTTATAGAAAAGCAGGGGAACTTTGGGAACATGTACACTGGAGACGGAGCATCTGCACCCCGTTACATTGAGTGCCGTGTTCATCCGCTTGCAAAGGATTTCCTTGTTACAAACCCTGCCGTTACCCACTACATTACCAACTACGACGGACGCAGCACAGAGCCGGAAGTTTACCGCGCAAAAGTGCCGGTTGCTCTTATAATAGGAGCAGAGGGAATTGCGGTTGGCATGAGCACAAAGATTCTGCCCTACAACATAAGGGAAGTTCTTGAGGCAGAAATAAAGGCACTTAATGACGAGCCATTCGAGATTTACCCTGACCTTCCCACAGGCGGTCTTATTGACGTTACCAATTACAACGACGGCAACGGTAAGATTGTTACCCGCGCCAAGTTTGACATGAGCGATGAAAAGAAAATCATCATAACGGAGCTTCCTGTAGACACAACCTCCGAAAGCCTCATGAATTCAATAGAGAACGCATACAAGTCTGGCCGCATAAAGATAAGCTCCATAGACGACTATACTACTGACCACTGCCAGATAGAGATAAAGCTTCCACGCGGTGTTTATGCCAAGGACATAGAAAAGGCCCTTTACGCCTACACCGACTGCGAAAAGTCCATCTCCTGCCAGATGCTTGTTATCCGCGACAACATGCCTGTTGCAATGACTGCCACGGAAATAATCAAGTACTACGCAAAGAAACTTACCGCAATCATCAAGGACGAACTTGAATACGACCAGGGCCGCCTTACCGAGGAGCTTCACGCGCGTACACTTGAACGCATCTTTATTGAAGAACGCATCTACAAAAAGATAGAACAGATGAAGACAGCGGAAGATGTGGTAAAGGCTGTAAAGAAGGGCTTTGTTCCCTTTAAGGCAGAACTTGTCCGCGACATTTCCGACGAAGACGTGGAAACTTTGCTAAGGATTCCTATCCGCCGCATATCGCTTTTTGACATAAACAAGAACAAGGACCAGGTTGCCGCAATCAACAAGCAGCTAAAGGAAATAAGCCGAAAGCTTAAGCACTTAAAGGACTGCGCTGTTGACTACCTTGAAGGCATGCTAAAGAAATTCAAGGAAGAGGAACTTGTACGCCACACCCAGATTCAGAAGTTCAACGTGGTGGATGTAAAGGCCGTTGCAAAACGCGACATTCCTTTGCGCTACGACGACAAGGGCTATCTTGGAACAGGAGTTTCCGGTGGTGCGGAAGTGATCCGTGTTACACCCTACGACCGCATATTCATCTTGCGCAGAAGCGGCATCTATACCGTGTGCGACGTTCCCCAGAAGCTTTTTGTGGACACAGGCATGTGGTACTGCAACCTTGCGGAAAAAGACGTCATCTCCAAGGTGCTGTTCACAGTTATTTACCGCGACCCAAAGAACGGCTACTGCTACATAAAGAAGTGCCGCATTCCAAGCTGGATTATGAACCGCGACTATCTTTTGGCTCCAGACGGCACTGAAGTTCTCCATGTTGACACAAGGGAAAAATTCAGCTTTACTCTGAATTACAAAAAGAAGCCCCGCGTAAAGATTCTGCATGAGGAATTCAACTCTGCCGACTTTGAAGAGAAGGGCCACAAGGCACAGGGCGTAAGGCTTAGCGACCACGATACGGAGAGTATTTCTGTTCAGAGTGCAGATGCCCAGATTGCACTTTTTGGAGGAAACAAATAAGTGGAAGCAAATAAGAGGAAGTAAATAGTTGGAAGGTATAGTAAAAAAGCCGCAGTTCAAAGTTATGCGGGCAGTTTTTGACCAGTGCATAAAGCTCAACCATTCAAAGGCTCTGTTTACGGTGTTTTTGTTCACAATTATAGAGACATTGCTGAGCGCAGTCCCCCTTTCAGTGGCAATGGGCACTTCCCCGAACGGTACTGCCTCTTCTGCAGTCTTTAATTCTCCCGTGCTAAAGGCGGCTGCATCCTTTGTCCTTAGCCTTGCTTTCTGCATAGTCCTCTTTATGATGCTCTACGGCATGTTCTGCGTAACGGCCCGCATGGTCCAGAAAAAAAGCGTTACCGTGGGCTGGCTTTTCATTGCCTTTAGAAAAAAGGACAGGCGGGTGCTCGGTTCTTCCATAGTATTCACAGTATTCTACCTGCTGCTTGGTTTTTTGACGTCCTTCCTCTTTTCCCTTGTAATAAAAAAAACGGGGTCTTTCCTTGGCATTTCTGGCGGTGACTCTTCCTCCGTCATGTATTTTTTTGCGGTGGCTGCAATAGTTTTCCTCCTTGCTTTCATTCCATTTTCCTTTGTCCACCTTATCTTGTACTATTTTAAGAACGTAAGGACACTTGCCTCGTTTGCATTAAGCATACGCATACTGCGCGGCCAGATGCTGCATTTTATGGCCTTTGTCATCAATGCTGCGGGAACCTCCCTCTTGAGCGTCATACTGCTTACGGTGGTGCTTGCCTTTATTCCCAAGAACCTTGGAACTTCAGTTGGCATACTTGCCATGTTCCTTTCGATTATGCGCCTCTTTGAATACTACAAGGTCATGGCTCGGGTTCTGATTGCAATACCGGTCTATTTCTTTTTCACGGTAGGTGCAGTTCAGGTCGTCGTCAGCCCGGAGCAGGTGCCGGTTCAGGCAGAAGATGAAGGCTCTGCGGAAGAGAAGGACAGCCCCACCCAAGAGAACGAATGAAAATTCTTTGCCAGGGGCAGGCCCCGCTTGCAGAACTGAACATAAAAAACTCCCGCTTTATTGCAGAAGCCTTTACCGTGCACGATTCCGTAGAGGCAAGGGAAAAGCTTCACGAGCAGAAAAAAAAGTATGAAGACGCAACCCACGTTTGACATGCCTTTGTCTGCGGAAAAAGCGGCGGAATAAACGGCATGAGCGACGACGGTGAACCAGGCGGAACTGCAGGAAGACCAATGCTGGACGTTCTTAAGGGCAGCGGAATTACCGATATCCTTGTAACGGTAACGCGCTACTTTGGAGGAACCCTTCTTGGCACAGGCGGTCTTGTCCATGCCTACTCAGACAGCGTAAAAGCCGTCCTCGAAGCATGCCAGACCGAAGAGCTTGTAGAAAAATCCTCCTTTACCTTTAGCGTGGAATACCCCCTTTACGAAATTGTCATGCGATTCCTTTCTTCCTTCCACACGGATTCCATAAAAGAAGACTTTGCTTCCCAAGTCCTAATCAGCGGCTGCATCTGGACCAGCGAAGCCTCCTCCCTGGAAGATGGCATCCGAAACCTTAGCAAGGGCAAGTCCCAGGTTCAGTTTTTGCAATAAAAACAGTCCCCGGTTTCAATCATTATATTTTTTAATGAGCCTGTTCCAAAAGTGTCACCCTGAACTTGTTTCAGGGTCTGTGCTAAATGGCTTTATTCTACAGGTTCCAGCTTGAAAGCAGAAATGAGGGCAATCACCTAAAACACAGAGCGTTCCCCAAAGCTTTAAAACTTCTTCTAATCTTTTTGCGGCGCTTTTTTCTTTTTACATTCTATTTTTACGCTGCCAAAAGTGCCTTTTGTGTGGCACTTCCGGGGTTCCGCCTTTCGGCTCCATTGCTCGCTCGAAGCTGCGCTGCGAGTTCGCAACCCGCTAGCGCGGGCCCCTCCAGCACCTGCCGTGTCTCTTTCTGCTGCCTTTTTATAACTTACAGCCTAATGCTCCGCCAAAAAAGAAAGCCTTGAGATTTTGCAATCCCAAGGCAAAGGAGAGAGTTTATCAGCTTTTTTACAAGCTAAGATTATATTAACGTATAGATTATTATTTGTCAATCAAATTTTGATGTTTTTAGTAAGAATTTTATAAAAAATTTTGAATTTTCTACTCAAATTTTTAGTGTTTTATTATGGCTGGAATTTAGGTTATCATGTTCTGTGAAACACCAGATTCGACTAGACATTCCCCTTTTTATTTGACAATGTGTATCAATTATGGTACATTATTAATATGGAAATCGAAAAGAAATTGCAAGTTGAATTTTTCAAAACAGAACAAAACAATGAACCTGTACGAGATTTCCTGAAGGCACTTTCACAAGAAGATAAAAAGTCGGTTGGTGCTGATATTATGGCAGTTGAAATGTTGTGGCCTATAGGTTACCCATCAGTCAGAAAACTCCAAAAGAAGATATGGAGCTTGGAAAGAAAAGAAGATCTTTGGTTTTAGGAGGTCAAAAATGAAAAATGATTATGTTGGAAGTTCTTTTGATGATTTTCTTGAGGAAGAAGGTATTGCTGACGAAGTAAAGAATGAGGCAATAAAAAGGATTATCTCATATAACCTGCTCGAAGAAATGCAAAAACAGAATATAAATAAATCAGAGATGGCAAAGAGAATGTCCACTTCCCGTGCGGCATTGGACAGACTCTTAAATCCATACAATGATTCAGTAACTCTTGCAACATTAACAAAAGCAGCCAATGTTCTTGGTAAAAAATTGGTTTTGCAGTTGATGTAATTCCCCCCGCTTGTCCAAAAGGGCGTGTTCATATAGAATGCAAGCATGTTTTCAGACACTCACTTTCACCTTCATTATATTAGCGAAAAGACAGGAATTCAGGGGGCTTCTGCTATTCTTTCCGGCATGGCTTTGGCTGGGGCGGAATTTGGCTTGGACATAGGAACCAAGGCGGATGATTTGCTTTGCAGGCGTGACGTTGTGTTGCAGGCTCTTGCCCTTTTGCCGGATGAGCAAAAAGATGCGGTAGAAAAGTTTCTTTGCTTTAGTGCGGGAATATGGCCCGGTGTTGATTCAATAAAAAACAGGGAGTCTTGCTTATGCGAATTGCGCTCCCAGATAGAGGCCTTTACAAAGCCGGGTACGCCCTTTTGCGAAAAGCTAGTTGCGATTGGGGAAGGGGGAATAGACCACCACTGGAACCCTTCTGGTGCGGACGGAAGGTGCGAGGATGACTTTGACGCTGCCTTGTACGAAGGGGAGAGGGAGCTTTTTATGATGCAGCTTTCCCTTGCAAAGGAGCTTGACTTGCCATTTATAGTTCACAGCAGGGACGGCTATGAAGACACCCTTGACTGCATAAAAAAATCAGGCTACAACCGTGGAATTATCCACTGCTTTTCATACGGAATAGAAGAAGCCCGCACTTTTTTGGACTTGGGCTGGTACCTGGCATTTGGAGGAGGGGTAACCTACACCAAAAAGAGCAAGATGCCCCAGATGGAAGAACTTTTGCGCTTTGTCCCGGATGAAAGGCTTCTTTTGGAAACAGACGCACCCTATCTAGCCCCAGTTCCCTTTAGAGGCCAGATGAACACGCCTTTGCTCATAAGCCACACCTACGACTTTATTGCAAAGATAAGGGGAAGTTCCACGGAAGAACTTTGCCGCCTGGTGGACAAGAACTGCTCCGACTTATTCCATATAAATTCAACATCCGCTTAAACAAAATTTGAAAAGCGTGTATACTAAAGCGCCTGGGGGTTTTATGGAAAAGAAGGTTCGCGCAGGGAGAAACAGGACGCTCACTTTGCAGCCGGAAGAAATGGAGGCTCTTAAAAAGGGTGTCTGTGGCATTCAGGATTTGAAGGAAGGACGCGGCTGTACTGACACTATAATCAATGCGGATATTTTTGAAGCCCTGCCGCTTATTCCTGACGGGTTTGCCGACCTTGTTATAATTGACCCTCCCTACAACCTTACAAAGAATTTTAACGGTCTAAAGTTTTCTGCAACAAAGGATGAAGACTACGATGCCTACCTTGACTCCTGGCTGCCCCTGGTCTGTCGCAAGCTTAAGGACAATGGAAGCCTTTATTTGTGCGGCGACTGGAAGTGTACGTCTTCTTTGCAAAGGGCGCTGGAAAAGAATCTTTGCGTAATCAACAGGATTACCTGGCAGCGGGAAAAAGGCCGGGGTGCAAAGTCAAACTGGAAGAACGGAATGGAAGACATCAGGTTTGCTGTAAAAAATCCTTCTGACTATTATTTTAATGTTGAATCCGTAAAGATGAAAAGGCGGGTTATTGCCCCCTACAGAAAGGACGGAGAGCCCAAGGACTGGGAAGAAAGCGGTGAGGGAAATTTCCGCATCACATACCCTTCAAACTTTTGGGACGACATTTCAATTCCATTTTGGTCCATGAGTGAAAATACCGACCACCCAACCCAAAAGCCTGAAAAGCTTTACGCAAAGCTTGTGCTTGCCTCTTCCAAGCCGGGAGACGTAGTGTTTGACCCCTTCCTTGGTTCCGGGACTGCATGTGCGGTTGCAAAGAAGCTAGGAAGGCACTACTGCGGAATAGAGATAAACAGGGAATACTGCCTTTGGGCTGCAAAACGTCTTCTTATGGCAGAATCTGACGGCAGCATACAGGGCTACGAGGACGGAGTGTTCTGGGAAAGGAATACCCTTAATGCATTCAAGCAGAAAAAGAAAAAGACAGAAAATTCCGGCATAAAAAAAGAAAATCTTTCCGCTGAGTTTGAATTGTTCAAGTAAAAGACTTGTTGCGGTGCAGGAATGGCAGGCCAGCTTTTTTTAGTTCTTTTGCCTAAAATATTCATCCTTTAGAATTGAATAATAGGCTACGTCTATAATTCCCTGGTTGCATTTGTCCGACTGCCTTAGTATGCCTTCGTATTTCATGCCCATTTTTTGCATTGCCTTTCCCGAATTGAGGTTTTCGACTGCATGTTTTGCAAATACCCGCCTTGCACCAACTTCTTCAAAAAAGAATTTGATAAGCGCTTTGCCTGCTTCCGCGGTGATTCCCTTTCCCCACCACTGGTTTCCGATTCCGTAGCCCAGTTCTACGCTTTGGGTATCCTCGTTGATTGATACTACGGATATGTCTCCTACAATATCACCGATTTCTTTTAGCTCTATTGTCCAAAAGTAAAAGTCTGGCTTGGAATATGATTCAACCCATTCGGCAAGCTTCTCTTTTGTGTCTTCTGCGCATTTGTATGGCTGCCAGCGCAAGAACTTGGTCACTTCTTTTTCTGCTGCCCAGTTGTTGAACATGGATTCTGCGTCTTCCAGTGTGTGTCTTCTTAGAACTAATCGTTGGGTTTCTATTCTTACTGTTCCTTTGTGTTCCATGGATATACCTTGCAAAAATTACAGCAGGCGTTGCGGGCGGCGTTTGAGCCCGCAGAGGGGGTAGCGGAAGACACGACAAAGTGTAGCAAATGACGGAAGTGGCTTGTTTCAAAAACAGGTACTTTGGTATTGGCACAGACCCTGAAACTAGTTCAGGGTGACGGTGTTTGCTTTGAAATTTTGCCACTTACGGCATTTGCGGAACGACTCGTGGCTGGGGCGAGGGGGAGACTTCCCCCCTTGTGCTTATTTAATCAGAAGGCCTGCGTAAGCCTTGAGGGTTGGCTCCATGTCGTTTGCAAGAACTGCCTTTGCCAGTGTCTTTCCAAGCTGTACGCCTTCCTGGTCAAAGCTGTTTACATTCCAAAGGAATCCCTGGAACATTACCTTGTTCTCGTAGTGGGCAAGGAGTGCGCCCAAAGTTTCCGGTGTTACCTGTTCGCCGTAGATGAGGCTAGAAGGTCTGCCGCCCTTAAAGAACTTGTTGGGGTTGTCGCTGTCCTTTCCGCAGGAGAAGGCTACAATCTGTGCGGCAACGTTTGCGCAGAGCTTTGTCTGGCTTACGGAACCCTGGATTGTTACGTCTTTGCCTGTCTGGTTCTTGCTGAATGCAATGAACTGGAGCGGAATGATGTCCGTGCCCTGGTGTAAAAGCTGGTAGAATGAATGCTGGCCGTTAGTTCCCGGTTCTCCAAAGATTACGGGTCCTGTAACGTAGTCAATTTCCTTTCCAAAGCGGTTTACGCTCTTTCCGTTTGATTCCATGTCCAACTGCTGAAGGTGGGCGGGGAAGCGGCTGAGTGCCTGTGAGTAGGGAAGGATTGCCGTTGTAGGAAGACCAAGCACGTTGCGCTCGTAAACACCAATGAGTGCGTCCATGAGTGCTGCGTTCTTTGTTACGTCCTTTTCTGTTGAATTCTTGTCTTCTTCTGCAGCGCCCTTAAGGAAGCGGTCAAAAATGTCTGCGCCGAATGCAAGGCTAAGGATTGCTCCACCTACTGCGGATGTTGAAGAGTAGCGTCCGCCAATGTAGTCGTCCATAAAGAATGCTGCCATGTAGTCTGGATTCTTTACGAGAGGGCTTGTTTCGCTTGTTACTGCAATCATGTGCTTGGAAACTTCACAGCCTGCGTTCTTGATGTATTCCTTTACGAAAGATTCGTTTGTAAGGGTTTCCAGTGTTGTTCCGCTCTTGGAAACAAGGATGAAGATTGTCTTTGCAATGTCTATTGAGTTGAGTACGGAAACTGCATCGTCCGGGTCAACGTTGGAGATGAAGTGGGCCTCCATCTTAAACTTATTGTTTGCCTTTGCCCAGTTTTCAAGGGCAAGGTACATTGCGCGCGGGCCAAGGTCGCTACCGCCAATACCAATCTGGCATACGGTTGTGTATTTTTCGCCTTTTTCGTTTACAAGTGCGCCTGAGTGGACTTTTTCTGCAAATTCAGCGATTTTTTTCTGCTGCTCAATGTAGAAAGTCCTCTTGTTAACGCCAGAAGCCATAACGTCCTTGCCAAGCTGGCCTCTTGTAAGGTGGTGGAGAACCATGCGGCCCTCGCCTGTGTTAACAACGTCGCCATTGTAGAGCGCCTCAAACTTTTCAAGAAGATGTGCCTCTTTTGCCAAGTCCTTGAATACCTGGATTGTGCGGCCGTCAACTGCCTTTGCGGCGTAGTTGTAGGTTAGACCTGCGCCCATCTTGATTGAATATTCTGAAACGCGTTTTGCGGCGCCTTCAGCCTTAAGCTCTTTTGCTATGGAAACTGAGTCCTTGAGCGACTGGAGTTTCTTAAAGCTTTCAAGAGATGTTAGGTTGTTCCATGCGATTTCTGCCATTTTAAAGCCCCTGATAAAAATTGTTAGCTAAATATACCAAAAATCAAAAAATTATGCTATACTAAAGTTAGCGGCATTTTTCTGCAAAAAGCATTGTGCAAGGCATGGTGCAAAAGCATGATGTACAGTAGAAAATACTAAACTGCCGTATGGAGGAAATTTTATGGTGAATCTTCTTATTACAATCCTTGTGGGTGCCTTTGTCGGTTGGCTTGCAAGCATAGTTATGAAGTCTGCCCACGGATTCTGGCTTTCATGCCTTCTTGGTATTGTCGGTAGCGCAATTGGCGGCTGGCTGGCAGGAGTCCTCGGAATCCACATTGGTAGTGGCCTTATAAGCTCGCTCATCGTAGGCGTTGCGGGAACCTGTATCCTCATTGCAATCGTCCGCGCAATCATGGGCAAAAAGTTCTAATTTTTCTTATTCTAAGGGGGAGGAGCGGCCGCTCGAAGCTTTGCTGCGATTCCCCCTGTCCTTTGCCATCAGCAGTAAGCAGCTGCTTCTTTGGCACACCCCAGCTAGAAGAGCAATCCCTTTGCAAATGACCCACAATGCCTGTTATAATTGTTTAGAGAGCGTATAATGGTAAGAAAGTCGTTATGGATATGAAAAAGACTATGAGTACATTTGACCGGATGATGGAAAATCCTGAATGGAAAGCTGATTTTGAAAAGGAGGCTGTTTTTATGACAATGACAGCGGTTTCTATAGATGTTCCAAAGAATATGGTGGAATATACGGTTTCTGATGACGAAAAAACAAACCTTATCCGCAACGCAATGATTTTGTTTCCTTATATTCAAAACGATACTATTTCTCATGGCAAGGCCGCACAGATTCTTGGTATTCACAAAATGGATTTGATTGCATTGTACAGCAATCTTGGACTTCCATATCTTAATCAGACAAGCGATGAACTAGAAAGTGATGTTGCTGTATTAAAAGAGCTCCGGAGAAATGTTGTATGACGGTCGTTTCTGATACTACTCCGCTGATTTCTCTTATAAAAATAAACCGCCTGGATTTGCTAGAAAAATTATTTCACGAAGTATTGATTCCTGAGGCTGTTTACAGAGAACTTACTACCAATCAGAGTTTTGCTTTAGAGGCCGAAGAAGTAAAGAAAGCCCATTTCTTAAAAGTTTCTCCAGTTCAAAATAAGCAGTCTATTCAGATTTTGCAAGCCGTAAGCGGTCTTGATGATGGTGAAAGTGAGGCTATCGTTCTTGCAGGAGAAAAACTGTCTGATGTATTGATTATAGATGAGCGCAGAGGTAGAAAAGTTGCTTTGATTTTTTGAAGCAGAGCAATATTCGGTTGAGTGAAAACCTTATTCAATCAGCATTGGACATGATGAAATAGCTTACGGCATAATCTTGCAGTCAATAAGGTACTCTTCTTTTAGAGAGTATTTCCTTTCAAAACTATGGGTTGCAATATAGTGGGTAACAGGAAAGTCGCTTCCGAAGAGGATTTTTTCCTTGTCGGTAACAAGTGAGCGGAGTTTTTCCAGGTTCTTCTTTTGAATGCAGGC
>JAGCWT010000066.1 GCA_017961705.1 Treponema sp.
TCGGCAGTGGAAGGGCTTTCCAGGTGGATTACGGTTTTTATGTCCTTTTTGTCCACACCCATTCCATAGGCACAGGTGCAGCAGAGGACGGCATCTGTTTTACCAAAGAACCATTCTTCCGTTGCGGTTTTTTCCGCTTTTTCAAGGCCTGCGTGGTAGAATTTTACCTTGTCGCATCCCATGTAGAGGGCAAGTTCGCGTGCCATGTCTTCGGATTTGGCCCTGGTTCCGCAGAAGATGAGCAGGGGCTTTTGCTCTGTAAGGGCCAGGCGGAATGCTTCCCTTTTTTTTGCGGCGGCATAGATTACGTTGTAGCGGATGTTGCTTCTGTCGGCATCGCTTCTTACGATGTGGCTTTGACCTCCGAATAGCACTTGGCTTACGCGGCTTAGCACTTGGGGGGATGCGGTTGCGGTAAAGGCTGTGACCGTCTTGCAGCCAAGTTCTTCTATGATTTTACCGAGCGTCAGGTAGGCTGGGCGGAAGCTGTCTCCCCATTCGCTTACGCAGTGGGCTTCGTCTATGGCTATGTGCTGAATATTGCAGGCTGCCAGTTCTTTTACGATTGATTTGTTTTGCAGGACTTCCGGGTTTGCGATGATGATTTTTGCGCCGTTTTTTATTTTTGCAAAGTTTTCTTCCCTTTCCTGGGGGCTTTGTCCTCCCCTAAAGATGACGCTTTCTATTCCGCCTGAGTCCATGCGCCTTTTTTGGTCTGCCATGAGTGCCAAAAGCGGGTAGATTACGAGAGTGGGGCCTTTTAGGAGCAGGGCAGGGGTGAGGAAGCAGAGGGATTTTCCTGCTCCGGTTGGCAAAAGGACTATCTGTCTGCCGCGGTAGAAGAAGCTTTCTTCTTCTTCGGTGATATCTGGTTGCAAAGAGGTGTTGTCTTCTGTGGCGGTTGTTTGCAAACTTGTGTCGTCTTCCCCAAACGGGGTGTCTGTTAGCAAACTGGGCGTGGTTTGCAGAGCGGAGCTGTCTTCGTTGGCATTGGTTTGCAAAGAGGTGTTGCTTTCCCCAAACGGGATGTCTGTTTGCAAGGGCAATGAATCTTCTGGTGTGGCTTGCAAAGGGGTGTTGTCTTCTTCGGTGGCATTGGTTTGCAAAGCGGTGTTGTCTTTTTCAACCGGGGATTCTGTTTGCAAACTGGGCGTGGTTTGCAAAGGCAAGGAATCTTCTGGTGTGGCTTGCAGAGCGGAGCTGTCTTCGGTGGCATTGGTTTGCAAAGCGGTGTTGTCTTTTTCAACTGGGGGTTCTGTTTGCAGAGCAATATCCTCTTCCCCAACCAGAACATCTGTTTGCAAACAGGGCGTGTCTTCCCCCATGCTTTGCAACCCTAGTGCCGAATCCAGGATGTTGGCAATCACGATTCTTTGCCAGGCAAAGAGGTATTTTATTCCAAAGGCGTTTTTTGCGGCTAGGGTAACTTCGTCTAGGTCGAGGTCGCTTTGGGCAGAGTCGGCGGTTTGGAAAGGAAAGTCCTCTCCTTCTTTTAATAGTTCCATACTTAATATATTGCTTTAAAAAGTTGGAAAGTGACACTTTTGCGGAAATCTTTGTAACAATTTTGGGGCGTTGGTCGCAAGCTACGCTTGCTCTTCGAGTTACTTCGTAACTCGCGGAATTGTATGGTAACACCAATCCATTGGAGCAGGCGTTGCGGGCGGCGTTTGAGCCCGCAGAGGGGGTAGCGAAAAAGGCAACAAAGCGGAGCAAATGACGGAAGCGGCTTAGTGTAAAAAAAATGTATTTTGTATTTGCACAGTCCCTAAAACGTATTTGGGGTAACGGCATCCAGTTTGTGATTGCCGCTTTTGGCATTTGTGGAGCGACTTGCCTTTGGAGCGAGGGGGAGACTTCCCCCACCTTGCAAATTTTCTCCACCTAGAAAAATTACTTTTTCCAGAATGCCGGTGAAAAGAGTATTGCTATTGTAAAGAATTCAAGGCGGCCTGCAATCATTACGAGGCTGTAGACCCATTTTACCGGGGCTGCCAAAAAGCCGTAGTTGCAGGATGGGCCAAGTAGGTTAAAGCCAGGACCACAGTTTCCGCACATGGTTACGGCTCCAGTAAAGGCTGTTAGGATGTCCAACCCAAAGACCGCACCGATGAATGTTGTTACGGCAACGACGAGCACGTAGATAAAGAAGAATGCCGTTACCGTAAATACAATGTCCTTGCGGCAGACCTGCTTGTTCAGCCTGATTGTAAAGACTCCGTGGGGGTGCATTATCTTGAGTATTTCGTTTTTGAACTGCCTTGCTATTACGACCCAGCGGATTACTTTTACGCCACCAGCCGTACTGCCAGAACTTCCGCCAATGAAGAGCAGGGCAAAGATTACGGCCTGTGAAGCGGGGCTCCATGTGGTAAAGTCTGCGGTTGCAAATCCGGTGGAGGATATGATGGTTGAGCTTTGGAAGAAGGAGTAGCGCAGGGCTTTTAGGAAGCTTCCGTAGGCAGGGCTTTCAAAAATGCCGATGAGCAGGGCTGCAATGAGCGTTATTGCAATGTAGACCTTGAATTCCGTGTTGCCTGTTATGTCGTTCCATTTTTTTATGAAGATGTAGTAGTAGAGCGAAAAGTTTATGCCGGCAAGGAACATGAAGGTCCAGCAAATCCAGTCTATGGCTGCTGAATTAAAGGATGCTATGCTGTTGTTTTTGGTGGAAAAGCCGCCTGTTCCCAAAGTGCTGAATGCGTGGCTTATTGCGTCAAGGAAGTCCATGCCAAAAATCATTAGGAGGATTGCCTCTATTACGGTCATTCCCAGGTAGATGAACCAGAGGACTTTTGCCGTAGTTGTGATTTTTGGGGTAAGCTTTCCCTTTCGGGGCCAGTCGTTTCTGCCTTGATGAGCTGGAATCCTCCAACACCAAGGATTGGAAGAAGGGCAACTGTGAGTACGATGATTCCCATGCCGCCAACCCAGTGCATTACGCAGCGCCAAAGGTTTATGCTGCGGGGAAGGCTTTCGATTTCGGAAAGGATGGTGGCACCTGTAGTGGTAAAGCCGCTTATGCTTTCAAATATGGCATCCGTTAGGCCGGGGATTGCTCCGCTTGCATAAAGGGGGATTGCACCCAAAAAGCCCATGAAGAGCCATGACAGGGCTACGGTTACAAAGCTTGCCTTTGTGCTGAGGTTCATTTTTTTCTTTTTGCCAGCAAAGAAAAATACCGCTGCAAAGATCCAGCTTATTACCATTGGTATGGCGTAGGATAGGGTGAGTGTGAGCCCCTCTTTTAGTGCAATGGATGTTGCAAAGGGCAGGGCAAGGAATGTGCCGACTATTCCCAATATTACAAAGATGATTCTTGTTACAGTAAAGGCCATTTTTGTTCCTCTATTTAAGCCCGCTGAATTTTTCCAGAAGCTTCTTCTCCCCAGACTTTTCTATAAGAATAAGGTGGTCGCCAATTTCAAGCCTGGTGTCTCCCTGCGGAAGCTCATAGTGCTCGCTGCCGTTCTTTTTCACAAGCAAAAGCAGGTATTCGCCGGGACTTGCAATATCCTTAAGTGCCTTACCCATAAACTTGCTGGATGCCGAAAGATCGCATTCAACAATCTCATACTCACCGGAACAAACCGTGTGGATTCCAGTAACGCTCTGTCCATGCAGGTGGCTAAGAATTGAGTCAACAACCGCATCCTGAAGCGGAACCGAAACATCAACCCCCAGCTTGGCCGAAATCTGCGAAAATGCGGAACTAGTTACCAGTGCAATGGTCTTTTGTATGCCCATAGACTCAAGGTAAGCGCAGACAACCATGTTCAGCTCGTGGTTGTGCATGGTGCATATCAAAAGGTTCAGCTCGTTAAGCTTCTCTTCCTCTATAAAGCTTTCGTCCGTAATGTTGCCGCAGAAAACCTTTGCCTCGGGAAAGCGTTCGCTAGCCTCTTTGCAAAGCCCATCGTCATTGTCTATGATAACAAAGTCCTGTGCTATGGATTTTTTGCCAAGACCAAAAAGCCGGGCAATAGGGGAAGCCTTTCTTCTTTCTATTAAACGGTCAGCAACAATTGTGCCGATTCTTCCCGCTCCAACAAGTCCAATCCTCTTGATAAGGTCAACCTGTGTACCGCAAAGGGTAAGAACTTTGGAAAGATTCTCCTTGTCCGCAAGAACGCCAATAAAATTGCCTGCTTTAAGAACAGTGTCTCCGCTTGGCAGAATAGCCCCGCTCTCCGTCTCAAGGAATACAACTACGCACTTAAAGTCAATCAGCGTGCGGATATTCTTAAGCTCAAGACCGTCAAGAGGTGAATCCTTTTCTATCCTAAGCCTGGTAAGCTCATATTTTGAATCCTCAAAAGAAACAACCTCACTTACGGCCCCGTGCTCAACAGCCTTAACAATAGCCTCTGCCGCCTCTACGTCCGGGTGAATCATGTAGTCAATACCGTAAAGTGGCCTGTGCTTACCGCTAAAAGTCTCCGCATGGTGCTTTGCCGCCGCCGCAGTATTTATATAGTAGGCATAGTTCCTAACACGGGCAATCTTAACCGGACGCGGGTAAACTGCATCAACAAGGGAACATGTGATCATGTTAACCTCGTCGTTACCGCTAACAGCAACAAGGGCATCCGCCTTTGCAATACCGCATTCCTCCAGCGTCTCAAGATTGTTACCGTCCGCCTCAAGAACCGTACAGTCCAAACGGTTTGCCGCATGGCGCACAGTCTCCGGATCGTTGTCTATAAGAGTAACATTATTTTTTTCGTCAATAAGGCGCTTGGCAAGCTGAACCCCAGTAAACCCCGCACCAACAATCAAAATATTCATAGCTTCCATTATATAAAAAGACGCGCATGGGGGCAAGTAAAAATTCAGCTCCCCCACCATTCTGAACTTATTCCAATATGGACGAAGCCCTAATTGCTCTACCATTTTACTTTTTGGCTAATTCGACCGAACACCCCTCTGCGCCACCGCCGTTCCGCCCTTCGCCTATCCGGCTCATACCGCTCGCGCGGTACTAAAGGGGCTCCATGGCGGCGTACGTCGCCTCAAAAAATCCCTCCATGGATTTTTTGAGGATTGCAGAAGCGCTTCGCACTTCTGCATGTTGCTAACCCGCCCTCCCTGGCTCGATAATTCTTGGCAAGAAAGAAATAAAATCCATCCATGGATTTTCCCAGGTATTGCAGAACTGCTACGCAATTCTGCACGCTGCTAAGCCGCGCCTGCCCTAAAAAAATCCTTCCATGGATTTTTTTAGGGATCGGAGATTTGCAGGCAAATCTCCGTGTTGCTAAGCCGCCCCTCCATGGGCTTTTTAATGCAAATCAAGAAAGATATAAGGAGAGTCATTTGCAAACAGTTCGTTTCTTTACAAGAACGAGAATCCCAAAAGAAGGAAAAATCTGGACTTGGCCAGTGGGACGCAGGAAAAAAGCAAGGAGTGCTGGGCCTGCCCCAGAAAAATCCCTCAGTGGATTTTTCTGGGGCTTGCAGAATCGCTGTGCAATTCTGCAAGCTGCTAAGCCGCCATCCATGGCTCTATATTGTTTGGCAAGAAAGAAAAGCATTTCTTGTTTTTTTTACACAGATGTAAAATATGGGGTTTTTAGGCATATCGCGAAACGTTGAGCGATATGGCCCCTAAACCGGGCCTGCCCTAAAAA
>JAGCWT010000067.1 GCA_017961705.1 Treponema sp.
TATTCCCATTCCGCTTCGGTTGGCAGGCGGTAGCCGTCGGCGGTAAAGTCGCAGGTTATGGTTCCGCTTATACTGCTGCCGCTGTTGGGAGTATAGCCCCACTGGCTTGTGTCCGCATTTCCGTTCACCTTATAGCAGGGGGTTCTGCCGGCTTGAGCACTCTTCTTGTTGCAGTAGACCAAGGCATCGTACCAGCTTACTGTCTCCACTGGCCGGTTTGCCTGCGTCTCCCCGCTTGCAGGATTGGAAGAGAAATAACTTGGATTGCTCCCCATCACAGAGTTGTATTCTGACTGAGTTACCTCGTGGTCGCAGCACCACTTTGCCCAGATTTCTACCGTGCGGCCTTTTATGAAGACTTGTGAATCTGCAATTTGTCCTGTTACCGTTAAGGGTTTGTTTGCACCGCCGTTGGATGCAGTTTTTTTGTCGGATTCATTTTTTGCTGATGCAGAAGCCACATCGTTATTGGAGACGGTACGCACAACACGGAAGCCTTGGTAAGGGGTCTCTGGTCGGAAGTCTGGCTCGCCGTAGTGGCAGTCGGAGACGGTGCATGTGGACGCAGAGTTGCGCCAGCTGCCACCGCGAAGGACGCGTAAATCACCCGAAGAGACACCAGCGGATGGTGTGCCAGCAGTTATTGTATCAGTCCACCTATCCCAGCACCATTCCGCTACGTTCCCGCTCATGTCATACAAACCAAGTGCGTTCGGAGCCTTTGTCTTTACCTCGTGGGTATCGTATCCGCTGTTTTTTCCATACCAAGCAACAGCTTCAATGTCGTTGCTTCCGCTGTATTCAGTCTGCCCGCTGTTGCTGATGTTGCCACCCCGCGCAAGGTATTCCCACTCCGCCTCCGTGGGAAGCCGGTAGCCATCCGCGCTGAAATCGCAGGTTACAGCATCCCAGATTGGAAAATTCTCTCCATTTTTTGATTCGCCATACGCTCCGACGTCACAAAAACTTATAGGCATTTCCCCCCACTCACTCGGGTTTGTCTTGCCCCTTATCTTGTAGCAAGGGGTAAGACCTTCAGCAATGCTTCTCTTGTTGCAATAAACAAGGGTATCATACCAGATTACGTACTCAGGAAAGTAGCGATCCCGTTCTTCTGGACTCGTTCCCTCAACAGCCCGGTATTCTTCCTGCGTTACCTCGTGGTCGCAAACCCAAAGGCTTGGTATTGTAACCGTGCGGCCCGCAATGAATACCTTGGATCCTTCGATTGCCCCTTTTACAGTTGCCCCTGGTACAATAACGCCTCCGTTGGATGCAGTGCTTTTTTCTGCTTCCTTTTCTTCCGCTACAGATTCAGCGGCATTTGCAGAGCTTTCTTCCTCTGGCTTTGCAGAAGGAGCTTCCGATGCTTTGGCACTGGCAACTTTTCTTGAAGAGCAGGCTGTGCTTGTTGCAAGCAGGGTTAATGTGGCGATGGCAAAAAATGCCACCTTAATTTTTTTCATATTAATTCCTCCATATTTTTTTGCAAGTTTGGCGCTTTTGAGGGTTTGCGCCGAAAGGCGTTGGCTTGCATAACATAACGTTTTATGTTTTACAGATTCCGGGTCGGGGCCGGAATGACGGCATTCTCGCCTCCGAGTCATAAAATTCTTTTAAAAAGTTGACATTCACTAAATGTCAATCATTTTTGATTATAGCATATTATTTTTGTGTTGACAATCAGTGAATGTCAACACTAGTTATGTTCAAGAATAAAAACGGAGATTCGAATAATCTCTCCGGGGAAAATATTTCCCGGATTAGGAAAGGTATGAAGCCTACTCTTTCGCAACGTGCGCTGGCAGATAAGTTGCAGCTTAACGGCATTGACGTTGATAAGAATGCAATTCAGAGGATTGAGTGCGGAAAGAGGTTTGTTACGGATATTGAGCTTGTGGTTATAGCGCGAGTACTTGGTGTTTCCGTAATGGAACTTTTGGGTACAAATGAGTAGCACGAGATTATTTAACCTCTAGTGAACAGTTCTTTAAGCAAAGCAATGTCGGCTTTTACAGATTCCGGGTCGGGGCTGGAATGACGGATTTTGGCTTTTACAGATTCCCGGGTCGAGCCCGAGAATGACACAATTGCCAAGTCTTGGAATGACGTGCTTGTTTTGGTGATGATGGAGGTTGGTTTCTACTCGGCCCTTCGAGAGCCCGCTCGAAGCTGCGCTGCGAGTTCCAGGGACCGGATGACAGCTTTTACAGATCCCGAATCAAGTTCGGGATGACGGATGTTGACTTCTACACGGCCCTTCGACGGAGCTCAGGGACCGGGAGGGCCGTCATTCGGAATACAGGGTGTCGAATTGTTCTTTGGTGATGGGGGTGTTTTGGTCGTAGGCGGTGCTGGTTTTGTCTATGTAGTCTTTGGGCCAGAGCTGGCCTGAGTTCATGCCGGGGCAGTCTTGGGCTACTTCGTTCCAGGTGGCTTGGTCTTGTAGCATCCATGACCAGAAGGGGTAAGTTGAGCATTGGAGGGGGCGGGATTGGTAGGCGGTGCAGCCGTCCTTCCACAAGATGCAGTCGTAGTTCTTTTGTTCTTGCAGGGCGAGTACGGTGGTGCCGTGGTAGTAGTTGGCCCAGCGGCAGTATTTTTGGGCAAAGTCGGGGGCTGTCATTTTGAAGTAGGCGCAGAGGCGCTCCAGGTCGCTTTTTGACAGGTATACAAAGCCGGGTGAGTGGCCGCAGCAGAAGGAGCAGCGCTTGCAGGTGAATTTTAGGCCGTTTTTATAGAAGGGTTCTTGCATGTTTTTTGTTATAGCATGGATGGGGGGAAAATGCCAGAGGAGATGTAGAAAAAGAATTGAGTGGTTAACAAGGGCAAGGCCGCACCAGCCTACGCCGCCGTGGAGGGGCCCGCGTAAGCGGGTTGCGAAGCAATGGAGGCGGATGCCGGAACCCCGGAAGGGCGGTGACGCAAAGGGGCTGACGGTCGAATTAGCCAAGGAATAATATGGTAGAGCAATCAGGACTACGTCCAAAAAAGGTTCGTCCTAAAAATTACGATTCAAGGAAAGAAAAGGGCACGCATTGATTTTTTAAATTCAATTTGTATTGTGGTAAACGGTATTATTTTATAGAATGGCTTTATGACTTATTTTTTTGAAACGTATGGCTGCGAGATGAATATTGCGGAGTCTGCTTCTATAGAACAGATTTTGATTTCGCGCGGGTGGAAGAAGGCTTTGAGCGCTCAGCTTTGCGATATGGCGATTATAAACACATGTTCGGTTAGGGCTACGGCTGAGACACGGATTTTTGGTCGGCTGGGCTTTTATGCCGGGCTTAAGAAGGTTCGGAATGCCGCTCCTGATGCAAAGACCCGCAGTATGGAAGAGGCAGCCGCTTACGTGGAGAAGAATGGGCCTGTGCCGCTGACCCTTGTTGTTATGGGATGCATGGCGGAACGATTGTTGAAGTCTTTGCAGAAGGATTTTCCGGTTGTTGATTATGTTGTTGGGACTTATGCAAAGAATAAATTTGGCGACATTATAAGCGCGGTGGAGGAAGGGAAGTCGCCGGTTCCGATTGAGGAGGATCCGGTTTACACTTTTGCTCCTGTTTCTTATGAGGAGGGGGCATTCAGCACTTTTGTTCCGATTATGCATGGCTGCAACAATTTTTGTACTTACTGCATTGTGCCTTATGTGCGCGGGCGGGAGGTTTCGCGGCCTGTTGACGAGATTCTTGCTGAGCTGGACGTGCTTTCTTCTCGTGGGGTGAAGGAGATTACGCTTTTGGGGCAGAATGTGAATTCTTACCGGGGGGCGTTTAGCAAAGGGGGTGGCTCTTCTGCGGACGGAGTGGCTGTTGGCTCCACAAACGATGCTTTTGCAAACAGCACCACAATCACCTTCCCCCAGCTTTTGCAGACAATCTGCAGCCACATAGAAAAAACAAAGTCCCCCATCCGTTGGATCCGCTTTGAATCCAGCAACCCCAAGGACTTCTCCGACGAACTAATAGAAACAATAGCCCAGACCGCCAAGCGTGCAGAAGAAAACCCAGGCAGCCCCACAATCTGCCGAGGCCTCCACATAGCGGTCCAGCACGGCTCTTCAAGAATCCTAAAACTGATGAACCGCCGCTACACCCGCGAAGCCTACATGGAACTGGTAAAAAAAATCAGGGAAAAAATCCCGGGCATACAACTTTCCACAGACATAATGCTTGGCTTCCCCAGCGAAACAGAAGAAGACTTTGCCGAAGCCTATTCACTCATGAAAGAAGTCCGCTACGAAAGCGCCTTTATGTACTACTTTAACCCCCGCGAAGGAACTCCCGCTGCAAAAATGGACGGCCAGATTGACCTAGAAACAAAAAAAGACCGCCTGCAAAAAATCATAGACCTGCAGCTAAAAATAACGACCGAAGTTATGCAGGAGCGGGTTGGAAAAACAATCACGGTACTTGCGGACATAATAAGCCGCGACGACAAAACCGAGCTTCTTGGCAAAACGGAAGAAAACGAGCGCGTGGCATTCAAAGGCTCCCCTTCCCTAATCGGGCACTTTGTAAAGGTTCACCTGGATTCGCTCAACGGCAACACCTTCCGCGGTACGCTTGTAAAATAAGGCAGTTTTTTCTGGACGGTGCTTTTTAGGACGTAGACCTACTTGCTCTACCATTTTACTCTTTGGCTAATTCGACCGCCAAATCCTTTGCGTCACCGCCGTTCCGGGGTTCCGCTATCGCTAATATGTTGTGTCTTTTGTCAAGTACAAAAATCAGGTAAGATCATTCGGCAATTCACCACTCTAATATTCTTGGATCATGAGCAAAGCCATGCCATATAGGTCAATGGATTCTCCGAAGCTCTTAACA
>JAGCWT010000003.1 GCA_017961705.1 Treponema sp.
AAAGCGAAGTTGCCATTTTTAAGAGGGTGGGACCTTCCAGAAGAATTACGGAGGACAGCGCAAGCTTTGTCTTCTTGGCAGACATGGAAAACGACAGCATAGCAAGCATCAAGATAATACTTGCAGGTTCAATCGTATTCCATCCCGTAGAAATAGAAAACCAAATTCTCTACACAAAACTTCCGCTCACTAGGGATTTTATAGAAAAAAAAGTTGCCGAAGCAGAAAGCGCCTACGACATAAAATTTTCCGGGCAAAAATCCAAAAGGCTTTTAAAGGCACAGTTCCTTAACATGCTGCGCTATTCTTTTGAACAGCTCATGTAATTTTATATTCTTTTGGACGGTACTTTTTCCTGTTCTACCATTTTAGTTTTTTGCTAATCCGACAGAACAGGCATCTGCGCCACCGCCGTTCCGGGGTTCCGGCATTCGCCTTCATTGCTGGGGTTCGACAGGCTCACCCAACAGCAACCCGCCTTTCGGCGGGCCCCTCCATGGCGGCGTAGGTCTTTTTCTTTTTACATTGAAGTGTAACCGCCGTCAACAGGAAGTGCAACTCCTGTTACATAAGCGGAAGAAGGTGCAGCAAGGAAGATTGCGGCAGAGTCAAGTTCACCTTCGTTACCGTAGCGGCTAAGAGGAATCATTGTCTGGGCATTCTGCTGGAAGAAGTCAGAATCAAGTGTTTCCTTTGTAAGCGGTGAATAAAAATAACCAGGGCAGATTGCGTTTACGGTTATATTGTATTTACCCCATTCAGCTGCAAGACCGCGGGTCAAATTTACAACGCCACCCTTTGCGGCATGGTATGGAGAACACGGGGCAACCTTGTTTCCTACAAGACCGTACATGGAAGCAATGTTTATTATGCGTCCGTACTTTGCAGGAATCATTGCGGCCTTTGCAACTGCGCGGGCAACACGGAAGGTTCCAAACAAGTCAATGTTTATCTCGTTGTTGAACTGCTCGTCTGTAATGTCTTCTGCTGGAGCAACGGCACCAGTACCGGCATTGTTAACAAGAATGTCTATTCTGCCAAAGGTTTCCATAACCTTTTTTACCATGTCATCAACAGCCTGAGTGTCTGTTATGTCACAGCGAACGGCAAGAGTCTTAACACCAAACTCTTCTTTTATCTCTGAAGCCACAGCCTCAATCATTTCCACGCGGCGGGCAACTGCAACAATATTTGCGCCCTGATTGGCAAGAGCTTTTGCCATCTGAACGCCAAGGCCTGTGGAGCAACCAGTAACAATAGCGGTCTGCCCCTTTAAGTCAAAGTAAGCTTTCATTTTTACCTCTTAAAAATGTGATTATCAGGAAATCAAACTGAATTCTTTCGCCGCAATTATAGCAAAAACCTTTTTCAATGTAAACAATAGGGATAAATACGGAAATCAGTTTTGGGCTCCGCTCCCAGGCAAATCCGCCTGAAAACCCGCGGTGTCGCGGAATAGGAAATTAAACTCGCTGCGCGGCTTGAAGCTACGCTGCCGGGTACGTTCCGCTCCAATGCGGTTTTTCATTCGTCTTTGCCTTCCGCTGCGCCCAAAACTGATTTCCACTTTATTTGCATAAACAAGGAAGGAAAACAAAATGTTGCCTTATAAGATTTTTGGTGTTATATTTATAAACAGGAGAACATTATGGCAGAAGAAGAAGAAAAAGAAACAACCTTTGACTATACCACAGGCACTACAGAAAGCAGCGAGAGCGGATCTAAAAGCAGCGCAAAGACTACTGCGGAAGAAATAGGAAAGACAATCCTTGAATACATAGACAAGGGTGTTGAAGCAGGAAAGAAGGGTCTTAAAACTGCCGGAGTGGCAATCTCCGACTTTGGAGACAAGAGCGTAAAAAGCATAGAGCTCCAGCAGCTCAAGATGAAAAAGAACAAGGCACTTGCCCAGCTTGGAAAATACGTTTGGGAAACGCTAAAGGCAGGCGGAGAAAACGCAGCCATAAATTCAAGCGACGAAAAAATCAAATACTATATGGAAGGCCTTGCAAAGCTTCAGGAAAACATAGAAAAACACGAAAAGTTTTTTGAAGAGGCAAAGGCTAAGAACAAGGCCGCAAAGGAAGAAGCTAAGGATTAAGCTTAAGCTCTCCGTATTCGTCCACAATCTCGGTCTTCATAGCGTTCATTGGACGCCAGACTATGGAAATAGAAATATACGGGTCAAAGTTGTAGGATTTTGATCCGTCATTTTTTGTAATAAGACGGGGCTTTACCTCAAAGCTGGAAATAAGATCCCAGTCATGCAGGTCGTGCGAAAGGGTTGCCTTTAGATTCTTTAGCTTAAAACCAGAAGAGCGGCGCTTTGCCTGACCTTCATCCAACATTGAGCCGTCGCCCCAGAATGCAAAAGAATTAAGCAAATCCTTGAACACATTCGTTTCTCCGGGAAGGTTTATGCCGGAATGGGTATAGTCCTGAATATAGCGGTAGATTACGCTGTTCCTTGATTCTGAACTGAAGGTAAGGTTTACAAAATTATTTATCTTAAAGGTAACTGCCGGAATAAATTTAAAATAGCTGTTGGTTGGCCTTATGCAGTCATAGACAATGCTTGTGTTTAGGGAAGGTGCCCAAGTAACCCGCTTCTTCCAGTAGCGGAAGTTCTTTTGTCCCGAAGTGTATGCAATAGAAAAAGTTTCCGGAAGGAACTCTCGATCGCTCCTTATAGTCCATCCGCTTTCCGCTTCAAAGTCATATCCGTAAGTGTAGGCTGCGGTATAGGCAACCTGTAGTCCGCCATAAGAAAGTGCCGCCTTGAATGAATCCGAATAGTGCTCTTCCAGGTTGTAGTTGTATGACTGGGTAAGGGCAAATTTTCCGTCCAAAAATTTTAGGGATGCAGACTGCTTGAATGGAAGCTTGCGCCAGTTTTCAACCACGTCATTGCTTACAGTTTCCTCGATTTTTTCAAAGCCAGATGCAAAGTTAAGTTCAGTATATGGGAAGGTGAACCTTAGGTTTCCCTCATACTTGTCTTTTTGCGGAGGAAGGGTCGTAGAAAGGATAAGCCTCTGTGAAAAATTATTTCCCTCTTCTGCAGAAATAGTTGCACTAAGCGTGTGTTCAGTAACGCTTTCTTCGTCAGTTAAATCTGCGGTAAGGTAGTCCCATTCAGGATTTTCAGCATCACCTATAAACTGGGTTCTTACAAGCCTTATGGAAGTGTTCCAGTCTATGCTGGAATTTTTGAACACGTCATTATAAATCAAAGGCTTTACGGAAACACCATTGTCCACGTTCAAATCGTTCTTGCGGGCCTGGTAGTCTGTCTTTCGGACAGTAGCGGCATCTGCATCAGAATATCCGTCCAGGCTGGGGTGGGTCTGGTAAAGGGGCGTATATGTAAGAACGTTGGTCATTCCAAACATTGAGTCCCTAAAAGAAAGTCCGCTTGTAAGCACGACCGGGGATGTAACCTGGTAATAGCTTGACTGCCTCTCGCTCCACTTAAAATCATCCGGCTTGGAAAGCTTTGTTGAATCATATGCAAACTGAGAAGTGAACTGCGGCGTAACAGAATATTTAAGTTCATAGTCAACGTCAGAAATATTTGCAACACGTATGTCCGAGCGCACGTTCAGAGAAGGAAGGTCTTTTTCTCCCAAAACGCTGCCGTCCTGTACTTTGGTTTGCTCCTTATCTTCCTGCACTTCAGATTCAGCATCAGCATCTTTTTTCTTTTCATCGGAAAATTCTTCTGGGGCAGAAAGTTCATACGGAAAATATAACGTCTTTGATCTTTTTTCTTCAAACGGATACTTTATAATTGAACCCGCAACGTTCGCGCTGAATTTTAAAGGAGTCACTTGTGAAGGATAAAAGAACATCCTTTCCGGCGTGTACAAATACCAGTCGTCCGTAGATTCAGAAGCAATAGCCGTGTTGGTCTTGGAATTAAAAATAACCGATGAACTTATATCCGTAATGGAAACATTCTGCAAAAAAGGCTTTAGGTAGTCGGGTATGTTAAAGCTGTGCGAAGCGGATGCATTCCATGTGTAGGAAGAAACGCTAACCTTGTCTTCATCCTCCTCGTC
>JAGCWT010000068.1 GCA_017961705.1 Treponema sp.
CCCTTCCAATCGGGGCTAGGATTGGTTTTGTAAAGACTGCACCCAGGCCTGCATTAGTATTCCAAAGGCAACTCCCACGTTAAGCGAAGCCTTTAACCCTGTCATGGGAATGGTAACATGCCCATAGCTTGCTTTCTTTAAAGCTTCAGGGCTAACCCCCAGTTCCTCGGAGCCTATTATAACAATCCCCTCTTTTGGAAACTTAAATTCATCAATCGGAGTTCCGCCTGTTTCTAGGACAAATATTGGCTTGTCTTGGGGCAGTTCATCCAAAGAGCAGCGCGTATAGCCCAAGGTTTCTATGCAGCCCATTGAACTTCTAACCGCCTTGCTTTGCGAAGGGTCTGTGCACTGGGGGGAAATGTAGACTTTTTCGCAGCCCATTGCCTCTGCGGTACGGAATATGGAGCCAACGTTAAAGGGTGAGCGTATGTCTTCTGCGTAAACACACACACCGGGAAAGAATTTGCGGTTTTCTACCGTGTTTTTTTCTGCTGAATGGGGGGCTATCACCAAGTCCCACTCTGCGGGGAAGGTACCGATTATGGCCAAAAGGGCGTTTCTTGCCAAGTTGCAGGCCCGCCTTTCGTCAAATGGCTGGGTTTGCAAAAGGGAATTTAGTTTGGAATATGCATCAGGGGAAAGCTTTGGGTCTTGGAGAACAATCCGCACAAGGGCTTTTGTGTAGTCAGCGCGGCTCATCTTGGCAAAGTTGTATTCAGTGCCTTTTTCTGCAATACCTGCAATGTCGCGCTCAAGTTCACCAAAGCAAAGGGCCAGTTTTCTTCTTTTTTGACCAGCCCCTAGCTGAAAGAGTTTTTCTGGGTCTATCATACCCGCATATTAGTACGCGGTTTTGATTATGTCAAACAGGTCGTCGCTTGTCATGCTGCGCTGCATTGAGTTGATAAGCTCAATTTCGCCAGCATCTTCTGCACAGAGGGAAAGCTGCTCAATGGAAACATTCAGGTCCTTTAGGCGGGCCGGAAGGTTGGCCTTGGCAATGTGCTGCCTTACATACTCTGCAAAAGCCGTAACCGCTTCGTTGTCCGGGGTGTCCTGGGGGCAAGCACGAACTATGCGTGAAAGCTTTGCAAGGCGGTCTGAGCGGAATTTAGCGGCATCTTCTATGATGTGCGGGAACAAGATAGAAGTTGAAAGTGAACGCGAAATCTTGTAGCGGGCGTTAATGCAGAGAGAAAGCAGTGTGCTTGCTCCGATTGAACTGGAAGCGGCTGCCAAAGATGCCATACAACCGGCCTGGCTGTAAAGAACCTCCTGGGGAGTCGTAATTGTAAGAGTCGGAGAACCGTCCATTGCGTAGCTCAAAAGCTCTGCGGATTTTTCTGCAATCATGTCGCTAAAGAAGGTGGCCTTCTGGTTCAAATATGCTTCGGTAGAAAGACAGAGCGTTTCTATTGCCATGGATGCGGTCTGGTTTTCCGTCAAAGTGCTTGTAAGGTTGGGGTCAAAGAGAACAAGCTTGCACAAATTGGGCTGGGTCTTAAGAATCTTTACCTTTGAAGAGCGGGCATCATTTATTGTGATGCAGTTTGTAAAGATAAAGCTGTCGCGCATTGTGGTTGGAACTGCAACAAGCGGGAGCGGGGCTGTGGTAGGCATTGTTCCGTCCAAAAAGTCATAAAGCTCATGGGTCTCGTGGTAAAGGGAGGCTACAGCACGTGCCACATTCAAGGTTTTTGCACCGCCAACAGCAATTATGCAGTGAACGTGGGCCTCGCGGGCAAGACGCAGCGCATCAGTAACAACCTGGGTGTCTGCACCTTCAGGAATTTCGTCAAATGTAAAGAAGTCTATTTTGCGGTCTGTTAAAGTGTTGGTGATTTTTTCTGCGTTACCGACCTGCTTTAAGATTGGGTCGATTATAACCATGAATTTGCTGCCGTAGTCGCGGATATACTGGCCAAGGCGGCTGGTTGTATAAGATCCCAGTACAATGTTCGGTTGAATCCTAAAAATAAAATCAGACATAATTAACTCCCACATAATTTATCGATATTGTCAGCTGTTCGTCAAACGCGGAAACCAATTTTGTGTTCCACTTCCGTTGCACACCAAATTGGTTTCCGCGTTTAACACCTAGCAAAACCATACTCAAAAAATATTCACATAGGTATAAGAAAAAAAAAGACGGAAACAAGTTCCGCCTTTTATCTAGTGAATAAGTCAGCCGTGCAAAGCTTAGCCCTGGCGGCTGCTTTTTAAATAAACGCCGGAGATTACAGGCCGTATGCGCTCAAGATACGATCTGCCGTGGCTGCGATGGTTGCATCGTTAAGATAGTTCGGATCCTGAATCTTAAGTTTGACCTGCTCAACTAAGTCCTGGCGAACATCCGGTGTTTCCTCTGCGACCTGGTGCATGTAGTATGCATCAGCCATAGCCTTTGCCTCTTCAGAAACATTGATTTCATCGGGTGCAGACTTTGCATTGCTTACAGACGCAGCCCTCTTTGTGTTCTGAAGATTGTTAACCGGGTTAATCCCGTAAACCTTGTCTATCATCATAATTAACCTGCCTCCTTTTTATTATCGGAACCGCCTTCTAAAAGTTTAGCACTTTTGCTTTAAAACTACGCTATTTATAGTGTTTCTCCCTCACCATCAGCCTCGTTTTCCGCTTTTGAACTTGCCTTGTTGCCGGAAATAAAGACCGCAAATTCACCCAAAACCTTGCTTCTGGACGAATAATCCTCATAAATTTCCTTGGCTGGGCCGTCATTTATCTCTTCGTGCAGCTTTGTAAGCTCCCTGCCAACAACAATGCGCCTTTCAGCGTCTATTTCCGCTATGTCTGCCAACAATTTTACCACGCGGAAAGGGCTTTCGTAAACAATGCAAGCCGCAGGAGTGCCCATAAGCTCGCGCAAACGGCTTCTTCTCCTACCCGGCTTGGGCGAAAGAAAACCTTCAAAAACCAGCGTCTTGCCGCCAGAACCAGCCACGCTTGCCAAAGTTGCAAATGCGCTCGGCCCCGGAATTGGTATGACCCTGTGGCCAGCATTGCGGGCTTTTTCTGCAAGGACAGCCCCTGGATCGCTTATTCCCGGAGTTCCAGCATCACTTGCATAGGCCACCTTTTGCCCCTGGTCAAGCATTTGTATAATCTTTTCCGAAGCAAAGCCTTCGTTCTGCGCACGGCAGCTTACCAAAGGCTTACGGATTTCGAAATGCGTTAAAAGCTCAAGGGTGTGGCGGGTGTCTTCTGCCGCTATAACATCAACAGACTTGAATGTTTCCAGCGCACGGAAGGTAATGTCGCCCAAGTTTCCTATCGGAGTACCCACAATGTATAATTCAGACACAAACATATAATACAGCCAAATCTAAATTGTTTCAATACTTAAAGATGAACCCAGCTTTACAGAAGCAGGAATTTTCAATATCATGCGGCGAGAGGAAAAAATGGTATTTAGCATTGCAAGAGGATTTTTTGGTACATTATTGAAGGGATTCTTTAGCAGCCTGTCGCAAAAGGAAAGCGAAAGGGAAAAGTTGCAGGATGAACAGGGGAACAGTTTTACAGTCCACTCCCCAAAATGGATGATTCTGCTTTTTGCACTTTTTATGGCACTCATACTGGCAGCAGGGATATTCCTATTCTACAAGGAAATAAAGCTTTCTATAATAGGGACGACGCTGGCGGAATGCATACTTGTTCTAATCATTTTATACGAAAAAGAATACCGCATCAGGATTGAAGGGCAGGAAATTTCTTTTGCCCGCAAATTCCTTGGCTCCAAGACTTTTTTTCTAAAGGACATAACAAACTGCACCAAGGACAATGCCGGCACAATAAAAATAGTATTCGGCATGGACAAAATTTCCATTTCACCCCTAAGGGTAAACGCGGAAAGATTTTATGAACTTGCCCAAAAGTCCCTTTACGACCACGTGGACAGCCAGAAGCTTGCCCCCTACAAAATCATAAGGAACAAGGGCGAAAGAAAATTTATACTTTTCTGTGCATCAATAGCGGCAGCCCTTCTTTTTATTTTCCTTTCCGACAAAGAAAAAATGCCCCTTGCTGAATACATTAAGGCCTTTACGGTCTTTGGCGGAATAATTGCGGCAGCCCTCTTGTATTTTCCGGCTGTTAACAAAAGAAGCATTATTGTTGACGAGCAGGCAAGGACATTTTCCTACGTAAAAGGCTTTAAAAGGCACAGCGTAAATTTTTACCA
>JAGCWT010000069.1 GCA_017961705.1 Treponema sp.
ACCTACGCGGGATTGGAGGGGCCGCCGCAGGCGGTTGCGAAGGCAATGGAGGCGAAAGCCGGAACCCCGCAAAGCCCGTAACAAAATTGGTAAAATCTTCTTAAAACAAAACATTTGCCCCAAAAGCAAGTACCGTCCAAAAGAAGAAAAAAAATCACAGGATATTTTAACGCGAACCGCCAGCTGCCCTGCAAACTGTCAGCCACAACCCAAACCGCAAGCCACACCGCGAACCGAACAATCGAACCGCAAACGCCACCGCAAACCGCGAACTGTCAGCCACACCGCAAACCGAACAACCGAACCGCAAACTGAACAATCGAACCGCAAACCGCAAACCGCAAACGCCACCGCCAACTGCACCGCAAACTGCACCGCAAACTGTCAGCCACACAGCAAACGCCACCGCAAGCTGCACCGCAAACCGCCAGCCACACCGCGAACCGAACAACCGAACCGCAAACGCCACCGCAAGTTGCACCGCACACTGTCAGCCACACCGCGAACCGCAAACAAAAAAAGCGGCAGACCAAAGTAATCTGCCGCCATATATTTCTTTTTTAGAAGCCAAACTTAAACGCTACCCGGATACTTCACAAAAGCGTCCTTGAATCCGTAGCCCTTGAAGCGCTCAAGAATCATGCCGTATTCATCCACGGAAAGAGGCCCAACAAGAACCCTGTATGCCCCGCGCGAATTCTGAATCATGATGAGCGGATACTTTCCGTACTTGTCTATCAAGGCCTGTGCGCTTGAATTTTCGGCAAGGGTCGCTATCTGGACATAATACCTGGACCTGTCAATTTCGCTTTCCTTTCTAAGGCGTGCCGCTATGTCCTTGGGCGGAGTCTTATCCTTCTGTGGAGTAGGCTTAATTTCCACCGGCTTCTTCTCTTCTTTTGGAGGAGTAAGGTCGTCTGAAGGAACAAGAACAATTGGAGTGTAAGGTTCATCCGGTTCTACAGATGCAACTTCCTCTTCGTCCTTGTCTTCTTCCGGCGGAGTAAGGTCTATACTTGCAACAGGTTCACCGTCTATAGGTTCTGCCGCAACAATCTCCTCTCCTGCAAAGTCTGTTTCTGGCCCTGCATCTGGGTTAACAGGAATTACGATTGCAACAGGCTCGCTTATGTCTTCCACAAGTTCTGCCTCTTCTTCTGCAAGAACCTCGTCACCCTCGTCTTCTTTTTCGCTGGGGTCAAGGGCTGCAATAAGACCGGAAGAAGGGATTGGCCTTACAAGCTCTTCCTCTGCAACATATTCTGAACCAAGCGGCTCGTTATAGGCAACTTTTTCTCCGTCAAAGTCAGAGTCAAGGCTGCCATAGGGTATAGCAGAAGCTTCCTCTTCTTTTAAAGGCTCAAGGGATGCAATGCGCTCTCCGTTTGAATCTGTTCCGTACTGGGGCTTTGCTTCCGTCTTGGTGTTTTCTTTTTCTTTGGCAACAAGGTCGCTGTCGGAAACAGGCTCACCGCCAACTCCGTCTTCTGCGGAAAGGCCGTACTTTGCAAGCTCTTCGTCGCTCATTGGCTCTAAGGCTTCTATTTCTTCGTAATCATAGTCAGTCTTTGCCAAAGCGTCAGAATCGCCATCTTCATCTTCACCGTCATCAACAGCTGCAAGTTCTGAACCGTCTGCTGGAGGCAAGCTTACAGTCTCGTAGCCATAGGAAGGCTTTTTTTCTGCCACAGGCCTTGAATAGGATGCGTCCCCCGGAAAAATGCTTGAAACAATGCCAACACCCGCCGCACTCTGGTCAAAGGAACCCTTTCTTGAGCTTAGCTTAATCTTTAAATTTGAATCTGGGGAAATTCCAAGCCCCTCAGCCGCCTCTTTGGAAAGCAGCATTATGGAACCGGAAGATGCGTCCATGGAACCAAGGTTAAGAAGTTCCAAAGTCTCCCCTGTCATTGGGTTTGTTACGCTAACATTGTCCCCCGGCAAATATCCAGAAGCCTTTACAAAAAGCCCCTTGGGAAGCTCACCCTCCCTGCCTACAGAAGCATTGCCGTCGAGGTACAAAAAAGAGTCGTCTGCGGCTACAAAAATAACCGCAAGGCTTATAGCTATTACTGCGATTAATATTTTCTTCATTCTGTTTCCCCTTCCCCACGGATCCTTAACTTAAAGTCATAAAATGGTTGTAAATGTCCTGCGCAACTTTGGAGGTGAAATCAGAAATTCCTTTTTCATTATCCCTTTCGGGAGACACCTTGTTCGTCTTCCTTGAACCGGAAGCCACGCTTTTTCCTGTCTTTAGATCAAATATATTCCAACTAATTTTCTCTATGTTTGAAATGATAAGAGCCTCGGGATTCCTTGAATTTTCCGTATCGTAGTCAATTGTCAGGGCTATAAAGTAGTTGCAGAAACCCGAACTTGCCTCGCTGAGCGCCGCATAGTAAAGCTGCTCGTCCACAGATTCGTCAGTAGACACGGCGGTAGGAGAATTTGTTACGATTATGCCCCTGTCAAAAAAGAAGTCAAAGAGCGAATTCTCTATAAGATAAGAAGATGCCCGAACCTCGCTCTGGCAAGGATCATGCTGAATAAGCTGAAAGGCAACAACAGTAGCACTGGCACTTGCAGAAAAAAGCAAGGCAAAAACCGCGGCTGCCAAAAGAAATTTAACTCTTCTCATAAATATCCCCTTGAACAAAAACTTTGCTCTCGATTAATTATCGGATTTTGCAAAGTTGAGTTTAGTTTTATTTATGAGACTGTGTTTTTGTATTAAAATTTTCTGGACGGAAGCTTTTTAATGCTCTACCATATCGCTTTTTGGCTAATTCGACCGAACGCCCCTTTCGTCACCCGCTTTCCAGGGCTCCGCTACCGCTCCGGCCAGCCTACGGCGGTCTGGCTTCGCCACCCTTCCAATCGGGCGTATGACCAAAAAAAATCCATCCATGGATTTTTTTTGGTATCGGAGATTTGCAATGCAAATCTCCGGGCTGCTAACCCGCCCCTCCTTGGGCTCTTTATTGCTTGGCAAGGAAGAATAAAAATCCGTGGATTTTTTTTATGATTGCAGAATTGCTATCACAATTCTGCATGCTGCTAACCCGCCATCCATGGCTCGGTACTTCTTGGCAAGGAAGAATAAAAAATCCCTCCGTGCCATTGTCGGGCGGTTGGTGAGCATAGTCGAACCACAGGGAGCGCCCTTCGAGAGCCTCTGGGACCAGTTACTTTTTTGCGGTAAAGTAGCCGGGTGCGCTTGAACCGCCGTCTATGCGGGCAAAGGAAGCGTCGTTGGAAGCAGAATCAGAATAAGCAGTTCCCTTACCGCCCTTAAGCTTCTGGCACTTGTTAAAAATCTTTTTTCCAGCCGGAATGGTTTTTGCTACAAATTTGTCCGAAGCGTAAATTGTTGCAAGGGCAGACTTTTGCGGATCAAGGTCGTAGTCCATCTCGAACATCAGCTCCATGTTGGTAACGTTCCTTGTGTCAAAGGAAGAAAGGTCAAGGCTTGGAAGCTTTAGGCAGCAGATGAACATATAGCTCATGTCGCTTACTTTTTCCGTGTTAAAGCTTGAAAGTTTAACCGATGTCAGGTTAAGGCAGCAACCGAACATACGCTGCATGTTGGTAACATTTCTTGTGTCAAAAGAAGAAAGGTCAAGTGCCCTGAACTTGCTCCAGTAGAACATTTCCTGCATGTTGGTAACATTCCTCGTGTCAAAGCCGGACAGGTCAATGGTATTGTGCTTAAGTCCGCAGCCGTTAAACATGTTGTTCATGTCCGTAACCTTGCCGGTGTTAAAGCTAGAAAGGTCAAAGTCAAGGACAAAGCAGTTGTAGAACATGTGGTGCATATCCGTAACGTTGGATGTGTCAAAAGAGTAAAGGTTAAGGCTTTCCAGCTTCTTGCATTCGTAGAACATAAGGCTCATGTTGGTAACACATCTGGTGTCAAAGCTAGACAAATCAAGGTAGGCAATAGCCCTGCAGCCCCGGAACATTCCGCTCATGTCCGTAACCTTGCCAGTGTTGAATTTTGCAAGGTTCAACGACGTAAGCTTTTCGCAGAAGTAGAACATCTCCTTCATGTCCGTAACGTTTTTTGTGTCAAATTTGGAAAGGTCAAGGGCTGTAAGCTCGTAGCACTGGTAGAACATTCCGCTCATGTCGGTAACACGGCCAGTTGAAAAACTTGAAAGGTTAAGAGAGGAAAGCTTGATGCAGCCGTAGAACATGTTCTTCATGCTTGTTACCATTGACGTGTCAAATGCAGAAAGGTTAAGGCTGGTCAATTCCTTGCACTTGCTGAACATTCCGCTCATGTCGGTAACACGGCCACTCTTAAAAGCCGTAAAATCCACAGACTTTAGCGTTACGCAGCCTGCAAACATGTCCTTCATGCTAACTGCATTGCCAAAGTCAAAGCCGGAAAGGTCTATTTCCGTAAGATATTTTAGGCCGTCAAACATTCCGCTTGAATCAGCGGGGGCGGGTATTTTCTTGCCGGAATCCGTATAGCCCCTTGCGTAGTAGCAGACGGTCTTTTCGTCGGAATCAAGGTAGATAACGGCATCTATTGAATTTGAAATCTTCTTGGCAAAAGACTTGCTGCGTCCCTGGGGTTCCACGCTGGAAGGCTTAAAGACATAGGGCTTGGATGTTTTCATAAAGTTTTTGAGTATTGCGTTTATTTCTGAGCCTTTTACAATGGCAGAGGGAGTTTCCAGGGCCTTGCTTTGAGCCGCAGTTTTTTCCCCGCCTTTACCGGCAGCAGACTGTGGAGCTGCACTAGAGGCAAAATTACTGCTTTGGCAGCCAGCAAAGATTTCCATTAAGCACAAAAACAATAAAGAAGTCCTGAAAGCCTTTAATTTCATCACTACGATTTCTCCTTGGGGATGTTTTTAAAACAAAAGCCCCTGCAGCATTCCAAAAATATGCCAAATCCTATTTTAAGCCACAGTTTTTTCTTTGTAAAGTTTTTTCCGGAAAAACCTACGCCGCCATGGAGCCCCTTTAGTCCCGCGCAAGCGGGATGAGGGTTACCGAAGGGCGGAACGGCGGTGGCGCAAAGGCATGTCAGCCGAAATTAGCCAAGGAATATATTCGTAGAGCAAGCAAGTTTAACGTCCTAAAAATTACCGTCCAAATAAGAAAGAAAATTTAACGTTGAAGAAAAGATTAGTGTGTGCTATAATAAGAAGAAAAAGAGGGGATTATGGGAAAGATAGACAGCCGGCTTTACATTATAGGTGCCGGTTTTGCAGGGCAGATGATTGCCCAAGAGCTAAAGCGGAAGAAGATTTTTGGCACAGTTGCGGCATTCATCGACGACAGCAAGGAATTAATCGGAAGTAAAATCGAAGACGTGCCTGTTTTGGGGCCAATAGACACAATGTCTAGCGTTCTTCGCGTTACGGCTATAGACCAGGCCATCATTGCAATACCAAGCGCAGACGGTTCCCGCATAAAGCAGATTTACGACGTGCTAAAAAAATGCGGCTTCTTCCACATAAAAATCCTGCCTTCAATCAGCCAGGTTGTAGACGGAAAGGCCCACTTTGTTCAGGCCAGGGAAATAAACCCGCTGGACATTCTGGGAAGAACACCAATAATAATCCCCCTCCACGAAAGCCTTGCCTACCTTAAGGGAAAGCGCGTCCTTATAACAGGCGCAGGCGGTTCAATCGGAAGCGAACTTGCAAGGCAGCTTCTTTCTGGCGGTGCAGAGCGTCTCTACCTCTTTGGCCACGGAGAAAATTCAATCGTAAACATCTACCGCGAGCTGCACATCCTTCAGAACGAGGGCGTGGGAGAAAAGGCATCCGTAGTTCCAATCATTGGCGATATGCGCGACAGGGAATACGTGCGCTACATAATAAGCCATACCAGGGCAGACGTAATCTTCCACTGCGCGGCTTACAAGCATGTTCCCATGATGGAAGAAAACCCGGTTGCCTCAATAGAAAACAACGTCTTTGGAACCAAGAACCTTTTGGATGCAGCACTTGAATGCGGCACAGAACGCTTTGTGCTCATTTCCACGGACAAGGCTGTTAACCCGGTAAGCGTCTACGGTGTTAGCAAAATGCTAAGCGAAAAGCTTGTGAACGAGGCGGCTCTAAAGACAAAGTGCGGGCAGTCATTCATGTTCGTGCGCTTTGGAAACGTGCTTGGTTCACGCGGCTCAATCCTTCCGATTTTTATGGAACAGATTCAGAACGGAGGTCCTGTCACGGTAACAGACCCGGCAATGGAACGCTACTTCATGACAATTCCAGAGGCATGTTCACTTGTCCTTCAAACAGGCGGCGTAGGAGAAAACGGCTGTTCCTACCTTCTGGACATGGGTGAACCAATAAAGATTCTTACCCTTGCGGAACAGATTATAAAATTCAGTGGCTTTGAACCCTACAAGGACATGGACATAAAATTCATAGGGGCGCGCAGGGGCGAAAGGCTAACGGAACCGCTTTGGCTTAGCGAGGAAAACCCAACCCCTACCCAGTACAAGAAGATCCTTAAGCTCAACAACATTCCTCCAAAGACATTCAAGACGGAAGAGTTGCTTAAAAAGCTTTACCCGGTCTGCTACTTTACAGAAGGCAATGCGGACATCTACAGGAACCGGGATGAGCTTGTAAGGATACTAAGGAATGCAGTTCCCTCACTCGATGAATTCTACCGCGAAGAGGAAAGCGACGGAAAGCGCATAGACATGGCAACTTCTGTAAAGGTGGTTTTGTAATGGCAGCAAATATGGAAAACGAAATAAAAGTGCCTTTCTTTAAGGCTTCGACAGGCAAAGAAGAAGAAGAAGCTGTTCTTAGGGTAATAAGGAGCGGCTGGCTAACCACAGGTAAAGAAACCCTTGCCTTTGAAAAAGAATTCGCATCCTGTGTTGAAGTGCCATACGCTCTTGCAGTTAACAGCAACACAAGCGGCATGATTCTTGCAATGGAAGCCCTGGGGGTAAAGGCGGGAAAGGCCGTAATCACAACACCATACACTTTTGTCTCTACCGCGGCAACGGCACGCCATCTTGGAGCCGACGTATACTTTGCGGATATAGAAAAGGATTCATATTCAATTGATCCCCAGTCCATAGAAAAGATTCTTCAAAGCCCCAAGGGTAAGAATGTTGTAGCCATAGTTCCAGTCCACATAGCGGGCAAGGTCTGCAACATGAAGGCCATCATGGAGCTTGCAAAAAAATACAATGTAAAGGTGATTGAAGACTGCGCACATTCATTTCCCAGCAAGACACAAATGGGCTACGCAGGAACAATAGGCGACGCAGGAATTTTTTCTTTCTACGTAACAAAGACAATCACAACTGGCGAAGGCGGCATGGTCACCACAAAAGACCCCGAACTTGCAAAGCACATGACCATGATGAGGATGCACGGCATGGACCGCACAACCTGGGACCGCTACACTTCCCCCAAGGCATCCTGGATTTACGACATTGTTGCACCTGGCTACAAGTTCAACATACCCGACATTCTTTCGGCACTGGGAAGGGAACAGCTAAAAAAAGCCTTTGTCTTTGACCAAAAGCGCAAGGCACACGTAAGGCGCTACAACGAGGAACTTGGAAAGCTTGACTTTATAAAGCTGCCGCCGGACGGTGAAGGAAACGCATGGCACCTCTACCTTATGAGGCTTGACCTTTCCAAGCTTACCATTGACCGTGATGAATTTGCCCTTCAGATGCAAAAGCGGGGTGTTGGAATAAGCATGCACTTTATACCGATTTTCAACTTTACCTACTGGAAAAAGCTCTACCCGGAATTTACGGCGGAAAATTTCCCAAATGCGCAAAGGCAGTACAGCGAGACAATTTCAATTCCCCTCTGGCCGGACATGACGGACGAGATGATTGACTATGTTGTTGAAACAATAAAAGACATTGGCGGTAAAAATCATGCCTAAAAAAGAAACGGATTTAAAAGCCAAGAAAAAGGCTTTGGAAAAAAGGCAAAAAGATTCTCAGCTTGGCGCTTCCACAAAAAAGGCAGGGCTTGCAAAGACAGCAGCTAGTGCAAGTGCAAGTGCAAAAGCAAAGGCAAGTGCAAAGGCAATCCGCAGCTTAAAGGAAAACCCAAAGGCAAAAGTCAGCGCAAAAGAAAAACCGCAGACAAAAACCGGCACCAAGGCAAACCGCAGCACAAAAATATCCGCAATGCCAGAAGCAAAATCAAGCGCAAAAAAATCCTCCGTAAAAGAAAGAAAGCAAAGTGCAAAAAAAACAGCCGCAAAAAAAACAGCAGGCACCACAGCAAAAGCCAGCGCAAAAAAATCATCCGCAACAAAAGCACCCGGCACAGAAACAAAGAGAAGCACAAAGCCTTCATCCGTTTCCTTCGAGGCAAAATTCTATTCCGACCTTGAGCTAAAAGACATGATTCATGCAAAGATAATCCGCTGCATGGAAACCGGCCGCATAACAAAAATCTCCTACCCGGACCTTACCGAAGGCTACTTTTGGTTCACCGCCCACGACATCCCCGGCCAGCACTTTATAGGCAACACCCTAGGCCGCGTACCAATCCTCTGCGAAGGAGAAATCCTCTACCCAGGCGAACCGGTTGGAATCCTTGCGGGGCCAGACGAAGCCGTTCTTGAAGAGCTTGCAGGCCAATTCAAAATAGAATGCTCAAAAGAAACACTAGAGGCATCGCTAAAATTAAGCAGTAGCGAAGAAGACGAAAAAGAAGAAGACACACCCCTTGCCATCCTTCAGGAACTTGGAATCACAAGCATTCCAAAAGAAAAAAAATCTTCAGAGCAAAAAGAAGAAGACAGCCTTAGGGAAATATTTTCAGACGTACTTGCAGAGCGCAAAGTTCAAAGCGGCCCCTGCTTTAAAAAAGAAGGCGGCATAGAAGAAGTATTTGCAAACTGTGCCCACGTAATTGAACACGAATGGTCATACAAAATAAACATACCGGATTTTAATGAACCAAACGGTGCAATCTGCGACTACAACGGAAAGACCCTTACGGTCTACACCCCAACACAGTGGATAAGCAACCTTAGGCAAACCCTAAGCGCAGCACTTTCGCTAAACACGGAAGACATAATCATAAAAAAAACAAAGTCATTCAACCAGGGCTCAAGCAGCATCTGGTACAACTCCATCGTGGCAAGCCAAGTTGCAGTTGCCTCCTACATGTGCGGAAAGCCGGTAAAGCTTGTCTACACAAGGGAAGAACAGGAACTCTACATGGACACAATGCGCCCGGTAACAATCAGGCACAAAACCGGTGTAAGCGAAAGCGGAAGAATTGCCGCCATGAAAATAAACATAGACTTTGACGCAGGAGCCCACAACCCCTTTGCCCAAGAAATAATGGACCGCCTGGTAATTTCAAGCTGCGGATGCTACAACCCTCAGAACCTAAGCATAACCGCAAGGGCAAACAGCAGCGCTTCCCAACCTTCATCCATAGACCTTAGGCTGGTAGACTCAGCGGCATTTTTTGCGGTAGAAAACCAGATGAACCTTCTCTGCGAAGAATGCAGGATTTCGCCGGTAGAAATAAGGATGCTGAACTTTTTGGACAAGGATACAAAAAAAACAGCCATGCCTTTTTCCTTCAAGCTAAAAAAATACTTTGAAAAAAAGGAGCTTGAAGTTTCTGGCACCGACGTTGTAATGAAAAAAGAAAAGGAAGACTTTGTACGTGCCGTATCGCAAAAGGTTGAATATTCCATCCCCTCCTACTACATGATTTTTGACGAGAGCGGAAAAAAATTCCTTGAGTTTGAAAGAAAATACGAAGCCTACCGCCAGCAGGTTTTGTACAGAAGGGAAAAGAACAGGACATCCCTCATTCACTCAAAAGACTCTCCGGTAAGGGGAATTGGCTTTGCCTGCTCATTTGCAGGAACATGCTACCTTGGCTCACAAATCTACGGCGGTGGAGACCAGTCTCTGGAGGCAACCTACACGGAAGACAAGACCGTCATCATCCACTGCCCGCCAGTTTCCGCAACCATTCAGGAAATATGGAAAAGAACTGTAACAGAAATACTTCAGCACGACGTTTCTTCCGTAAAAATAAATTCAAGCTTTTCGGAAGACGAAGAACCTCTCTTGCCAGAAACAGTCTATTCAAACATCAGCGTAATGACCCAGCTCTTGCGCAAATGCTGCGAGACAATAAAGACAAAGCTTAGCAGAAAAAAGAACGAGTTCCCCTTTACGGTAGAAAAATCCGTAACAAGCTCGCTAAAAAAACTTTGGAACACAAGCAGCTTCAGTGGCCAGCCCTTCCACAGCACTTCATTTGCGGCGGCAATACTGGAACTGGAACTTGACCCCTGCACCTTCCGCGAAAAGATAAAGAAAATACAGGTCTTTGTTGACGGAGGAAAAATCCTGAACCCAGTTGCGGCACAAAGCTCCGTGCGGCTGGGAATACAGAGGATCCTAACATCACTTGTTGCAAGGGAAAAACTTGACTATGAAATTCAAGACATAGAAATTGCCTTCTTGGAATCTGACGAAGCCCCAATGCAGATTGGAGAAAACGTCTTCCATATAATTCCTGCCGCATACACACAGGCTCTCTCCCAGGCACTTGACCACACCGTAAGCAGCCTTCCCCTTTCCATAGAAAGCATTTTTGAAGCGGCAAACGAAAACTATCTTGATGAATTCAAAAGGGCACTTGTTCAGGAAGTAGACGCAGTTTCTTCTATTGAACAGGAGCAGGAAAATTCCAAAAAGGAAAAGGAAGAATGAAGATACCCGTAAACTTAAACGAAGAACAAACAGTCTTGGATGCAATCCCTTCAGAGCCTCTTTTGAATGTCCTAAGAAGAATGGGAATCTTCAGCGTAAAATGCGGATGCCAGGACGGTTTTTGCGGCAACTGCATGGTGCTCCTTAACGGCAAGCCTGTTCCCAGCTGCCAGATTCCATGCGGAATAGTAAGGGACAACAAGGTTATCACCCTGGAATTCTTTACCAACCCAAAAAAGAAGGAAGCACTTTCCGGTGAAGACCCAAAGGCAAAAAAGCCTTCAAGCCAAAAAAGCAGCTCTCTTACGGAAGATGACTTTTTGCTCTACAAGGACATCCTATCCGGTTTTTCCGAAGCAGAAATTCATCTTTGCGGATACTGCAACGCCGGTAAAATTTTTACAGCCTACTACATTTTAAAAAACACGCCCCACCCTTCAGCATCAAAGGTAATGGAACACATAAAAGACTTGAACTGCTGCTGCACAGACAGTATTTCGCTTTTAAACGGAATCCTAAAAGCATCCGCAATAAAAGAAGCACGCGAGGAGAAAAATTCAAATGTCCAAAAGTAACCAGACCTTTTTAATTGCCCGCACGCTCAGCGATGTTTTCTACCACCTCAAGAACGTAAACGAACTGCAAATCCGCGGCGGTGGAACAGGAAAATTTCCCTTTGCAGAAAAAGTCCTTGCCATAAGTTCAATCCCGGAACTTAGCACCATAGAAAAAAAAGAGCGCTTCATTGAATTTGGTTCGTCAGTAACCCTTTCCCGCATTCTGGACGTTGGACGCACAAACATGAGCCCTGTTCTTTACGACGCAATAAAAACAATCGCAAGTGAATCCGTAAGGAACATTGCAACAATCGGCGGAAACATTTGCTCCGGCAGCGAAGAAAACGGAACGCAAAAAAGCACCCTCTGGGGACCGCTTCTTGCACTTGGCGCAGTATTGGAATTCAGAAAGAAACCCAACGACTCAAAGATGATTCCTTTTTCCCAATTCAAAAAAGTTCCCGAAGGCTACCTCTTAACAAAAGTGAGGGTTCCGCA
>JAGCWT010000070.1 GCA_017961705.1 Treponema sp.
CGGTCTGAATAGGTAAAGTTAAGGTTGGCTGTCTTTTCCTGAATGATTGTCTCCAGCTTGTTAAGCTTGTTCCTGAATTCCGTGGAAATTTCCTGTGCCCTTTCAACAATCTGGGAAGCAATTTCCTCCGTCTTCTGCTGGAAATCTTTTTCAAAAGCGGCCTTCTGTGCGTCAAGCGATGCACTAAAGTTTGAAGTCTGCTCGTTAATGCCCTGCTGAAGGGCCTGAATGCGGCTGTCCACAAGAGCCTGCAACTGCTCGGTCTGCTGCTGAATCTCGTTCATGCAGTTTTCCGTACGCTCGTCTGCCCTGGCCTGTAGCTCCTTGAATGCTTCGTCTTCCAAAGTGCCGGCACGTTCAGCTGCATTGTCGTAGGTGTCCTTTATGTCCGCAGCAATTTTGTTCATTATTACGTGGCTTTCTTCTATTGCATGCTTTGTTGCGTCTTCAATAGAGCGGGCCCTGCTTTCATACTCTTCCAAAAGGTGGGAACCAATAAGCTTTAGGTTTTCGGAGTTGGCGCTGGAGAAGTGTTCAACAAGTGCGGGAATCTGGCGGTCAAGGGAATCAACCTTCTTCTTCTGGGAATCAAGCCTCTGGTTCAGCTGGGTAATAATGCCAGCCTCTTCCTTTACGCGCTTAAGGTTTTCCTCTACGGCAGCACCCATTTCCATAAGCTCGCCAAAGCTCTTCTTGTAGTCTTCCAGGCCGTTGTTCATGTCGTTAACCTGGTTTATCTGCTTGGCAAGGTCGGCCGTAACCTGCTCAAACTCTTCCTTCTGCTGGTCAAGACGCTTTACCGCCGCCTTAGCCTGAATGTCCTTTGTTTCAAGCCCGCTTTCCAGCTCACGGATAGTGTCGCGCTGCTTCTTAAAGTATTCGTCAAATTCGCCCTGACGCTTTTCCGCATACTTCCTTACGCGCTCCAAGGAATTTTCATTTTTATTGATTTGTCCCAAAATTACGCTAATAACAACAGACAACGCCGCCGATATAATGATTGCAAGAATAATATTCACTTTTTCCCACCCGAGTTTTTATTAATTGCAATTCCCAAAAAAACGCCTTTTGTGCGCAGTTTGGATAAATTCTATTATAACATTACATAATTATAATATGCAATACATCAAAAGTCCAGTATAGCAATCATTTTTTAGGCATAAGGAGGGGGAAGTCCGCTTGAAGCTTCGCTGCGAATACCCCCTGCGCCATTTGCACAAGGAGGGAGAAGTCTCCCCCTCGCTACAGCCCGCAAGCGGTCTTCCGCTACCCCCTCTGCGGGCTCAAACGCCGCCCGCAACGCCTGCTCAAATTGGTTGGTGTTACCAGATAAATCCCGCGAGTTACGAAGTAACTCGGTAGCGCAAGCGGACAACGCCCCAATATTGTTACTGGGGTAGCAAATAAATCCGCGAGTTACGAAGTAACTCGGAGAGCAAGCGAAGCTTGCGACCAACGCCTGCTCAAATTGGTTGGTGTTAACAAAAAAATCCCGAGAGTTTCGCAGAACCCCGGTAGCACAAGCGGACAAGGCCTGCTATTATTGGACAACAAGAAGGAGATTTATAAATGAAGAAAAAATGCATTTGCACACTGCTTTTGCTCATATCTTTTTCATCAGCAATATTTGCGGATGTGGTAGACATATACCACTTGAACACCCCGAATCTACAGACCGCCTACCAGCATTTGGACGGCTGGAGCCCAATTAAGCGAGAAATTGACACAAAGCTGCCTTTGACAATAACTTTCTATCCAAAAGCAACAAGAGGCTTCATAGGAACATTTGACACAAGCCTATATCTAAAAGCAGACGTAAGCCTAACAGAGCCAATTGCCAATTTATTCATAAAATCAATCACAATAAGCGATGAAGAAGAAGAGCTTTACAATTTGAGCGTTAACAAGCAATTATCACCAGATTCAAAAGAAAGCATTCTCTACGACGAAAATAAAAATATCCTTAAAGCCAACGACAAAGAAATTTATTACGCTTCATTTGATTTGGATTTAAAGATATCCGGCCGCAAAATCAACGGCAAAGAAAGCAAAAAAGTCTATGCAACAGTAGATTACATCCTTAACGGCAAGCCCTACGCCTATACCCTGGAATATATATGCGAACCGCATAACTTTACCTTCAATGATTTTGTAACGCTATTTGTGGCCCCGTAATAATTCATGGATGGATTTTTTCAGGGCGCAATATGCCTAAGCCCCCCTTTCTTTTTTTGCGGACGATTCATTTATTTTAGGTATGTTCCCTTCGACAAGCCAGGGAACGTAATTCTTCCTTGCCAGCCAATACCGAGCCACGGATGGCGACTTAGCAACATGCAGAATTGCGCAGCGATTCTGCAATCCCCTGAAAAATCCACGGAAGGATTTTTCAGGGGCAAGCACCGTCCAAAATGCCAAGTTTAAATAGAATTCTTTTTAGGCATTTGACTTGTTTGAATAAATGTCTTATAGTTTAAATATGTCGAATGGTATCAATTTTTTTCAGACTTTGCTAGCTTCTATTTTTGGGGGAAACGACCCCGACGCAGTAAAAAGAAAGCTTTTAAAAAGTATTGCGAAGAATCTTTCAAGGACAAAGTTTCATTTTTATAAAATCAGCTCAAAAGAAGTAGAACCTGCATTTGCAAAGTTTTTCTACGATATATACAAGGCAATTTCTCCGGCTCAGGCCATGTTCCAGAACACAAGCCTTGCAACCCTAAAGCAGTTTGTTATTTCGTCTTCACTTTCAGACGCACAGCATTCCCAGCTTGCAGACCTTACCGAAGAGTCCATCCGCGAACTTGCCACCACCATGAACGCCAAGGACTTAAGGAAGCAGGTTTCCGCTACATATTCTGCCTTTGCCCAGGGCTTCACATCCGCCAAGACCGCTTCCATAGACCTGCTCTATTCAAAGCTGGTGGCCTTCTACAACTTCTGCACATACGACTTCTACGTTATGATAAGAAAGTTTGACGGCTCCCTCCACGAGCGCAATTTTAGCATTTTGCCCAAATTCCGCGCCACTGACGGAGACCGCATAGAAGAAGAGCTCAAGAACTTTACGTCCGTAGCATGGGCAATTCCAATGGATGCCTCCTGGGACGAAATGTTCGAGCTTATGAAAAAGATTAAGGGCGTTGAACCCATTGCCCCCAACATCTGGAAGAAAATCCTGGCAAGGCTGCGCTCCGTAAAAGACGAAAATGTCTTCGAAATGATGATTCAGCTCATAAGCGAAGACCCGCTTTACAGGGAAAAGGTGCGCATAGAAAGCCAGCACATAATGGACGGCTACCTGCAGGAAATAAAAAAGCAGATGGAAACCGTCCTGGAAGACGTAAAGGAAACAGAAACCAAGAGCCATACCGAAAAGCTTGTAAACGAAGTATTTGGCACGCTGAACATAGAGCCCCTCAAAAACTACAACGAAGAGATAAACGAGGTGCTTAACAAGAAGAGTTTCAAGGGCTTTACCTACGAAGAACCTATAAAATACCTTAAATTGTTCCTGTTGGACTATGCAAAAAAAGACATCCGCGACCTGAGCGACATTATCCTCGTACGCGGTGAATGGACAAACCAGCAGATGTCCACCCCAATGAGCGAAGCCCTGCACCGCCTGCTCAACATTTCCGACGCAATCATAAAATTTGACGAAAAGCTTGCGGAAAACGGCGAATGGGGCATGAAGATTAAGACACTTCTTCCCCGCTGCGAAAGGGACAAGGAAGCCCGCAACATAATCAACATGGTAATAGGCGACGCAAACGACGAGGCAGCCCAGCTTATAACAGGTTCAGTAAAGTACCTTATCATCTACGACAAGAACCTAAAGACTGCCCTGGAAGACTTTATGAAGGCTCCGCACAGCCAGCTCATCGTAAACTGGAAGGATTTGGACAGATTCACGGAAGGCAAGCTAAAGACCAAGGCTGTAACAATCTACAAAACCATTTACTCCTTTGTCCAGCTTATGCAGATGTTCAACATCCAGCTAAAGACAGCCCCCCGCTACTAAATTTATTGATTTTCTTGAATTCTAATATGGACGGCAGTTCAAACTACGGACTGCCGTTTTTTTTGCAAAGAAAAAAATTATCTTGGAACGGCTTTCCAGGGTCCGTAAGAACATTTTGCAAACCAATAGCGCCATGGACGGCGCGTCATATCTTTGCTAAAAAAACTGGTGAGTTTTCTGAAAGAAAACTCAGTGGAAAAAATTGCAAGGAGGCAATTTTTTACACAGGACCCTTCCAATCCGGGCCTCATGCCTTTTGCCATTGGCACTTTACAGAAGACACTCCTCCCCTACACCGCAGATTTTTCTTATGCTTCCATCCTGAATAAGATATGATTCACCGCAAATTCTTTCTGACATTCCGTCTGAATAAAGATAGCTTCCGTCGCATATAGCAACAAACTTTCTGCCATAGCTATCGGGGTAGGTGACTTCTTCAAAAAGCTTTTTTCCGTCCAAAACATTGTCTTTTGTATCCTGATAATGTGGAAGCAGCATAACATCCGTAAGCCCAAGGCCTTCCAAAAACCGCCTGAACTTTGGATCAGAAGCTTCCCCTTCCTCTTCTGGCTGGGCATAAACAGTACTTGCCGCGTTCATGCTACCCGCACTAATTCCAAGCACAGTCCCGTCAAAGCCCTTCATGCAGTCCTTTAGGCCAATTTCTGCAAAAAAGGCATTTTGGGTAGGAACATGCCCGCCGCCAAGAATTATAAGGTCACTTGATCCGACAACTTCCTTTGCATGCGCCTTATTCCTGCCGTCCAAGATTTTATAATCATCAAAGGTAAATCCAGACAACTCCATTGTATACTTTACGGCATTGGAAAAACCTTCCGTAAAGCCAATATCCTCAGGAGCAGAAGTAATCATCAGGGCAGATTTGTGTTCACACTTTAAAAGTCTTTCAACAAATTTATTCTTTTCGTTCAGTGGCTTTCCCGGCTCAGTAAAGGGGGAACTTACCAAAAATAATTTTTTTGCCATTAAGAGTGCTTAGCGCAGTATTGAATCCACCAAAGCCTTAAGTGCAGGGTCCTGTTTTACGGAACTGGTCTCCAAATCCTGGGAAATAGTAAAGATTCCGTTCTTAACAATAATAGCCTTACCTTCTGACTTTACATCCAAACCGTTCATAAAAGCGCTGTCTCCTTGTAAATTTAAAATGCCTTCAGCTTTTTTTAAAAGTCCGCCGAGCTGCTGTAGCTCTTGAGAAGAATTTTCCTTTTTGATACCGCCATCATTCTCTAGCATCTTTATCAAAGCCTTTGCATAGGTTTTATAGTTATCGGAATTTTTACTCCGGGAATTTACAATGCAATCCCTAAAATTTAATTTTTAGTGTCTTGCCCCAAAGACTTCCCCTCATCACCCTTAAGCGGATCAAAGGAAACCGTCTCAAAAGATGAAAGTTCCTCTTTTTCCTGCTCAGACATGGGCTGGTCTTCTTTTTCTGGAACCGGGGAAACGTCGTCAAAGGCCTGGGCCGCTTCTTCCGCAGAAATTTCCTGAACCTTCTTCTTTTCCTGCCCAGAAACATCTTTTGCAGCTTTTCCAGCCTCATCAGGAAGGAACTCTTCAACATCCAAAACTTCTTCAAGTTCCTCTACGGCCTCTGCCTCTGGAATTTCCTCTGCACCTTCAAGAGCCTCCGCTTCGGGAATCTCCTCCACTTCTTCAAGAGCCTCCGCTTCTGGTATTTCCTCTACATCTTCAACAGATTCAGCTTCAGGTATTTCTTCCGCATCATCAACTGCCTCTGCTTCGGGAACCTCTTCAAGCTCGTCCAACTCCTCAAGTTCCTCAACTTCGTCCGTATCTTCAGGCTCAGACTGGGGGGCCACATCCGCACGGGAAGGCTTTTCCTCAGGGGCAGCTTCCTTAATCTTGTCCGCAGAATGATCATAATCTATAGAATAAAGTTCCTTTTCCGGCTTTGGCTCAAGATTTTCATCCTTGTAAGAACTTATAACCTCTGCCATACGCCTGCCACCGCTCATTGCAGACATAAGCTCGCTCCAAGACTGGTCAAGGAAGAGGTTAACCTCTTTGCGGTGCTTTTTGCCCCTCTTTCCAAGGCTGCTTATTATCTCCGCATTAACATCCTGCCTGCGCAAAGAAAATTCCTTCTCCAAAGCGCGCCAGTCAGCTGTGTCCTTCCTCTCCAAATACTGCCTGAACAAAGAAAGCTCAAATTTGCGGATTCTAGAACTGATTATGACCATGTCGTCATGCTTAAGGTTAAAGAGTGTAAATACAATCAGGAAAAGCGTTATAAACAGGCAAGAAAGTATTACAGCCCGCTCCAGGTCGGAAAAAGTAAAGACGCTTTCGTTGCAGACCCAGCCGGTTTTGCAGAACTTGGAAGAAGAAGATGTAACAAGAACCATTAGCGACTCTTCCTCCTGCCCCTTAACAATCACAAGCCTCTGCGCATTACCGTTTTCAACCTTTCCGGCAGCAGCCCACTTCTGCTCTATGGAATCCACCATAAAAGCCCTGTCCTGGTAGGCAAGATAGGGCATTCCAAAAACAATGCCAACATTCTCCGGTGTCTCAAGATTGGCTTCCGTATTGCGTGGGGCAACAACCTTGCTCTTTGTGTTAAGCGGCAAAAGATCCTGCGTTATAAGCTCATCGGTAAAATCACCTGCCTTTACGTAAAAAACAATCGTTCCCCGCCAGGCAGTGTACTTGTCAAAATAAGGCATGGAAAAAATCAAGCGGTCACCGTCGCTGTCAAAATAAAGGCTGGCACGCCTGATTATCTTCTCTGCGGTAGAGGCAAATTCCCCGTTGTCGCTGGATGCAAGGTTTGCAAATTCAATCTCGTTAAGGGCAGTATAGTCCTTCCAGGCAAGATAGTCCTTGCTCTGCTGAAAAATATCGCTGTCATAAGTGGAAAAATGAATGTGAACCGAATCGTTTTCTACAATGCGTATTCCTTCAAGCCCCTTCACTTCCTCAAAAAGCATTCCTGCCGCACGGCCACGCTTGTCCACTTCTTCCTGAGAAGCTTCCCTTTCTATATAGCTTGCATTCTCCGGCAAAAGCGCGTATGCCGCAAATTTATCCAGCAGCCAATCTGTGTAGCGGTCAAAGGACTGGCCTATCTTTTCAAGAGTTTCCCCCTTGTTCCTGACCATCCTGGGGGCATAAAATTTTACTTCTATATATTCAAACCCGCCAAGAAAAGCAAAACAGCAAAAACCTGCAAACAAGAGAAGGGTTATAAGTAAACTTACCAACGTTTTTTGAGTCTGGGACACAATTTACCTCAAAGACATTGCCGGAAAAACGGCAGAATTCCCTTTGATTTTCGGCATATTACATTTTAAATTTAAATTTTCTTGCGGCGCTTTTGTATGCTAAGGGCTTTCCGTACTTCGCGGACTAACCGCCGCTCATCCCGCTTCGCGGGACTACGGTACTCCAATCCCTGCCGTGCCTGCTTTTTCGTCGTGCAATCCTTATCCTCACCAATAATCTCAAGCATACTTCACAGTGAGTTTTATTTCCTATTCCGCGACACCGCGGGTTTATCAGACGGATTTGCCTGAGAGCGGAACACAAAACTGATTTCCGTATTTCTACTCCTTCATCTTATAATCCTTATCCTCATCAATCATCTCTAGCATTATCTTTGCATATTTAGGGTCAAACTGGGTTCCCAGCCCCTTCTCTATCTCCCTGCGGACATCCTGCTGAGCCATTGTACAGCGGTAGCTTCGGTTGCTGGTCATAGCGTCATAGGCATCCGCAACAGAAATAATGCGGGCAAGATCCGGAATTTCCTCTCCGCAAAGCCCCTCCGGGTAACCGTGGCCGTCATACTTCTCGTGGTGGTAGTGGGCACCAATGTTAAGGTAGGGGGAACGCGTTATATTGGAAAGAATTTCCCAGCCCCAGACCGTATGCTTCTTAATCTCGGCAAATTCATCCGGCGTAAGCTTACCCTTCTTGTTGATTATAATTCCGCTAACACCAATCTTACCAACATCATGAAGAAGGGCCGCAAAATAAACCTCTTGAATTTCCCTCTCGCTTTTTCCAGCCCGCCTTGCAATCTCCTTGGAATAGTCAGCCACCCGGTTTGAATGGCCGCGGGTGTAGCGGTCCTTGGCATCAATAGCCGTAGCCAAAGCCCTGGCCGTCTCCGTAAACAACTGGCTCAAATGCTCCTGCTCAGCCTTCATCAATGCAAGCTTTTCGTCCTGCATGCGGTCCAAGGACTGGTTCTTCCTGTAAATAAGAATAACCGCAATTATAGACGTAAGGGCAATAAAAGTTCCCGGCAAACTTGGAATATTGTGCCTAATAAAAATCCCCTGGGCAAGACGGACAAACCTTATAACGGTAATCCCCATACAGGTGCAAAAGCCAAGCTTACCAAAAAAGACCACAAGAAAAATAAGAACTATGTTAGAAATAGAAGACAAAACCCCAGCAAAAGCAGAAAGCGGAATCCTGCCATTCAAAACCGTAACCATCGCGCGTGAATGGGCAAAATGCGTTGTATAGGGTACAGTCACAAAATAGAGAGCAAGCGTAATCAAAAACATTACCCAAGTAAGAGGACGCATAGCCTTTACTTCTGCCACAAGTGAACCAAAAAAACTGCGGACTCTTTTCATAATAAAAAATTATAACACATAATCAAAAATTTGGCATATTTTTTTCCAATTCTAACCAAAAATTTAAATTTCTCTAATTCTATTTCTATGGCAAGCAAGAAATACCATTCCCTAAGCCTGCCTTGGAAAAATCCCTCCTTGGATTTTTCCAAGGATTGCGGAATCGCAAAGCAATTCCGCATGCTGCTAAAACGCCCATCCATGGGCTCATTAAATTTCATCAAGAAAGAAAAAACTTCCTCGTCTTTATTAAAAACAGATGTCAAAATAGGGGTCCTTAGGGGCAAGCCCCTAAGCCGTGCCCGAGAAGGTGGGGAGGTTTGGAGGGGAGGGAACAGCGGGCTTCGGACTCCGAGCGGTTCCCTCCCCTCCAAATTCTGGGGTCCAAGGGTCCACCCTTGAAAACTCCCCCCTTTTTTGCTAGACTCATTATATGGAAGAAGAAAACACAGAAGTAAAGCCAGTCGGGCCAAAGACCGCACTTGTAAGCATAATCGGAAGACCTTCAGCAGGCAAATCCACATTCCTCAACACTGCAAGCGGAGAAAAAATCAGCATCGTATCCGCAGTACCGCAGACCACAAGAAACGCAATCCGCGGAATCGTAAACACATCGCTTGGCCAGCTTGTATTTGTGGACACACCGGGCCTTCACCTAAGCGAAAAAAAGCTTAACCTAAAGCTTACAAAAATAGCGGCAGACCAGATAAAAGACAGCGACGCAATTCTGTACATTCTAGACTCCACCCGCGACCACGGCGAAGAAGAAGAGCTAATCAGCTCCATGGTAAAACCCTTTGCCCAAAAGCTGGTAATAGCAATCAACAAGACAGACTCACCAGACTCATCGGCATCAATAACAAAGCTTTTCCTGGACAAACAGTTCCCAGACTTTCCCAAAGAAAGAATCATAGAAATAAGCGCCCAGGAAGACAAAAACGTAAACGAAGTGCTAAAGGCCCTTTACGACCTTGCCCCAGAAGCACCCCATCTCTATCCCGAAGAATACTACACAGACCAGGAAGTTGAATTCCGCATAAGCGAAATAATCCGCGGAAAGGCAATAGAGCGCCTTGAACAGGAACTTCCCCACGCCATCTACATAAGCATAGAAGACATGAAGATGGAAAAGCAGAACCTTCTAAAAGTCCGTGCCAACATCTGCGTAGAGCGCGAAAGCCAAAAGGGAATAGTAATCGGAAAGGGTGCCGCAATGATAAAGGCCATCCGTGTAGAAAGCATCAAGGAATGCAGAAAGATTTTCCCCTACCGCGTAGACCTAGACCTTCAGGTAAAAGTAGACAAAAACTGGCGCCAAAAGGACGCAGTACTGAACAAAATCCTAAAGTAGCACCATAGTTTTAGGTAACAACCGTCATTCCAGGCTAGACCCGGAATCTGTAAAAGCTAAAATCCACGGTATGCACAGACCCTGAAATTACTTGTGTGCAAGTGCGTTCAGTGTGACGGACTTTGTTCAGTGGGACGGTGCACACTTAGTGAACCCTCCGAGTTATTTCGTAACTTGCAGCGCAGCTTTGAGGGGTCTGGCGAATGGCAAAACCACAACATGCAGCATTTGCAACAGAGCAGGCGTTGCGGGCGGCGTTTGAGCCCGCAGAGGGGGTAGCGGAAGACACGACAAAGCGGAGAAAATGGCGGAAGTGGCTTTTTGCAAAAAAAATGTATTTTGGTATTGGCCAGCCCCTGAAACTAGTTCATGGTGACGGTCGTTCGCTTAATGGACTTGCCACTTACGGCATTTTTGGAGCGACTCGTGGCTGGAGCGAGGGGGAGACTTCCCCCCTTGTACAAATCACACCTTGAACTGGTTAATCTGGTTACCAATATTGTTTATGGAAGACTCAATGCTGGAAGAAACCTGGGAAAGCGAATTGCCCATGGAATCAATCTTCTTTGCACCAGAAGCCATCTCCTCCATACTGTCCCTCATGCTAACGGTTGAATCCTGCAACTCCTTTACAGAACCCAAGATAATCTTGTTGCCGTTAGCCATCTCCTTTGCAGAAGCGCGAACATCTGCCGTACTGTTGTTCATAGTAGAAAGAGCCTCGCTAATCTCGTTAGAACCAAGCGTCTGCTCATCCATTGCATTCTTAATCTGCTGAACCAGAGTGTCTGTTCTCTTTATTTCCTGGAAAACAGTATCAAATGCCTCTTTGGACATGGTGGAAGCGTTTACAACGTTCTCTATAGACTTCCTAATCTTGCCCAACTGCTCGCGGATAGACTTAGACTGCATGGAAGAAGTCTCGGAAAGCTTACGGATTTCGTCAGCAACAACCGCAAAGCCCTGCCCCGCAGCCCCAGCGTGAGCCGCCTCAATAGCCGCGTTCATAGCCAAAAGGTTTGTCTGGCTTGCAATGTTGGAAATAGCCTGGTTTGCAACCTGCAGCATCTTTGACTGGTCTTCAATATCCACAACCCTCTGGTTTACAAGAAGCTGCTTCTGAGAACCCGCCTCAACGTTACCAAGCAAAGAAGTAAAAGATTCCGCAAGCGAACTAACCGTCTGGTCAACCTGCTCAATGCTCTTGATCATCTGCTCAACGGAAGCAGAAGCATGCTGAACCTCTGCCGCCTGGTTTTCTACCATGCGCTCAAGCGAAGTTATGTTGGAGGCAATCTCGTTAACAGCACTGGCCGTCTGGTTTACGTTCTCCGTTTGCTTAAGAATCTGACCGTCAACATTGCGTATGTTTTCCAGAATCTCGCTAATCGACTGCGAAGTAAGCTGGGTTCCCTCCTGCAAGTTTTGACCTGCCTGTGAAAGCTCCCCTTCAGAATTCTTTATGTCCTTAACAATAGAATGAAGTTTTTCCGTAAAGCTGTTGAAGCCTGCAACAACGTCACCAATCTCATCCTTTGCGGTAACAGCAATGCGCTGGGTAAGGTCTGCATGCCCCATGGCAATGTCGTTAATGTTGGACTTAAGCTTCTGCAGAGGACGCATGGAGCGAACGATTACAAAGCCAATAAAGAGGATGGTGATAAGCGTTGAAAGCACAAAGACCACAACAAGAATCCTTATCATAAAGTTAAGGCCGCCAAAAAAGTCATCAACAGGAACCGTAAGTATAACAGCCCAGTCGCATGAACCGTCAACCGGTCTGTAAACGCAGGCAAGCTTCTGCTTGGTAACGGAATCCGTATAAACAATGTGATCGTTCCTTCCGCCGCACACCTGCTCCACAATCTTAAGGAATTCCGGGGAAGCACCGTCCCTTATGTTCCTCTGCTCCTGAACATCCGTAAGGTCAGAAGAAGCAACAATGGCACCGCTGTGCATCTCCACAATAACCGGGTGTGACGCCTTTCCAACCTTTATTGAACTTACCACATAGCTTAAGTTAAGGCCGTCCAAAACGGAAACAAGCACGCCCTTCATCTTGTAGCCGTCAAAATAAGGCTGGGCATAGAAAGTGGAAACGTTGCCGTTAATGGGGCTCCAGTTTGGCTTCATTATGTAAGGCTTCTGTGTCTTTATTGACTGGGCAAGGTACTCGCGGTCGGAAAGGTCCTTCCATTTTTCTGTGGTAGTCCAACCAACACCCTTCTCGTTGTAGATTGCCATACCAAGATATTCCTTGTCGGACTTTGCAATGGAATTCATCATGCGCCACTTCTCGTGCATGTCTATATTGTCATCAATAATCTCCGGAAGGCGGCTCAAAGAACGCAAAAGCCTAAATTCCTGCTCGTTTATAGCCCTAATCTGAGAGGCAACAAGATCCGCCTTGCACTTCATCTCTTCGTTTATAACATCAGAAAGTTCCTTCTTGGAAATACTTCCCGCAACAAACAAAAAAATTGAATTTGTAATAGAGACAATAACAAGAACAGTTAAGATTAATTTATGAGAAATACTCTTCATTAAAAAAAGGCCTCCAAAAGCTATAAACCCTTCTTATAATATACCGCTTTTTCTCCAAAATAGCAAATCTTATTTTTGCAGTCTTATAATCTTTCGGACGAGCCTCTTGTCTGCTCTACCATCTTACCCCTCGGCTAATCCGACCGCCCAGGCCTCTCGTCACCGCCCTTCCACCCTTCGCTAGCGCTCATTGCCGCTGCGCGGCAACTAAAGGGGTTCCACGGCGGCGTAGGTCGCATAAAAAAAAACTTCCCCCAAAACGCAGCCCGTCCCCCTGAACTTGATTCAGGGTCTGTATAAGCCCACCCCCTACCTTCCACAGATTCCGGGTCAAGCCCGGAATGACATCCACCACGGTTGGTGCTCTCGCAGCGAAGCTTCCAGCGGCACTGTCGAACCACACCCAGTAATCCATAACCATCCGTAATACAAACAAATAGCTCACCAAATTAAAAAAGGCGACTATAAAAGTCGCCCGTTAAGTTCTCCAGTTTGGGTCGGAGCGTACCCAGTTTAAGTTTTCCGCTCAGAGTCGGAACGTACTCAGTTTAAGTTTTCCACTTAGGGCAGGAAAGCTCCCAACACTTAAAACATAGCACCAAAAGACACGTGCGGTCAAGGGCATAAAACGCAGACTGACACTCAGAGCGCAGCCCGTCACCCTGAACTTGATTCAGGGTCTGTCACAAAAGACCTTATTCTACAGATTCCACTTCGCAACGCGGTAGCCATTATTATTCCAACAGCCACCGCGTTTGCGCTCCCATCTTTCGCACCCATAAGGGCACTCTTTACACGGAGCGTAAATTTTCTTTATTCAGACCTGGAACAAACAACACGAAAACCGAGGCAGTAGAGGCGTTGGAGCGGGAAGCTGCGGTACCGGAAGGAGACAGCGCAGTAGGACGCATCGAAGACCCAGTCGCCACCGCGTACAACGCAGACAGAACCCGACGCGGCACCAGAGGAAGGGGTGCTAGTAGTTATTGTATCAGTCCACCTATCCCAGCACCACTCCCATACGTTGCCGCTCATGTCGTAAAGATTAAGGGCATTCTTGGCCTTTTTCTTTACCTCGTGGGTCTTTCTTCCGCTGTTGTCACAATACCATGCGACGCTTCCTATTGTGTTGCTTCCACAGTAGGTGGTCTGGTTGGAGTTGCTGGTGTTGCCCCCACGCGCAAAGTATTCCCACTCCGCCTCAGTTGGCAGGCGGTAGCCGTCGGCTGTAAAGTCGCAGGTTATGGTTCCGCTTATAATGTCGTAGTCGTGGGGAGTATAGTTCCACTGGCTTGTGTCTGCATTTCCGTCCACCTTATAGCAGGGAGTCCTTCCGTCTGCAATGCTTCTCTTGTTGCAGTACATTATGGCATCGTACCAGCTTACATTTTCCACCGGATTGTTTGAACCAGAAAATTCGCTTGGATTATCTCCCATAACAGAATGGTATGCTGCCTGAGTTACCTCGTGGTCGCAGCACCACTTTGCCCAGATTTCTACCGTGCGGCCTTTTA
>JAGCWT010000071.1 GCA_017961705.1 Treponema sp.
CGGGGGCGTTGCGGGGCTTAGCTAAGGGATTGCCCCGCAGAAGGGGTAGCGGAAAAGGCAACAAAGCGGAGCAAGAGACGGAAGCGGCTTGTCCGCTTACGGCTCTTGAGTAGCGACTTGCCTTTGGAGCGAGGGGAAGGCTTTCCCCCTTGGGGAATGAATACGTGGCTGGTGCAGGGGAATTGTCTTTGACGGATTTGATATACTAAGTGCTAATTTCATATAATGCAATAAGATAGCTTGTTAATTCGGACCCAGTAGTGACAGATTTATGATTATTTGGACAGTCCAGGATGGGGCTTAAAAACTTAAAATTTACTTTCAATAAAAGCAAAAGTGAGGTATAATAGAAATTAGTATTTTTGCAGATTGCGCAAGGAGATTTCCATGAATCAGAATGGTGACATAAAAAATATAACTCCGCGAAGAATTTACATGGCTTTAGGGTTCGTGTTTTTTATCTTCCTGTATTTTATCGCAACTGCATTTGTTTCCCGGTCAATTCATTCGCAGGGCAGCATTTCTATTTTTGGCAGCAAGATGCCGGTTTTTGCTTTTGCCGGTGTTTTTTCGGCACTTGCAAACCTTAGCATTATCCTGTTGGTTTTTATTTTTGGTAAGATTGGCTTTGTAACCGCCCTAGTAATTCTTCTTGGGCAGTTTCCTTTTATTTTCTTTCACATGATGGGGCGCTACAGCGCAGGCTCTTTTTCCGGTATGTTCATCAATATACTGACCATTGTTGCAATATCAATCATCTATATAAACAACAGCAGGATTAAGAAGTACCAGGAGCACATTAGGCAGCAGATTGTTAGCGATCCGCTTACGGGTCTTCCCAGCCGCTTTGCATGCAGCGAGACCATGAACCGCTACATAAAGAACGGTGAGAAGTTTGTGATTGTTTCCGTGGACATGAACAACTTAAAGGCCATAAACGACACGATGGGATATGCGGTTGGGGACAAGGTTCTTATGGAGCTTGCAAGCCGCATGTCTTCCATAACGGAATTTAGGTCTGAGTCCAAGCGCGATTTTTTGGCCCGTCTTGGAGGCGGTGAGTTCTGCCTTCTTTTGCGCGACTATGATGATGATAATGATATTGTAGAAATAATCCGTCTGTACGAGGCGGAAATAAAGCGCAAGATTACGATTGACGGTTACGATTATTTTATGACCGCAAACTTTGGCTATGCTGAATACTATCTTGATGCGGACAACGAGAGTTCCCTCTATTCAAGCGCGGATGCTGCCCTGCACGAGATAAAGCGTTCCGGCGGGGAAAGCAACATCCTGCACTACAGCAAGGAGCTTCTTAAGACTGCCAGGTTCCTTGAGATGGAAAGGAAGATTAGGGCGGCTCTCCAGGAAGATGCATTTTTGTTCTATTTGCAGCCCCAGTTTGACATGTCCCACAAGCTACGCGGTTTTGAAGCCCTTGCTCGTCTTAAGGACAGTGACGGCACTTTTATAAGTCCCGGCGAATTTATTCCTGTTGCGGAAGAGGCAGGGATTATTGACCGCATAGACATCCAGATTTTTAGAAAGGCGGCATGCTTTGTGGGGGAGCTGGTAAAGAAAAATGCTTCTGATCTTATTCTTTGCACCAACATTTCTGTAAAGCATTTGATGAAGAATAATTTTATAGAAGAGATTCAGGCGGTTTTAGAACAGAGCGGACTTCCTCCAAAAAACGTGGAGATAGAGATTACCGAATCAATTATGATTGAGTCTGCGGAAAAGGCCCGCCAGTGCATAGACAAAATTAAGAGCATGGGAATGAAGGTTGCCATTGATGACTTTGGCACAGGCTATTCTTCTCTTAGCTACCTGAACAAATTCCCGGTGAATATTCTAAAGATAGACAAGTCGTTTATAGACCAGATAGATTCAAGCGAGTCCTCCAAAAAATACATCGAGGCAATTATTTCTATTGGACACATACTGAATCTGGAAGTTGTTTCTGAAGGCGTAGAAACGGACGGCCAGCTGGAAAAGCTTAAGTCTATTGGCTGCGACTATATTCAGGGATACATCTGGGGGAAGCCGATGCCGCCGGATGATGTGGGCGAATTGGTGTAATATCGCAAATTTTTTATCATAAATTTTTTCTCTCCTCCCTGTTGACATTTATCTGTAAAAAGTGCTAAAATAATTCTACTATGAGAAACACAACCCGTTGGGCGCAGAAAATCAATAATTCCTCGTTGGCTTACCTCTATTATGGCTTTTATTGGTTCTCATTTTCCTTTACAGGATTGCGCTGTATGCGGAAGGCATAATGCCTGTTGTTTGTGTTTACTGAAATGTGTTTTGGTGAATAACAAGGACCTTCCGCAAAGGAAGGTTCTTTTTTTTTGGCTTACGGTCTTTTGACTGGCGGAAAGGCCTACCGCAAATGTCTTGCAAGTCCGTAAGGTAAGCTGTTTATAATTATAGGAGTATAGATTATGATTATCGTTTTAAAGAAGAACACTGCAAAGCCCGACGTTGATTCTTTTGTTAGCGACGTTAAGAAGATGGGGCTTGACGTTCACATTTCAACCGGTGTGGACAAAACAGTTATTGGTCTTTTGGGAGACACTTCCAAGCTTGACCCTGAGGATTTTCTTGCAAAGGACATTGTTGAGTCTGCTGAGCGTGTTTCTGCTCCCTACAAGATGGCAAGCCGCAGCTTTCATCCGCAGAACACGGTTGTTACGATTGGTGGCGGTCAGAGCGGGGTAAATTCCTGCACGATTGGTGACGGAAAAGTTGTTCCCCTTATTGCAGGCCCATGTTCCGTTGAGTCAGAGCAGCAGATTATGGATGCAGCCCGCGCTGTAAAAAAGGCAGGTGCAAGAATCTTGCGCGGTGGTGCATACAAGCCACGCACTTCTCCATACAGCTTCCAGGGCATGGGTGTTGAAGGTCTAAAGCTTCTTTCTGCCGCAAAGAAAGAGACTGGCCTTCCAATCTGCACCGAGCTTATGGCAATTTCTGAACTTAAGTATTTTGACGACGTTGACCTGATTCAGATTGGAGCCCGCAACTTCCAGAACTTTGACCTTCTAAAGGAACTTGGCAAGTGCGGAAAACCTGTTCTTCTAAAGCGCGGCCTTTCCGGTACAATCACTGAACTTTTGATGAGCGCAGAATACATCATGGCAAACGGAAACGAGAACGTGATTCTTTGCGAGAGAGGAATCCGCACTTACGACAACTACACCCGCAACTGCCTTGACCTTAGCGCGGTTCCCTACCTGCACAAGGTTAGCCACCTTCCTGTTGTAATTGACCCGAGCCATGCCTGCGGTATCCGCTGGATGGTTGGCGAGCTTGCAAAGGCTGCGATTGCAATTGGCGCAGACGGCCTTGAAATTGAAGTTCACTGCGATCCGTCAAAGGCTCTTAGCGACGCTTCCCAGCAGCTTACCCCTGCCCAGTTTGAAGAGCTTACGGTAAAGCTTGGAAAGATTGCAGCGGTTGACGACAGGTCTATTTAGGACGTAGTCCTATTTGCTCTACCATTTTGCTCTTTGGCTAACTTAACATCTTGCCATTTTTTACGAGCTTTGCGGGGTTCCGCGGGTCCCTGCCCGCTCCATTGTTGCAGACCCGCCCTTCGACAGAGCTCAGGGACCGGGTCAGCAGCAACCCGCCTTTGGCGGGCCCCTCCAATCCCTGCCGGGAGCTGCTTTTTTTAGCGGGCATTTTTTTGCTAACTGCTAGTTTGTTGAGCGGATTGCTTCGATTATGCTCATGTATTTGCGGCCGTGCTTTTCGTAAACAGGAGCCATTGCCTTTTGAAATTCTTCGTAGGCCTTTGGTGTAAGCTGAATAACCTTGCATCCATTCTGCCTTGAAATTTGTTCAGAAGCAGCTTCCTTTTCCTTCCACTTTTGAATTTCAAATTCCTGTGTCTGCTTTGCAACATTTTTGATTATTTCTACGTCTTTTGGATCCAGCCTGTTCAAAACCTTTTTTGAGGCAATGAGAATTTCTGGAACGCGGGTGTGCGAGTCCAAGATAAAATATGGGGCAATGCTGTAGTCGCCGTTGCTTTCGTAAGACGGAAAATTGTTTTCTGCACCGTCAATAATGTCGTTCATTATTGCACCGCGGATTTCTGTCATGTTAAGGCCAACAACTCCTTTTGCGCCAAGGGCTTCGCACATGTCAAGCATAAGCTGGCTGTTAAGAACGCGGATCCTTAACCCCTTCATGTCGCTTACCGAATTAACCGGTCTTGTTACATAAAAGTTTCTTGAGCCTGCATCGTAATAGCAAAGTCCAACCAGGTCTTTGCTTGTGCGTTCAATTTCCGAAAGAATTTCCTGGCCTATGCTGCCGTTCAAAACATTCCACATGTGCTCGGAGCTTTTGTAAAGATATGGAAACTGAATTGCATTGATTTTGTCTACATAAGGTGCTACGGAAGATGCGGAAACCCTTGTAAAAGCCAGGTCTCCGTTTTTTAAGCCTTCTATTGCATCACCTTCATTTTGGGCAAGCGCACCGCCTTCCCTTACTTCTATTACAACCCTGCCTTCCGTCTTCTCTTCCACCAGGCGGGCAAATTCCTCGTCGGCAAGTGCAGTGGGGTAGCCTGCACCGTGGTTTTCTGAAAGGCGCAGCGTTACAGGATGCTTTTTGATTGTAGCAGAATTTTTATCCGTGCAGGAAAGAAAAATTGCGGCGGAAAAAGTAATTGCAAATGCTATGCTTGATATTTTTTTCATACTGTCTTCCTCTTGCTATTCGGTTTTGAACAGGTCAATCTGATTACCGATTTTTGTGATTGCGTTCTGAACGTCGCTAGAAATTTCAGCCAGGGCAGCACCGGTCTGGTTGATCTTGCTTGCACCGTTTGCCATTTCGTCCATTCCGCTTTGCATGCTCTGCGTTGAATCCTGTAGCGACTGAATCTCTTCTTTGATTCTTTCGTTGCGCTGGGACATCTCTTTTGATGCGCTCTGAACTTTCTGGGCACTTTCGCTCATGTTTGTAAGGGATGCGCTAATCTGCTTTGAACCTTCGTTCTGCTCGTCCATTGCTGAGCGGATTTGGCTTACAAGCTGGTCAGTTTCCTTGATTTTTTCTGCCACGTCGTTAAGGGCTTTGCTTGCTTCATCAGATGAATTTACAACTTCCGTTATGGAGTTCTTTATGTTGTTAAGCTCTTCTCCAATTCTCTTTGACTGGATGGATGACGTTTCTGAAAGCTTACGGATTTCGTCTGCAACAACGGCAAAACCTTTTCCTGCTTCTCCTGCGTGTGCTGCTTCAATTGCGGCGTTCATGGCAAGCAGGTTTGTCTGTTCTGCAATGTTTGATATTGCGGCGTTTGCTTCCTGAAGCATTTGTGACTGGCTTTCTATCTGGTTTATCCTTTCGTTTACAAGCTGCTGCTTCTTGAATCCTGTCTCCGAATTTTCTTCCAGCAGTTTGAATGATTCCGTCATCTTTTCCACGGACTTGTTTACATAGGCAATGTTTCCAATCATTTCTTTAACGGCGGCCGCTGCTTCCGTTACGCCTGACGTCTGGTTGTCTACAAGTATGTCCAGGTTTGTGATGTTGTCCGAAATGTCTTTTACGGATGTAGAAGTCATTGCAACGCTTTCTGACTGGGAAGTGATTTGGTTGTGTATGCCGTCTATGTTTGCAATGATTTGCGTGATTGCACTTGCGGCATCCTGTGTTCCAAGGGAAAGCTTCTTGCCCGATTCTCCAAGTTCACCCTTTGTTCCCTTTACTTCGCTCATGATTTCCTGCAGCTTGTCCAGGAAGAGGTCAAAGTGGATTATAAGGTCTCCAATTTCGTCCCTAAGGAAGAGTTTGCAGCGTTTGGTAAGGTCTGCGTCTCCTGTTTCCAGTTCCTTAAGGAAGTTCGTTACGTTGTAAATGCGGATCATAAGCCAATGGACGAACCTGTAGCAGAAGAAGCCAAAGAGAAGGACTACGATAATGGCGCAGGGAATTACGATTTTCATCGTGTGGTTCTTTACAGAATCTACAATGCTCATGCTGCGGGCAATAAAGGCCATGCCGGAGATAACGCCGTTGCTTGATTCAAGCGGGATGTAGACGGACATGTATTTGTTGCCTTTTATTTCATTGTAGCCGTGGTATTCGTTTCCGTCTTTTAGGACGATCTTTTCTATTTCTGCATTGTCCAGTTTTGTTCCAACGAGGTTTTCGCCCATCGTTGTTTCGACTCTTGTGCTGCCATTAAAGATTGTACATTCTGCGCCATAGGAGTTTTTTACCTGGGCAATCAAAAGCTCATTTGTGAATGAATATGCGGCAACTACAATGCCGACAATTTTTCCTTTGTTGCGGATTGGGGCCGTTGCAATCATTGAGTAGCCAATGTCGCCTATTTCGTCGTAGGAGTAGCCTGCGATTCCCCGCAATGCTGACTGAACGGAACTTATGGAAGAGATGTTCTTTCCCTTTGCAACTCCTTCGCCGCTTATGACGCTTCCCGTTGCATCGGTAAAAGCAAGAAGCTCAACGTCCAGCGTTCCGTTTGACCAGTTTATGATTGTGTTTAGCCCAAAGCTGTCTTTTGACTGAACCATGTTAGAAATGTCGGGGCGGTTTGAAAGCAGCATTACGTCTGCTTCCAGGGTTGCCCTCCAGTCCTTTAAGGTCATGTCCATGCCCTGGGAGAATTTTGTAAGGTCGTTGTTGGTTGATTCGCGCATACCGTCTGAGAATATTTTTAGCGAAAGGGCAGTTACGCCGGCTACGCTAAAAACTACTGCACAAATAATTGCCGACAAAAGCTTGACGACGATTGGAACATTCCTTTTACCGCTTGTGTCAAAACGGTCTAATTCCTTGATAGCCATAAGTAAATCCTTTGGAGTTATGTTGTTTTTGATATAATTAAACCGGCCGAAAACAAAAGCCTTCGACTTTACTCAATTATACAACAAATTTAATGTTTGTTCAATTTATTTGTTTGGAGTTTTTTTACATATTGAATATTATGGGTTTTCATAGGAAAATGCACCTACGCCGCCATGGAGCCTTGGGAACAAAATGACGCTCCCTCCATGGCGCTGCTTGTTCTAGTTTGAAAGATTGCTCACGTCGAGTCCGGCAATGACAGGTCTGGTTCAAAATTCGAAATTGAACCTTTTAATATTTTTCTCCTGCCTTAAAGTTGTAGAGCGGCCTTATGATTTTTTCTATTTGGACAGAAGGTTCCAGGGTACGCTCTATTTCTTTTATTGGCCTGTATGCGAAGGGGGCTTCGTCTAAAGTTCCCTTTTCTATGCAGGAAGAATAGATGCCCTTCATTTCTTTTTTAAAGGCGCTTACAGTAAAATTCTTTTTTACGTCTTCCCTTTTAAAGATTCTGCCTGAACCGTGCGGTGCGGAAAAATTCCATTCGGCGTTTCCCTTGCCAAGTCCTATTATGGCTCCCTCCTTCATGTTTGCGGGTATGACAACTCGCTGGTCTTTTTTTGCGGAGATTGCCCCTTTCCTTAGGATTGGGGTGTCCTGGGAAAAATCCACGTAGTTGTGGACGCTTTCAAAGATGTCTTGCGTTTTCCACTTCATGCCCTTGCAGATGTCGCTTATGATTGCCATTCTGTTTTGCCTTGCAAAGTCCTGGGCAATTTTTAGGTCTTCTAGGTAGGATTGCATTAGGCTTCCTTCTAGATACGTTAGCTCGTAGGGAACATCCCTTCCGTTTTGCACTAGCTTTTTGTGGCCTTCGTTTTGGTACCAGGTGGAAAGCTCCGCTCCAAGGCTTCTGCTTCCGGAATGAACCATAAGGTAAAAGCCTCCGCTTGCGTCGCAGTCAACTTCTATAAAATGGTTTCCTCCGCCAAGAGTGCCAAGGCTTAGTAGGACCGCATCCTTTTGCAGGTGGCTGTAGCAGTCAAGCTTTTTTATGTCAAGCGATGCTGCAAAGCGGTGGATGGTTTTGCGTCTTTCAAAGCCGCTTGGTATTGAGCTTTTGATTATGCTGTCCAGCCTTTGCCATTCCTTTCTTACTCCAGTGACTTTTGCCACGGTAACACCGCAGCCAATGTCTAGTCCCAAAAGCTGGGGCATGATTGTTTTGCCTAGCGTCATCGTAAGGCCTATAGCGCATATTTTTCCTGGGTGAACATCCGGCATTACGCGGATTGTGCTTGCGGATGAAACTTCGTTATTGCAAAGGTTTTCGATCTGAACCCTTGCGTACTTGTCCAGTGCCGTTTCTGGGTTGTCTGTTGTAAAGACTGTGGCGCTGGAATATTTACCGTTAATTTTTACGGACATAAAATTCCTTTTGTGTGTTGGGGTGAGATTTGATTTTAAAAGGCGGGATGTCCGTGTTTTGCGTGTGCCTAGCTTTTTGTGTGCTTAGCGTTCTGTGGGCAAAAGGACAAGCCCGTCCGTCTTGTTTGTATTATTGAATTGTGTCATGGCTGTCCTCCGTGTAAATAAAGTCTACAGTGAATATAGCGGATGGGATTTTTTTTGTCAACAGATTTTGGAACGTATCACGGAAATCAATTTTGTGTTCCGCTCCCAGGCAAATCCGTCTGAGAAACACGCGGTGTTGCTGAATAGGGATGGGGCGGTATTATGTGCAGTCCAATGTTTAGAGCACTTTGGAAAAGTCGCATCTTTTTAGGGCTACAGAATTTATTAGGAAATTTTCACAGCCCCTGTCTCCCCAGCACATGATTTTTCCATCTGCGCTGAATGAATCAAGGTGGAGGAGGAGGGTGTCAAAGTAGGAGGCTTCTTCTTTTGGCATGTAGCTTCTAACGTCATACTGAACGAATGATGGATAGCCAAGCATGTAGTTTTCTGTTTCTTCCAGCATCTTGTAAACTTCTGAGGCATATATGTTCGTGTCTTCTGAACCGAGCAAGTCGTAAATGCTGCCTTGGAAATCTTTTCCGGTGATTTCTTTTGCGGCATCTTTTATAAGCTGGTCCATTTTGTAGTCATCGCTTTTTATGTAGGACTGTGACAGGGAAAATTCTAGTGCCGTGCTTTTTAGAATGGGGCTTTCTGCGTATTCGCTTTCTGGAGCTGCAATTTCTTTTGCTTGGTCAGCGGAAAGAGCTTCTTCTGCTTGCTTGTGGAAAACTATGCGCCAGTTCTTCTGCTCCGTAGGTGACTCCCAGTTCATTCCGTAGACGTCGCCGCCGGAGGGTGAGATAAAGAACTGGAGGATTCCGCTTTGGGGAAGCAAGCCGCAGCTTTCTTTGCATTCGCTTAGGTTCAGTTGGCAAAGAAGGTGCATCTTCTTTCCATCTTCGTCGCAGGGGTATTCCTTTGCAGAAGGCCAGTAGGGTATTCCACCGAGTTTGGAAGAGGTAAGGCTTGGGGATCTGTCTAGCTTTGGATGCAGGATAAGTGCAGGTTTACAGGCGTGTTCTTTTATGTAGCGCTTTAATGCGGAGATTCCTTCTTCTGTTGCAAAGGGGGAGTTTTTGATTGTGAGCAGTCTTAGGAAAGCTTTTGTTCCCCAATAGTAGCTTGGAATTGAAAAGTTTTTTCCGCAGAAGGTAAGTTTGTATGTGCCCAAATTGAGGCTTGTGGATTTTAGGTCTGAAAATTCAAATGTGTACTTTTTAAAATATTTTCTTATGATGACCTTTCTTTTTGTTGCATGGGCAAGGGGCGCGTTGTTTTGGTAGAGCAAAAAAAATCTCCTTGGCAATTGAATTATGATTTTACAGGGGAATGCCTTTTAGCGCAATACGCTGGACTTTAAGGCGTAAAGCAGATAGAGCCTAGCCCCGACAGTAAGGGCGCGGAACGCGTTCCGAAGGAATGGAGCGGGTAAGGGCCCCGCGGAACCCTGAATGGCGGGGGTTACCACGGAATCTGACCGGACACGGAGTGCCGGGCACAGTTAAAAAAAGAGCTGGCTCCAGAGGGTGACGACGGGGACGGGTGGCTCCAGAAAAAAGATATTTGATTGAGTCGGCTTTTTGTGCTATAGTGAACTTAGTTGAACTAGGATAATAATATGAAGGAACTTGAACATTTTACATACGGTATTGTTGGAATGGGGCTTATGGGAGGCTCTCTTGCAAAGGCTATAAGGGCAAACGTGCTTTCTAAAGAGGGTGCGTCCGGAAGGATTTATGCCTGCGACATTAACAGGGCTTCTTTGGACTTGTGCCTTGAGCAGCATATTGCAGACAAGGTTTTTTCTGTGGAAGATGCTCCTCTTATGCTTTCCCAGTGTGACTTTGTTTATGTTTGTCTTTACCCGCATGCAACTGCGGATTTTTTGTGCGCCCACAAGAAGGAATTTAAGGAAGGTGCAATCGTTTCTGACATTAGCGGTGTTAAGGCCCTGATTTTTGAGCGCATGGATGAGCTTTCCGGATGCGGCTTTGACTTTATTCCGGGGCATCCAATGGCTGGAAGTGAGCGCGAGGGGTATGCGGCTTCCAACGGCAATGTTTTTGCAAACCACAACTACATAGTGATGCCGCTTGAGCATACTGATGCAGAAAACCTTAGGCTTTTTAAGTGCCTTATTACAGCCATGGGATTTACCCGCATTGTGGAGACCGGTGCCAATGTTCACGACCACAAGATTGCCTTTACAAGCCAGCTCTGCCACGTTATTGCAAGCGCCCTTGTTGATTCTGAGGAAGATACGGAGGTTACGGCTTTTGGCGGCGGAAGCTTTGAAGACCTTACCCGCATTGCCCTGATTAACGCACCCCTTTGGACGGAACTTTTCCTTGCCAACAAAAAGGAGCTTTTGGGGCACATAGAAAAATTCCAGCAGTCCCTTGAGACCCTTAAGAATGGAATAAAG
>JAGCWT010000072.1 GCA_017961705.1 Treponema sp.
CATTCGCAGGATGTGCCGTCCGGGTTGACGGTGGAAGTGCTGTTTGGGGAAGTGCTGGCGGTGGAAGTGCTTGTGCTCATTGGGTTTAGGAACATAAACTCCTGTTCGCGGCCTGTGTCCGTTTTTATTCCGTAGCAGCGGCTTCTTCTTACGCGGCTGTTGTTAAAAATCATCAGTGTGTCTTTTTCCACCAAGTCCGGGAGTTCTGCCATAAGGTGGTGCTCTACGCTTCCGCTTTCTTTTCCCAAGAGCATGAGGCGGTCGTCTCCCCTTTTCCCTGACGGTCTTTGCGCAATAAGTTCCTGTGGCAAGTCAAAATAAAAGTCGCTGGTCTTCATTAAAATTCTTTTCCTTTGGGGTGAGCCCCAGATGTTTGTATGCTTTTTCTGTTACGATTCGTCCTCTTGGCGTGCGCTGCAAAAGTCCGCACTGGATGAGGTATGGCTCGTAGTAGTCTTCCAGTGTATCCTGACCTTCTCCGATGGAGATTGCAAGAGTGTCGGCACCAACAGGCCCTCCGCCAAAATTGTTTATTATGCTAAGGAGAATCTGGCGGTCGGCGTATTCAAGGCCAAGTGAGTCTATGCCGAGTTTTTTTAGTCCGTCTTCCACTATTGACTTTGTGATTATTCCCTTTCCCTGAACCTGGGCAAAGTCCCTCATTCTGCGCAGGACCCTGTTTGTAACGCGGGGTGTTCCCCTTGAGCAGTCTGCCATGAGGAGGGCGGCATCTTCTTTTACGCTTACGTTCAATATTTTTGACGAGCGGTGGATTATGGAGGCAAGTTCTTCGCGGCTGTAGTAGTTAAAGCGCTGTATTATTCCGAAGCGGGAAATTAGCGGTGAGCTTACCATGCCGGCTTTTGTTGTGGCACCAACCAGGGTAAAGTGCGGTATTGGTATGCGGACAGTTCTTGCTGCTGCCCCCTGGCCTATTACCCAGTCAAGCTCGTAGTCTTCCATGGCTATGTAGAGCATTTCTTCTATTGCGGGCTTTAGGCGGTGGATTTCGTCTATAAAGAAAACGGTTCTTGGCGTTATGGTGGAAAGGATTCCTGCCAAGTCTTTTGGTTTGTCCAGAGCCGGTGCGCTTGTTACCTTAAAGTCTGCACCAAGTTCGCAGGCGGTTATCTGGGCAAGGGTTGTCTTTCCAAGTCCCGGTGGCCCAATCAAAAAGAGGTGGTCCAAGGCTTCCTGCCTTTTTCTGGCTGCGTCTATGAACACACCGAGGTTTTCTTTTATTGCGCTTTGCCCAAGGAATTCTGAAAGGGATTTTGGCCTTAGCGAATTGTCCTGTGCGTCATCTAAGGATGCAAGGTCTGCCCTTACTATGCGGGTCTGGGCGGCTGCATTTGCCCCGGAAGCTACACCCGCACTACCATCTGAGGTGGCGGTGGCATTTTCTGCGCGGACAATCTTTGTCTTACCGGCACTTTCCTTTGCTACGTTTGCGCTGGCCTGGCTTGCAAGCTGGGCGGCTATGTTCATCTCGTCAAGAGTGTCGTCTGTTTTTCTTGTATATGATGTCTTGTGAGTTACGCTTTTATTCATGGACGAATCTCCTAGGCAAGCTCAACAATTGCCTGGCGGAAAACAAACTCTTCTTTCTGAACCTGGCTTTGGGAAGAAAATGATGGGTCTTCGGCAAGTCTTCCGGCTATTTTTGCAACGGCTGCTTCTGCCTTTTTCTTTTCGTAGCCCATTTCTACAAGTGAGACTACAACGTCCTCGAATGGAGCCACTTTTGACGCAGGAACGTAAGCGGATGAATCTTCCGACAAAGAAAGCTTTCCCTTTAGCGCAAGCAGCATCTTTCCGGCGGTCTTCTTTCCAACACCCGGCACTTTTTGCAGGCGGTCAACGTCTCCGCTTTCCAGAACGGATGCAAGGTCTGAGGCAGAAATGTTGCTCATTATCTTTACCGCACCCTTTGGCCCGATTCCGTCAACTTTTAAGAGGTTTAGGAAAAGTTCCCTGTCGCTTTCGGAGGCAAAACCGTAGAGGTTCATAAGAGTGTCCGTATGCTGGAGCCAGGTGTAGACACGGCCTTCCTGTCCTACAGGCGGAATGTCCAAGAGAGAGCTTTCTGGAACCGTAAGCTCCCATTCAATTCCGTGGGTGTCTATGCATAATTTTTGAGGGCCCTTAAAAGTGATGGTGCCTGTAAAACTGTTGAACATGAGGTCATTGTAGCAAAAAAAGCGACTGTTTGCAATGAGAAAGAAAGGGGACACCAAATGCTTTTACAAGGAACTGCCATTCAGTACGTCACACGGAACTGCTACGAATGTGTCGCACGCACTTGCTACAAATGTGGATTCAGGGTCTGTATACCCCCCCCAGTCCCGCTACTCCAGCTGCCTAAAGTTCTTCATCAGTGCAAGGAAGGTGGAAATGTGGTTCTTCGTGCGCTTAAGAAGGGGAAGGCAGCCGTTCTCGAATTTGTTGTTAAGCTCATCCCAGTTGGAAATAAGGTCGAATGTGCCGTGGCTCCTTTCGTAAATCAGCTCGTCGTAGAAAACAAGAATCTTCTGCAGTGCCTTTAGAGAACGTTCTATAATGGCCCTAACCTTCATGTTGATTGAGTCAATCTCCATGTTAAAGTTTGCAACAACAGAATCATTCACACCAAGGCGAAGGTAAAGCGAGTTGAGCTTGTAGCCCTCTGCAAACTTAGTGTCCAGTTTTGTGTCCAGCTCCGTAACGGCAGCCTGCATCTCGTTAAGCTCGTGGTAGAGGTTGGTAAAGTCAGAAATATAGTTCTGGCGGTTGCACTGGGCAATAATCTCAAAATTCTCTATAAATTTTGTAAATTCCTCGCGGAAATAAAGCGCAAAGAAGGAATTCAGGTACAAAAAGGCGTTGCAGTGCTCAAAATAGTGGGCATCGCTTTCCACGTACTTCTCGTTTTCCTTTTCGTTGTAGAATTTAAGCGGAACAAGTGCGTGCCCCGCAAAAACATCGTCAACAAGCTTCTTCTGGCTTTCTATAACCCTCTTGTGGTGAATCTCCTCCACAGTAGAGCGGAATTCCTGGTAAATACCTTCCAGATAAGGCTTTACAATATTTTTGGAAGAAGTGTTTTCCTGAAGCTCTGCATCCGGGTCGTGGCTAACAAGCTTTATCATGCCAACAAAGACGCGGTTGTTTTCCATTGAATGAAGGATTGCAATCTGCTGCTTAAGGCGCAAAAATGCCTGGTCCTCTATGCCGGAAAGCTTTTTAAGGAAGTCAAATACGCTGCCCCAGTCCTGTACGCTAAGCAAAAGAGAGGTTGCGGTAAGGAAGTCTATCACAAATTCCTTCATATATTCGTTGGGAACAGAGTCAAAGTGAGGAAGCTCCTCAAAGGAATTTTCCCTAAAGACCCCGTGGAATTTACGCAGGCCGGCATAATAGTCAATCACGCAGAACTGCTTTAAAAGCACAAGGGCGTTGTAGATACCGTTAATCTCACCGGCGCGCTCATTTTCAAGACCGTCGCGGAGGGTTACAAAGAAATTCATCCCCTGCTCGGCAAGGCTCTTAAGCTCTATCTTGGTGGCAAGAACCTGAATGTTCTGGGAAGCAAGCTTTGCAACAAGCTCTTGCTGGTCAGCATCAAGGGAATAGTTCAGAATCTGGGCCGCATAAAATTCGTCCTGGGTGTTCTGGATAAAAAATTCGCGGAATGGTGCCACCGCAGCATAAACCTGATATACAAATTTTGCAAACTGGGCGTTAATCAAATCTTTTTTTAAATTGAAGAATTTATATCCCGACTTGTTAAGCTGCTTCTGTATTGATTTTAAAGCCTTTGCCCCTTTATTTGCCGCTCCAATCTCGTGCCCGACAATAAAACTCAAAAGGCGCGTAAAAAATCCGGATTTTGTTTGTTTTTCTTCTGACATATTTCTATTATGCCATATTTTTCTTTAAATTCAAGGGATTTTTAAATTTTTTGGGCGGCGCTTGCTCTTTGGACAGGACATGCCCCCAGCTGCCGGACATGCCCAGTAGGTGGCGCTTCCAGGGTTCCGCCTCCGGCTCCATTACCGCCTTGCGGTAACACACTTCGTGTGCCCTTCCAGTGCCTGCCGCCAGGCCTTCAGCAAATCCCTCCATGAATTTTCCCAATAATTGCAGATAGCATGGCAAATAACAATTAACTGTCACCCTGAACTCGTTTCAGGGTCTGTTCCACCATTCATCCGTGGTTCGACAGATGCTATGTTTTAGGTGATTGGCAAAATGTGGTACTCTGATTTGACGGAATCAGAGAGTCGGCGGAAGGTTCAGCTGAGCAATGAGGAACCGTAATCCGAGAGGACCATGGAAACCTCGATCGACAGATTAA
>JAGCWT010000073.1 GCA_017961705.1 Treponema sp.
TCTTGGCAGGGAAGGCTCTGTATGAACATTTGGGTTGTGTCCAGGGAATACGCAGGTATAGCAGAGGCGGGTGGCGTAAAGAACGTTGCCTGTTCGCTTTCTGAAAGCCTTGCCAAAGCTGGCCATTCCGTTACTCTTTTTATTCCTCTTTACGGATGCACGGATTTGTCTTCCGTTAGTGATTTTACATGCTTTTTTCACAGGCCGGTTACTATAACAATCTGCGGTAAGGAGATGACCGTTTCCTTTAGCGCAGGAAAAATGAATGGGGTGAACATTGTTTTTATAGGCAACAGGGCTTTCTCTGAAAAAAAAGCTGTTTACACATATACCAGGGAAGAGGAGGCTGTAAATCCATGCCACTGCCACGGGGAAGGTCATGAGGATGCAATGTTCCTTAATACCCTCTTCCAAAAGACCGTTGCATACTACGGAACAACATGCTCTAAGGAAGAAATACCGGATATAATTCACTGCCAGGATGCACCGGCGGCTTTGGTTCCTGTTTTTGTTGATTATCTAAAGCGGACGGACAAGGCCATGAAGTCTTTCTACAGGAATACAAAGTGCCTGGTTACAATCCACAATGCTGGGCCCGGCTACCACCACGAGTTTTGTTCTTTGCAGGATGCCGTGGATATTACTTCCATCCCGGTTTCTTATTTTGAGAAGGCCATGAACGGAAGCTGTTGTGAGCCTTTTCTTGCCGCTGCGGCTTGTGGTGCCTCTATAACGACTGTTTCCCCAGAGTATGCTTTGGAAATTCTTGAAGGAAAGACGGAAACTGCCGGTCTTACGGAAGGATTCTTGCGCCTAAAGACAGGTATTACTGGCATAACTAACGGAATAGACACTGACCGCTACGACCCTTGCGATACGTCAAAGTCCCTCTTGCCATATCCTTTTAGCCCGGAACACATGGAGCTTGAAGGAAAGAAAAAGTGCCTTGACTATTTGCTTTCTCATTATGCATCCCTTGCTTCTTCCAAAAAACAGGCGGTCCAAGGTATAGAGCAGTATGGATACATAAAGCGGAAGAAGAACGAAGAGCCTGTCTACATAGCCTTCCATGGAAGAATTGTTTCCCAGAAAGGAATTTCTGTCCTTGCCAAGGCTGCCGACATGCTTTTGCAGCAGAAGCTTCCGGTAAAATTTGTATTCATTGGGCAGGGACAGCCGGATCTTGAAAGGGAATTGCTGCAGGTTGCGCTAAAGTATGAGGGTGACTGCGTATTCTTTAGGGGGTACGACAGGGCTCTTTCCAGACTTTGTGTTGCCGCCTGCAATTTTGCGGTTTTTCCAAGCTTCTTTGAACCATGCGGTCTTGAGGATTTTATTGCCCAGGTTTACGGAACACTTCCTGTTGCCCATGCGACAGGTGGCTTGTGCAAGATAATTAGCGAAGAAACAGGCTTTTTGTACGGGGACAACACTCCCGAAGAACTTTCTGGCATGCTGTATTCTCTTATAAAGATTATGGACAGGGCTGGAAAGAACATATTCAACGGCATGGTTTGTTATGCTGCGTCTTATGTCCGCGAAAACTATTCATGGCAGAAGGTTGCCCAGAAGTATACGGAACTTTACGAGTCCCTAAAGTGAGCATAAAAATTTTTTGTAAAAAAAATAAAAAAAATTGTATTTCCTATTGACATGATTAATGATTTGTCATAGAATACCATCATTCAGTTAGCACTTAGCGAAAGTTAAATGCAGTGAATATGCCGCTATAGCTCAGTTGGTAGAGCACGTGATTTGTAATCTCGGGGTCCAAGGTTCGAGTCCCTGTGGCGGCTTAGTTCGGGATTTTCCTGGACATGGGGAGTTTCCCGAGTGGTCAAAGGGGGCAGACTGTAAATCTGTTGGCTCGTCCTTCGTAGGTTCGAATCCTTCACTCCCCATCAGTTAAGATGCAGAAACCGCAGGTTGAATGTAAACCCTGCGGCTTTTTTTTTGCGTAAAAATATATTGTTTTAGGTTGCTAAAAATCCCCTAATGGTTTAATATATTAGGATACCCGGGAATTAACTACGCATAACTAAAACGAGAAAGGCACATAGGGGGGATTGTATAGTGACCGGTCAGTAGGGGGGGGTCCGAGGCTCCTGACCTCCACCCCTACCTTCGGAGCAGGTTCA
>JAGCWT010000074.1 GCA_017961705.1 Treponema sp.
CCTCCGTTTTCTCTCTGAGACCGATGGAAACCTGGCTTTTGAAAAGGGAGACTCGGTGCGGGAGGGGATATGGAACTTAAAGAAAGTGTTGACGTGCAGGAAGTCACAAAGAGAAAATTCAGGGCGGGAGAGACCTTTGACGGGCCGCTTGACCTTTTGTACAGCCTGATACGCGAGCAGCAGATAAATATTTACGACATTCCGATTGCGGAAATCACGGATCAGTTTCTTGATTATCTGGACTATGCTGTGGAGCTTGACCTTCAGGACTTGAGCGATTTTTACTCATGGGCCGCGAAGTTGGTTTATATCAAGAGCCGCATGATGCTGCCGGTTGAGATTTCTTATGATGACGACGAGAGCATGGAGGATCCGAGAGAGGAACTGGTGGAGCAGCTGATTGAGTACCAGCGTTTTAAGAAACTCTCGAATCTGATGGAGGAGCAGGAGGAGCAGAGCGAGTGGAGCTTTGAGCGCAAGAAGATTGAGCGTTACCTGCCGTTTGAAAATGACGAGAAGCAGTGGGAAAAGGTGGATCCCTGGTCGCTGCTTCAGGACATGCAGAAAATCTTCAGGAGCCTGACGAACATAAATCCTGACGAGCGCATCCTCAACATGAACGATGACATAACCACCGAGGAAAAAATCGTTCTCATGCGGGAGCTGCTGGAGCGGGACGGAGAGTGCATGTTCACCGACCTGATTACACGTCACGGCAATATGCTGGATGTGGTCTGTGCTTTCATGGCGCTTCTTGAGGCGGTAAAGAACAAAATGGCGGAGATTTATCAGAATAGAATGTTTGGAGACATAAAGATATGCAGGAAGAATCGGGCAGCGTAGACAGTGTTGAAAATACTGTGGCTGATTCAGTTATGGAAAATGAGGTAAAATCAACGGAGAAAAAGGCCTCTAAAAAGAAGAAACCTTCCATTCCCACGGTGGAGGCTGTGGTCGCGGCTGAAAATGAGGAGAAGAAGGATGCCGTTGTGGAAAATGAAGCGGACTCTTCCGACGATGAGCTGAGCGATGAGGAAAAGCAGGACTTGGAAAGGCGAAGGTCTGAGATGAATCTTGACAACGAGACCGCATTGCTTGAGACCGTCCTTTTTCTTGAAAGCGAGCCGCAGCCTGTGGAGACCCTTGCCAAAATCACCCAGTTTGCCCCCGATGTCATTGAGGAGTGCATCCAGCGTCTGAAAGACAAATATGCGAACGCGGACTCTGGCATTGAGATTTCCCAGATTATTGGCGGCTGGATTCTCACGCCGAAAAAGGAATGCTTCGATCTGGTCAAGGAACGCTACGGCAAAAAGAACGAGGGCCGCTTGAGCAAGGCAGCGATTGAGACCCTTTCCATAATCGCCTACAGTCAGCCCATAACCAGGGCGGAGATTGAGAGTATACGTCACGTGAGCGCGGACAACATGATGCGAGTGCTGCTTGACCGTAAGTTTATAAAGGAAGTCGGAAAAAAGGACATCCCCGGAAAGCCCGTCACATACGGAACCACAAAGGAATTCCTTGAATTTTTCCACCTCCAGAGCATAGCGGATTTACCGCAGCTTGATGAAAAAGAAAGCGAGAGGTTTGAACTTGCCCGTTAACGAAACTGAATCTAAAAAGAAGGACTCATGGAGGCTCCAGCATTACATGGCTCTTTGTGGAGTCGCAAGCAGAAGGGCATCGGAGGCGATAATCGCGGAGGGAAGGGTGTCGGTGAATGGTGCGACCGTAACCGAGCCGGGTACCAAAGTGACTAAGGCCGATACTGTGTGCGTGGACGGAAAGGAAATCGCTTTTGAGGAAACGAAGCGCTATGTCCTCCTGAATAAGCCCGCGGGATACGTCTGCTCCATGTCTGATGAAAAGGGCAGGCTCGTAGCGGCGGATTTGCTCAAGGATGCCTACAGCGAGCGTCTTTACAACGTGGGACGGCTTGACATGTTCTCCTCAGGACTGATATTATTTACGAACGACGGTGATTTTGCCGCGAAACTTTCCCATCCCTCGGCGGAGCTTGAAAAAGAGTACATCGTGGACACCAGTTTGCCCATGCCAAGGAGTCTCGCCCAGGATTTTATGGACGGAGTCCGCGTGGACAACGTGTTTTACCGCTGCAAGGAGGCCGTGGAGCTCAATTCCCACCGCATGAGGATAGTCCTCGTTGAGGGAAAGAACCGTGAGATCCGGCGCGTCTTTGAGTCAAGGGAAATCGGAATCAAGAGCCTGATGCGCATAAGAATCGGATGCGTGGGAGTCGGCGGCCTGCAATACGGTCAGTTTAGGGATTTGACCCAGGCAGAGGTTGCGTCGCTTTTGAAACTGTGCAAGAATTTTACGAAGTGAGTTTAGGACAGGAGGATATATAATAGATGGTAGTTGCGATAGACGGACCTGCAGGAACCGGAAAAAGCACCGTGGCACACAAGGTTGCCGAGGATTTGGGGCTTGTTTATCTGAACAGCGGAAGTTTCTACAGGGCACTGACGCTCGCTCTTCTGGATGCGGGAATCAAGCTTGACGACAATGCCCAGGTAATGGATTTCGTGAAAAAACAGACCCTGGATTACGTGAACGCGAGGCTGATTCTGAACGGAAAGGACGTGGACGATCTTCTGCATCAGGACAAGGTGGACGCGAACGTGTCAAAAGTGTCTTCCATTGTGGATTTACGGCACTTTGTGAACGAGCGTATGCGTGAAATCGTGAAGTCTCTGAGCATAATCTGCGAGGGACGTGACATGACCACAGTGGTTTTCCCGAATGCCGAGCACAAATTTTACCTTGACGCGAGCATTGACGTGCAGGCAAAAAGACGCTTTGATCAGGGGGTGAGCAATCTTTCCCTGGAAGAAATCAAGGCGGCGATCATAAAAAGGGACGAAATGGACAAAAATAAAGCGGAAGGTTCTTTAAAAAAAGCGCCGGATGCACTCTATATTGACACATCGGACTTGACCATAAATCAGGTTTGTGGCATAATAGAATCAAATATTAATGCTAAAGGGTTATAGCTATGGAACAGAAGGAAGTGGAACTGAATGAAGCACAGGACTCCAGTGCCATTCACGCACAATTGAGAGAATCAATCGACAGCATGGGGTCAGTGGAAGAGGGCAGAAACGTTGAAGGTTCTGTCGTCGCGGTTACGGATGATACCGTTTATGTTCATATTGACGGTCTTCCAAGAGACGGTGAGCTCCGTCTCTCTGAGTTCTCTGGAGAAAAACCGGAGATTGGTTCGAAAATTACGGTGTATTTGAGCGAGTCATCTGGACGCCACGGACTGCCGGTAATTTCAAAGCAAAAGGCGGATGAGACACGTCTGTGGGATGAATTCCAACTTGCATTCAAGGAAAAGACTCCCGTAACCGGAACAATTACGTCTGTACAGAAAGGCGGTTATAACGTTGATTTGGGCGGCGGAATCTCTGCATTTTTGCCCATCAGCCAGGCAGACAGTCAGAAAGTTGAAAAAGAAGAGAAATTGGTCGGACTCAAGGCACAGTTCTATATTGAGCGTCTTTACTCAAGCAACAAGAAGAGAAATGTTGTCGTAAACCGCAGAAAGTATCTTGAGCAGCTGATTGACGAGAACCGCAAGAAGTTCTTCGATGAGGTGAAGATTGGCGATACCGTAAAGGGAACCGTAAAATCATTCACAAGCTTCGGCGCATTCATCGACCTCGGTGGATTCGACGGACTCCTGCACATCAACGACATGAGCTGGGGACACGTAACACGCCCGAAGGATTTCGTAAAGAAAGGACAGGAGATCGAGCTTAAGGTTATCCGCCTTGATCCTGAGGAAAAGAGAATCAACCTCTCACTCAAGCATTTCAGCGAGGATCCGTGGGTTCACTTTGATGAGAAGTATCACATCGACGAGATTGTTACCGGAAAGGTCACAAAGCTCTGCGAATTCGGTGCTTTCATCGAGCTTGAGGAAGGAATTGAGGGACTTGCCCACATTTCTGAATTCAGCTGGACAAAGAAAATCAACAAGCCGTCTGACATGGTTAAAGAGGGCGACGAAGTTAAGTGCATGATCCTGGGTTACGATGTTCAGGCCGGACGTGTTTCTCTCGGACTCAAGCAGGTTACTGCAAATCCGTGGGACACCATCGACCAGAAGTACCCCGTGGACACAAAGCTCAAGGGAAAGGTCGTGAAGATTACCAACAGCGGTGCGTTTATCCAGCTTGAGGAAGGAATCGACGCATTCCTGGCAGGCGAGGATCTTTCTTGGACAAAGAAGGTTAAGCATCCTGGAAGCGAAATCAAGGTTGATCAGGAGCTTGATGTCATCGTCCTTGAGTGCGATCCTTCAAACCATCGCATCCGTGTCGGCGTAAAGCAGCTCACAGACAATCCTTGGAAGGCATTTGCGACTGAGTACAAGGCCGGCAGCTCTCTTGAGGGTGAGGTTTCCAGCATTCAGGACTTCGGAATCTTCGTTAAGGCTCCCAACGGAATTGAGGGACTGGTCAACAAGGCCAATCTCAGCGAGGACAGGGAGACTCCTTATGAGGAAGCTGTTAAGAAGTACAATGTTGGCGACAAGGTAAACGTCTATGTTGTTTCTATTGATGTTGAAAAGGGCAAGGTTGCATTCTCTGTAAAGGAATACAAGAAGGCTCAGGCACGTGCTGAAATTTCACAGTACATGTCTTCTTCTAATGATGATGACGGTGCTTACACAATTGGAGACAGCCTTAAGAATCAGAAAGAAGACAAATAAATTAGTTTCGATGGGTGAGTGATGACAGGACAACTTTTGTTCAGCGCAGAAAAAATAAAGTCACTCATCGAGATTAATACCAAGCTTAACTCTAATTATGCAGAACCAGACAAAGTGTTGGTTTACATTTTGGAATCAGCAATGTGTCTGGTTGAGTGCGAGTCTTCTTCGATTCTTCTTTTGGACAGGGAAGGCTCCGCTTTGCATTTTGCAGTTGCACTGGGACCAAAAGGTGCAGAGGCAAAAGACGTTCCCGTAGACACAAACAGCATTGCAGGCTGGGTCATAGCAAACAACCAGTCCGTAATAGTTGATGATGTTCCCGCCGATACCCGCTTTAACCGGGGTGTCCAAGACAAAACAAACTACATCACCAAAAACATGATAGCCACACCCATTCGCATTGGAAGCGACTGCATTGGGGTGATTGAGCTAATAAACAAAGTAGACGGAAAAAAATTCACCGAAGACGATGTTTCCATACTGGAACTGGTAGGTATTCAGGCTGGAAATGCCTACAGAAATTCCCACTTCTACATAAACACCAGGGAAAGCATTGATGCCTTGCAGGATTCTGTTAGTCAGGGCAAGGATTTTCATGCATTCATAGCAAAGAGCCCAATAATTCTTGACACAATAAAAGTTATAGAAGAAGCTTCCAAGGTAAATTCTTCCGTACTTATTTTGGGAGAGAGCGGGGTAGGCAAGGAACTCTTTGCGGAACAGCTGCACCTAAAAAGCCCGCGCAGGGAAAAGCCCTTTGTCCGCGTAAGCTGTGCAGCCCTTTCTCCATCCATCCTTGAAAGCGAACTTTTTGGCCACGTTAAGGGAGCCTATACAAACGCAATCAATGCGCAGAAGGGACGCTTTGAAGTTGCAGACGGCGGAACCCTCTTTTTGGACGAGATTGGAGAGATGCCACTGGAACTTCAGGCCAAGCTTTTGCGTGTAATTCAGGAAAGAAAATTTGAAAAGGTTGGTTCAAGCGAAACAGTATCTGTTGACGTCCGCATAATAGCCGCCACAAACAGGGATCTTGAGTCCATGATTCAGGCCGGAAAATTCAGGGCAGACCTTTACTACCGCCTTAACGTGCTTCCGCTTAACATTCCTCCGCTAAGGCAGCGCAAGGACGACATAGAACCGCTTGCATATTTCTTCCTTCAAAAATACAGTTCGGAAACAAAAAAGCCCTTCGTTGACTTTTCAACACCGGCAATAAAGGCTTTGTATTCATACCCTTGGCCGGGCAACGTTCGCGAACTGGAAAATACAATAGAAAGGGCCTGCATACTGGGAAACCCTCCCTACATCAATCTGGAGGACTTCCGCCTGAACGTGTCTTTTCCGCCGGTGCAGGGACAAGAGTTTGACTGTATGCAAAACTGCGTCCTGGAGTCTCTTTCTGCAGAAGACAAAAGCCTTAAGAATGCAGTAAATGAATTTAAGAAGCGCTATGTAAAGGCCATACTTGAACAGAATGACTGGAACCAGACAAAATCCGCAAAAGTTTTGGGAATTCAGCGCACTTATGTTTCTAAACTGCTTACTGAACTTGAAATAAAAAAACAAATGTGATATAGTTGTTCAACTTATTTGGAGAATTTGAAATGTCTAATGTTCTTACAATGGAAAAAAAACACAAGGAAAGCGCAGGAGAAAAGGTTAACGGTTTTCTTACCCGCAACCGTGTCGTTATTCTTGCGGTTTTTCTTGTCGCTGTAGTTGCTGCTGTTGCAGCAGGTCTCTATTTTGGTATAAGGCAGTCCGGTTTTAAGAAGGGTCTTGCCGCTATTGATGCAATTGAATATACCTTTACAAAGGACATAGCTTCCGCAGACGCACCTGCTCTTGTAGAAAGGCAGAATGCAGCAATGAAGGCTTTGGAACCATACCTTGCAAAGAAAAACATCGTTGGTGTAAGGGCCAACATGCTTGCCGCTGAAATTTCATACGAAAAGAAAGATTTTTCAACAAGCCTGGGATATTGGCTTGCCGCCATTGACTGCCAGAAGAACACATACGTTCAGCCAATCTGCTACTTTAATGCGGCATCCTGCAGTGAGGAACTTAACAACAACGAAGATGCAGCAAAGTATTATGAAATTGCCGCTAATTCAAAGGAATTCCTCCTTTCCAGCCACGCTCTCTTTAACTTTGCCCGCGTAAAGGAAGTTTCCGGAGACAATAGCGCTGCTGCTCTTGCTTACAAAAAGCTTGTGGATGAATATCCTTACGACAACTGGGCTAGCCTTGCCCAAAGCCGCCTTATTACCCTAAAGGCAGAAGGTTTTATTGAATAGTATCGTTTTTGCAAAGCGGTTAAAATATCTGGTCGCATTCGCTTTCCTGCTTTTGCTGGAGGCATGCGGCCTTGATACTTTTTACTACCTTGACCCTCCAATTACGGACGGTCACACTTCCTACTATACAACGGAAGATGGTATCTACAGGTACTTTAGCTTTGTTACAAACGAAGAAAGCTCTTTGGGAGACAACGACCAGTATTTTTCTTCTTCTTCGGAACTTATATTTTTGGGAACCGAAGTCTATTACAAAATCTACAACAACTATTCAACAATGGTAAGCGTGGAGAACGCCATAGACTCGCTAAATTCCAGCTCTTCAAACTATGCCGCAGCAGCGGAAAGCCTTATAGAATCCCGTGGCTACAAGCCCTTAAAATTTAGCAGCGGAAGCTTTGTTCCCCTTGTAGAAGCAGGCTCTTCCCCCAACAACCGCCATGTCTACATAAGGCTTAGCGACTATGGAACTGAAGTGGACTACAGCAAGGGAATCTGCATCTCAAGCCAACCCATGGACAGGTATTTGCCTGCAAATGCCCTTATGCACAATGGACAGCCTGTAATGCCCCGCCGCTACATAAATTCCAGCTACGGATTCAATTTTGGTCAGGACGACAATAACCCCCTTCCAAAAAACGGTGATGCGGACGTAAACTATTCGGGCTCGTCGTCGGAAAGCGGCTCCTGGTACGTGGACATGTATGCAGTTTCCGTTGGCCGCGACACATCCTATTCAACATCTTACAGCAAGGTTCTTTTTCTTGGTTCAGTAAAAATTCTAGAAAGCGACTACAGCGATTAATGTCTGTAGCAGATTGGAAAACACCTACGCCTCCGTGGAGGGGCGCGAAGCGTTGCTGACGGCGCAGGTCCCTGAGCTATGTCGAAGGGCCGGAGCTGGCAGCAATGGAGGGGGTTGGGCCCCCCGGAACCCCGGTTCTCGCAACGAAGTTTCAAGCGAGGGCGGTGACGCAGAGGCATGTCCGGTCGGATTAGCCAAGGCGCAAGATGGTAGAGCATACAGGACTTCGTCCTAAAAAGTACCGTCCAGAAAATTTAGGGAAGACAAAAAAAATACTTGAACAAATTTGTTTTTTGTGCCATAATATTTGTCATTACGGCGCTTTAGCTCAGCTGGATTAGAGCATCTGCCTTCTAAGCAGAGGGTCGGCAGTTCGAGTCTGCCATGCGTCACCTAAAAGCTTTCTTTGATTTTTTTTCAGGGAAAGCTTTTTTTTATTGTAGATTCTAGGATTTAGGTTTATAATTTGCTTATGAAACGCATTTCTGTTTGTTTATTCCGTATTTTTACTTTGTCTTTCTTTTTGTTAACAGGAAATATCTTTGCAGAGAATCCTTCTTTGCCAGCCCAGCCCTTGAACGACAACTTTTTTAACGAATTTGTCGCAAGAACGTGGAATGCAAGCGACGGTCTTACCGGAAACACCATAACCGACCTCTTGCAGGATTCCAAGGGCTACGTCTATTTTGGAACATACGAAGGCCTTGTCCGCTTTGACGGCGTAAAATTTGCCACAATAAACCACATCTACGACCGCAAGTACAACTTTGTTTCTGCCCGCGTAATTTTTCAGGATTCAATGGAAAATATCTGGGTTGGCTCAAACGATGAGGGCGTTATCTGCATAGGCAATGACGGCAGCGTAAACTCTTTCCGTGTGGAAAATGGGCTTCCCAACAATTCCGTGCGCTCAATTGCGGAAGATGATGACGGGAACATCTGGGTTGGTACTGCATCCGGCGTTGCATACATAACAAAGGCTCAGGAAATAAAAAGACCGGCTGGCCTTGCAGCATATGACGACGAAAACCTTATTGTACAAAAGCTCTACTGCGATACCGCTGGAAGAATTTGGCTCTGCGGCTCACTTCCGGGAAGCATTTACTGCTATTCAGGCGGCAGGTTCGACAGGTACACTGGAATAACAAAGATAAAGAATCCGGTTGTGCGCACAATTGCCCAGGATTCTAAAGGTTCATTCTGGTTTGGTGTTTGCCCCCATTATGCTGTCTGCGTGGACGGAACAGGCGAAACTGTTCTTGACATAGGGCACGGAAAGCAGCCTGGAACCGTAGTAAATTCAATTATACAGGATTCCCACAGGAACATCTGGTTTGGGCTAGACAGTGGCGTTGCTGTTTTGCACGACGGAATCTTTTCTTTTTATGACAAGAGCAACGGCCTTTGCGACAACAACGCAAACAGGATAATAGAAGACCGTGAAGGCAACATCTGGATTGCAACGGACAGGGGCGGCGTTCAAAAGCTTAGTACCGGAAAATTTGTTACGGTACGCATGGACACAACCGTAAACTCCATCTGCGAAGACAAGGCAAGGTCTTTGGTATGGCTTGGCTGCGACAAGGGGCTTTTCTGCTACGACCCAAAAAAGTCTGTCTTTGTGGAAAACAAGATTACGGACTTCTGCGCAAACATAAGAATCCGCCACGTTGGAATTACGGAAAACGGAAGCTTATTGGTAAGCTCTTACGGCGGCTACGGCCAGATTCTTGTTGACCCCAACGGCAGCATTAAGTACTGGAACAAGGAAAAAGGCCTTAGCGGAGACATGGTCCGCATTGCAACCTTCTGCTCAGACGGAAAACTGTATGTTGGCACTACCAGCGGCCTTAACATAATAGACACCCAGACCGACCAGATAAAGATAATGACCAGGGACGACGGCCTTCCCAACGAATACATAATGTGCATCCACGAAACTTCCGACGGCAGTATATGGTGCGGAACAGACGGAAGCGGAATTTTTGTGCTAAAAGACGGCGCGGTAAAGGCCACCTACACCACAAACGACGGTCTTACCGGCAACGTAATATTTAAAATAAGGGAAGTTAACCCCGGAGAAATCTGGGTCTGCACAGGCTCTGGCATAACCCGCTTTATGGGCGACAAGAAAGTGTCTTATTCTTCGGACAGCGGACTTGGCACGGACGGTATTTTCCAGGTTATAGAAGACTATTCCGGCTCCTGCTTTATGACAAGCAACCGCGGTATTGCAAGCGTTTCCATGGAAGAGCTCAACTCCTACGCAAATGAAAACATCCCCAGGGTTACCGCCCGCTTCTACGGACGCTCAGACGGACTTCTTTCCGGCGGTGTTACAAGCACGTCCCTTTCCATGAAGGACAGCCTTGGACGCATCTGGTTCACGCTCATAGACGGATTTGCAATCTATGACCCGGTAAAGGGAAAGTCCAACAAGGCAAAGCCAATAGTGCAGGTGGAAACAATTTCCATAGACACAGACATAACCGAATACAACACGCGCACCGCTACGGTAGTAATGCCGCCGGATGCAAAAAGGCTTAGGATAGACTTTACAGGATTAAGCTTTGTTTCTTCCGAGAACATGAACTTCCGCTACCAGCTGGAGGGCTTTGACACAGGCTATTCAGACTGGGCTGCAGAACGCTTTGTTTCCTATACAAACCTTAAGCCCGGCACATACAAGTTTACGATTCAGGCTGCAAACACGGACAACATACTAAGCGACCCGTCTCCAGAGCTTACAATCATAAAGGAGCCCCACTTCTGGCAGCTGTGGTACTTCTGGCTTTTGTGTGCAGTTACATTGGTTTCCGTTACCGCCCTTGGAATATGGTCAAGGTTCCGCCGCTTAAAGAGGTACCAGATTAAGCTTGAACGCGAAGTTGATGCCCAGACAAAAGAGCTGCAGGAACAGGCAGTCGAGCTTCAGAACAGGGCACACGCACTTGAAGTTGCCAACGACAAGGCAGAAAAGCTTTTGCTTAACATACTTCCAAAACCGGTTGCGGATGAGCTTACGGAAAACCCCGGCCGCCAGATAGCTAAGCAGTTCTCCAACGTATGCGTGTTCTTTGCAGACATCGTAGGCTTTACAAAACTTTCCACAGGTATGAGCGCAAACGAAATTGTAAAGATGCTCAACGAAATTTTCTCCCGCTTCGACGAAAGGCTTTTGGAGTTTGGCGTAGAAAAAATCAAGACAATTGGAGATGCCTACATGGCAGCCTGCGGTTTTGACGAGTCGGTTCTGGGCAATTCCGCCGTACTAAAAATGATAGACCTTTCGCGCGTGCTCTTGGAAGAAATAATTGACTTTGACAAAAAGACAGGCTTTAGCCTCCAGATGCGCATAGGCATAAACTGCGGGCCTCTCATTGCGGGTGTAATCGGAAAGTCCAAGTTCATCTACGACATCTGGGGCGACACGGTAAACGTTGCAAGCCGCATGGAATCCACCGGTCAGCCTGGCAGAATCCACGTTACGGAAAACGTCTACCAGCGCACAAAGGGTCTAATCGAATATAGCGACTGTGTGGAAATAGAAGTGAAGGGCAAGGGCCTCATGAAGACCTATTTTGTAGAATAGTTTTTCTGGACGAAAGCCCAATCAGCTCTACCATCCGTTTCTTGGCTAATTCGACCGAACGTTTTCTTTCGTCACCGCCGTTCCGGGGTTCCGGGGGCCCAACCCCTCCATTGCTCCACTTTGTTCCGCAACCCGCCTGCGGCGGGCCCCTCCATGGCGGCGTAGGCTCTGTTTGTTGTCTCCCCCTAGCTTAAAATAAAATACCTATTGAACAAGTATGAAAAAACTGCTATAGTGTCTCAATTTCTAAAAACAGAGGTTTTTGTATGAAACGTATCGTAACAATACAGGACATTTCATGCGTAGGAAAATGCTCTCTCACCGTAGCTCTCCCCATCATTAGTTCAATGGGCATTGAATCAGCAATCATACCAACGGCAGTTCTTTCTACCCACACTGGCTTTAAGAACTTTACCTTCCACGACCTGACAGGCGAAATCAGCAAGATTACATCCCACTGGAAGGAACAGAATATAGGCTTTGACGGCATTTATACCGGCTATCTTGGCTCCTTTGAGCAGCTTGACCTTATGAAGGAGCTTTTTAAGGACTTTGGCAAGGGAAAGACTCTTTTTGTAGATCCCTGCATGGCAGACAACGGAAAGCTCTATCCAGGCTTTACACGCGAATTTGCCCTTGCAATGGCAAAACTCTGCGGTCTTGCGGACGTTATCTGCCCCAACATTACCGAGGCAACCCTCCTTTTGGACAAGCCATACCCCGGTGAAGACTACGACGAAAAATACATAAAGAACTTAATGGAAGAACTTGCAAAGCTTGGCTCCAAGAAGGTTATCCTTAAGGGCATTGGCTACAAGAAGGGTCTCTGCGGCGTAATCACATTTGATTCTGCTACAGGTGCCTTTACAGAATACTTCCACGAGCTTGTCCCGGTAAAATTCCACGGAACAGGAGACATCTTTGCCTCCGTTGCCTTTAGCGCTGTTGTCCTTGGAAAATCTCTAGAAGAGGCTGTTAAGCTTGCGGCAGACTTTACGGTTCTTTCCATAAAGAAGACCATTGCCCACACAGACCACAACTGGTACGGCGTAGACTTTGAGGCGGCATTCCCTTGGCTCTTGCAGAATTTGCAATAGATTCTGTTTTGTGCTAAACTGTTGCCAAATTTACGGAAAATTAAGTACATAGGAGTCCCATATGGCGGAAAATCTGCTTGAAATTCAAAACGTGAGCGCAAGCATCGGTGCAAAGGAAATACTTCACAATGTTTCATTGAATATAAATAGCGGAGAAACCCATGTCCTTATGGGACCAAACGGAGCCGGCAAGTCTACTCTTGGCTACACCCTCATGGGCAACCCGGAGTACACGCTTACCGGCGGCAAAATTCTTTTTAACGGGAAGGACATAACACCTTTTTCTACGGACGCCAGGGCAAAGGAAGGAATGTTCCTTAGCTTCCAGGATCCGCTTGAAGTTCCCGGTGTTTCACTTGAATCTTTTATACGCTCTTCCATGCAGCAAATTTCAGGCCAGAAGATAAAGCTCATGGCTTTTAAGAAGGAATTGGAAGAGTCAATGTCTGTCCTTAACATGGCTTCTTCCTATGCAGAGCGCGACCTTAACGTGGGCTTTTCCGGCGGCGAAAAAAAGAAGTCGGAGATTCTACAGCTTTTGATGCTTAAGCCCAAGCTTGCAATCCTTGACGAGACGGATTCAGGCCTTGACGTTGACGCTGTCCGTACTGTTAGCAAGGGCATTTTGGAATACCAGAAGAAGAACAATGGTGCCCTTCTTATTATTACCCACTCAACAAAGATTCTAGAAAGCCTTAACGTTGACTATACTCACATCATCGTAAAGGGACGCATAGTTCATTCTGGCGATGCTTCTTTGGTTCAGAAAATTAATGCGGAAGGTTTTGACCAGTTCATTCCACAGGAAATTAAGGATGCCGAGCGCAGGGAACGTCTTGCCGCTGCTGCAAAGGCTGCAATGGATGCCGTTAAGATGAACGCGGCAAACGGAGGCCTTTCGTAATGTCAGAAAAAGAAAGAACCGAAGTTAAGGACCTTGACCAGTCAATATACAATTTTAGCTACGAAGAAAAGGACGAGGACTTTTTTAAGGTCCGCAAAGGCCTTGACGAGTCAATTATAGAGCGCATCAGTAAGGAAAAGAATGACCCCGCCTGGATGAAGGAGTGGAGGCTCAAGTGCCTTAAAATCTTTAACGAGACCAATGAGCCTGACTGGGGCCCGGACATTCACGACCTTGACATTCAGAAAATCGTAACATACGTAAAGCCCAAGACCCAGATGGCGGCAAAGTGGGC
>JAGCWT010000075.1 GCA_017961705.1 Treponema sp.
GCGTTCCCTTGAACCCCGTATTTGGAGGTGAGAAACCCACTCAGAGTCCGAAGCCCGTTGGTTTCTCCCCTCCAAACCACCCCTTTTCCTCGGGCACGGCTTAGGGCTTTCCGCCCTAAGAACCCGGTATTATGAGGCATCACAAATATCCTCACTGCTTTATAAAGTTTATTACTTTCCTAGCACGTTTTAGGGGTTGCACCCCTAAAAACCCTGCTTTTATGCTCATCACAGAATATTTCTCTCGTTGCGCATGAAACTAATTCCTGCATTGCTTTTTACAAAACAATCCTAGCCCCGATTGGAAGGGCCGCGGAGCGGTTGCCTTTAGGCAATGGAGGGGGTTGGGGCCCCCGGAACCCTGGAAAGCGGGTTCAAATTGGCACCGGCTGCCGGGTAGCGGCAGACGCAGTTAAACCATTCCATACGCTCCAAGAGAAGGAAATAAAATCCTACTCCTTTACACCGGCGGTTCCCATGCTCATCATCATGGCCTTTTGCGTGAAGAGGAAGAAGATTACAAAAGGTATGGTGATCACAAGGGCACCGGCTGCAAAGTTGGTAAACTCGTTCTTTTTGTCGGTTACAAATGCGAAGAGTCCCAATGCCAAGGTCTGCTTTCCTGGTGAACGGAGAACCAGCTTGGGGAAGATAAAGTCCATCCATGGGCCTGTAAAGCTTGAGATGCCAAGGAAGGTGATGATTGGCCTTGTAATGGGCAGGATTATCGTGGCAAAGATGCGCATGTGGCTTGCACCGTCTATGCGGGCTGCTTCGTCCAGGCTTTTGCTTACGGTGTCCATGTAGCTTTTTACCATCCAGGTGTTGTAGGGAATGTTTCCCGCTACGTAGACAAGCACAAGTCCCCAGAGTGTGTCCAGTCCGTTGATGCGGTAAAGGATTACGTAAATTGCAATCATGCCAACAAAAGACGGAAAGATTTGCAGGATAAGCAGGCTCATCAAAAGCGATTTCTTAAAGACAAACTTGAAGCGCGAAAAGACGTATGCGCTAAGGGATGCAATTACAACCGTCAGTACGGCAGTCCAAAGCGATATGATAAGCGTGTTCTTGAACCAGAGCCAATACTGGGTTTTGGTAAACAGGTAGATAAAATGCTTCCAGGTAAAGCCGTCGCCAAAAGGTATTATGCTAAGCCCCGCAATATTGTTGGAAGGGCTAAAGGCAGCGCTTACAACATAGACGAGCGGATAGAATACAAAGAAAGCGATAAGAACAAAAAGCGTATAGATCACAAATTTGTTGAGCGAAGAAATAACGTGAGTTCCTCTTTTCATACTTCACCTTCCTTGTATGCCTTTGTATTCATAAACTGGTAAACGGCAAACGGTGCCAGTACCGCAAAGATTAGAACTGCAATTACAGACGCGTAGTTGTACTTTAAAAGCGTAATCGTCAGGTTGTAAATCCATGTAACAAGAATGTCCGTTCCTCCAGCCCTGGTTATTGTTGAATCCGCAACCGCAGGCTGTCCTCCGGTAAGGAAGAAGATTATTCCAAAGTTGTTTATGTTGTGCATAAAGCTCATGATGATAAGCGGCATTGTCTGATACATTACAAGCGGAAGGGTTATGTGATGCAAAATCTGGCGGTTGTTTGCACCGTCAATTTTTGCAGCCTCAAAGAGGTCGTTTCCGATTGCAGTCATTGTTCCCATGGTAAGCATCATAAAGTAGCCAAATCCAGCCCAAAGGTTTATGACAATACACATTACCTTTGCAAGCGTTGAATTTCCAAGCCAGGGGATTATTGAATCTGCCCCAAGGATTCCAAGGGACTTTAACGTTCTGTTTACTATACCAAATGTTCCGTTAAGCATGTTCTTCCATACAAGCATTGTGATTACGGAAGGAACTGCATAGGGAAGTATAAAGATAAAGCGGAAGACACCCGCAATTTTTACGCCGATTTCTTTAAGCTGAACGGCAACCAGCAAGCCGCCAAAGTAGCATGTGAATGTGGAAAAGAAAGCCCAGACCAAAGTCCATATTGCTATGCGGGCAAAACCCTTTGACCATGTTGAGCCGCCAAGCAAAAGCTCCTTAAAGTTATTGCCACCAACCCAGTCCACGTCGTTTGCAACAGCATGACTTGGCCCCGAAAAATTAGTAAAAGCCACACTAATGGAAAATACAAGCGGTGCAACTACAAAAACCAAAAGCATAATCAGGCAGGGAGCAAGACCTGTAATTGGAAAAGCCCGGTTGGTAACTTCCCAAAGAGAAGCCTTTTGTGATGCCATGCGCTTGGTGCGGCAATAATCAGTGTACGAAGTTTTTGCGCTCTTAACAGAAATAACATAAAGCGCAATAAAAATAAGGATAACCGATATGACAAGGATTCCGTCAATCAGCATAAAGACTGGAAACATTTTTTGCTCGCGGTTGTAGGGAAGCGTTACCAGCTGAAACAACTTCTTTGCAAAAAATGGTATGGCAACAATAAAGAGCAGCTCAAGGAGTGCATACAGCAAGCCTTTTATGTACTGCTTCAAATAGAGTATGTGGGCAAGTCCCATAAAGCAGCATGCCGCTACGGTAATTTTCTTGCCCGAACTTCCGTCAGGTTCAATCTGCATATATTGTTACTCCTGTCTTAATGAAATTAACGAACTCGCTCATCTTGGGCAATAAGGAGGGGGAAGTCTCCCCCTGCGGTCGCACTTCGTTGCGCCCTACCCTCTCTACGGGGCAATTTTTTTTGCTAATGCCCCGTAACGCCCCAACAAAAAAGGGCAAGACCGCAAAAACTTGTCGTTCTAACGCGCGGCCTTTGCCCTTTGCTTTTACTGACCGATGATTACAGTGTTAGCGGCATCAAGTTCGCCCTTAACGTCTGCACCGTCCCAGATGTTCTTGGAAGCGTTACCCATTGCATCCCAGAATCCGCCCATCTGTGGAATTGAAGGCATTGGGAAAGCATAGTCAAGCTGCTTAAGGAAGCCAGGAATGTACTTGCTGTTAACTTCTGTGCTGATTGAAGGCATAGCACCAGTGATGTTAAAGCGGAGCTGCTGCATCTCTGGAGAAATAAGGAACCTTGCAAAGTCTGCTGCAGCTTCCTGGTTCTTTGAGTATGCGCTTACGAACATACATCTTGTACCGCTGAATGATGCGGATGGCTTGTTGTCTCCAGGAAGAGATGGAAGGGGAGCAACGCCAAAGTTTACGCCAGCTTCTTCAAAAGGCTTTACGTTCCACAAACCAGTGATGTGCATTGCGGCAGTACCAGACTGGAATGCAGCGTCGCAGTTTCCTGTGCTAAGGTCAGCAGAAGGAACGTCAAGGATTGAACGGAGAGTCTGGAAGAACTTCATACCCTTAATAGAATCTTCTGTGTTAAGGTAAGATGTTGAAGTGTCTGTTCCTGATTTTCCAAAGAGGCGGTTTCCGTTCTCTGTAGTAAATGTGATTGTGTAGTAGCCGTTTCCTACGTCCATCATGAATGCGCGCTTGCCAGGGTTCTTTGCGTTAAAGTCCTTTGCCCACTTTGCAAGACCTTCCCAAGATGTTGGAACTTCTGCATCAGAAATAAGGTCCTTATTATAGAACAAAGCATAAGTCTCTGCGCTAACAGGATAGCCGTACATTGTTCCGTTGTATGTTACAGCCTGTGAACATGCACCAAGAACAGCAGCCTTTACCTGATCAGGGTTTACTGTTGGTGCAACGTGGCCACCGCTAACCAATTCGCCAAGCTTGTCGTGAGGTGCGCCAAAAATATCCGGGCCAACTCCAGCCGGACCGTCAAGTGCAATCTGACCAGCAGCATCACCAAGCTCTACGTTTACAAATTCAACCTTTACATTGGGGTGAGTCTTTGTGTAAGCTTCACCGGCCTGCTTAATAAATTCATCAGGACCGTTCAATGATTCCCAAACTGTAAGCGTAATCTGCTCAGAAGAACTTCCGCTCTTTGCAGCGTCTTTTTTGCTGCAGCTTGTTGCAACAAAACCAAGTGTGAGGGCAGAAAGAACTGCCACAGCCGATACCAACTTCTTGTTCATATTTCCTCCTACGAAATACGTGCCTTTTATTAAAGGGAACTCCGGTCTTTTTGAAGTTCCGTTAACTCCACCTATTTTAGTCTACACGAAAAAAGTCAAAAGGAAATGCTTTGAATACGGATTTTGAATAAAATCTTATTTTTCCGCACAAAACTTCCATTTTGCACATATTTTTATAACTTTATTCATGTAAAACGTTTCCAAATTTCCTACTAACCACATTGTAACACGTGTTGATTAATCCTGTCAAATAAAATTTCAAATATTTTTATTTTTTACC
>JAGCWT010000076.1 GCA_017961705.1 Treponema sp.
ACGCAGTAAAAGAAGTAAAGCTTGTTTCCCGCGAAGAAGGAATCAAGTCTGGAAAAATCGTACTCATCGACAAGGAAATTGACGACAAATTCCAGGCAATGATAAAGGCAAACCTCTACCGCCCGGACCTTATCAAAGAAAAGGCATCCAGCGTAAAGGTAGTCTACACACCTCTCCACGGAACAGGCGCAATGCACGTAGAAAAGGTACTTGGCGACCTTGGACTTAACGTAATCACCGTACCGGAACAGCGCGAAGGAAACGGAGACTTCCCAACCGTAGAAAAGCCAAACCCAGAAGAAGCACCGGCACTCAAGATGGCGGTTGAGCTTGCAAAGAAGGAAAAGGCAGACGTTGTTATGGCAACAGACCCAGACGCAGACCGCTTTGGAACTGCATTCCCGGACAAGGACGGAAACTATGTCCTCGTTACAGGAAACCAGATGGGTGCCCTGCTTGCAGACTACGTTCTCCTTAGCAAGAAGGAACTGGGCAAGATGCCTGCAAACCCGGTACTCATCCGCTCAATCGTAACAAGCCCCTTCGTAGACGCAGTTGCAAAGAACTACGGCGTAAAGGTAAAGGAATGCCTTACAGGATTCAAGTGGATTGCATTCGATGAAGGCCAGATGGAAAAGACCGGCAAGGAACATTATGTCTTTGGCCTTGAAGAAAGCTACGGCTACCTTGTGGAAACAGAATGCCGCGACAAAGACGGAATCTCCGCAGCAGCAATGTGCGCAGAAATGACCCTCTACTGGGCAAGCAAGGGAAAGAGCCTCCTTGAACGCATGAATGACATGTACAAAGAAAACGGCTACTTCCAGGACGGAGCAATAAGCAAGTACTTCCCCGGAGTAAAGGGCCCTGCAATAATGACAGGAATCATGACCAAGCTCCGCACGGAAGGCTTACAGACCTTGGGTGGAAAGAAAGTCTGCAAAATCCGCGACGTACAGCAGTCAATCGAATTTGACCCTGCAAATCCTGCCGCAAAAGCAAACCTGCCTTGGCCAAAGAGCAACGTACTCCAGTTCTTCCTGGAAGACGGAACAATCGTTAGCGCACGTCCAAGCGGAACGGAACCAAAGATCAAGTTCTACATCAACTGTGCGGTTCCTGTCTCTGCAAAAACAGACGTAGCCCTCGAAGAAGCCAAGAAGAGCGCAACAGAAGAAATTGCAAAGATTTCAGCAGAAATCAACGCAGTTCTTGACGCAGCAAAATAAAGGCAAAAAGAAATGCACGGCCGTGGCCTTAAGATTTTTAGGAACTACAGAAGTCTTGCGCGGGAATTTTATTCCGGCAAGATTTTTGCAGCCTTTGACACAGAGACTACTGGCCTGCATGCGGCAACCGACCACCTTATGGAAATAGGAGCCGTAAAATTCAACAGGGACGGAATTATTGGGGAGCCATTTTCTTCCCTAATAAAACCGCCCGTACCCGTAACACCATTTTTGCAAAACCTTACGCACATAACGCCAGAGATGCTGGAAAACCAGAGCGACGCCGCAACGGTCACCTTTGAATTCCTACGCTGGCTTTCAAGCGACGATGTAATCCTAATCGCCCACAACGCCCCATTCGACATGTACTTCATAAACACTCAGCTCGAGCGCATGAACATGGACGCGCTAAAAAACACGGTCATAGACACCCTGCCGCTTTCCCGCTGGGCCTACCCCAACCTTAACAAAAACGGACTCGAAGGCCAGTACAAGCTCCAGAACCTTGCTACCCTGCTCAACATAAAGGTGCTGGAAGCCCACCGTGCCCACGACGATGCCCGGGTCTGCATGGAACTCTTCAAGCGCATAATAAAAGACACCCGCCCCGTCCAAAAAGACATAGAAAAGCAAAATCAGGACGGACTCTTCTTCCAGGAAAACGGCCAGCTGGAACTTTTCTAAAATCATTTTTTTCTTCTTCTTTTTCTGGACCGCACTCTATTTGCTAACCCGCTTTCCAGGGCTACGGCTTTCGCCTCCGACCACGCTGCGCGTGTTTTCGCTGTCGCTCACCCTTCCACTCGGGGGTAGGCTCTATATGCTGTACGCAAAGAGGCATATTGCAAAGAATTGTAATGCAAGAATATATTAAGAAAGCACTGAAATGGAGGCACACAACGGTAGCAAGTGCGTGGCGTTGTGGTGGCAAAAAAGCATTTGCGCGGTGCGAACCCGGCAGCGTAGCTTCAAGCCCCGAAGGGAGTCAGATACCTTATATCCGCGCTCGGCTTTTTTGACGCGGTTTCTGCCGGGAATGGAAGTGCTTTCTTGTTAACAGTTACATTTACCATCTGCAAATATTCCATGCCTCTATTGCTAGAAGAAACCATGAATGCTATACTGTTCACATAAATTAAAAAAAACGGAGGTTTATCATGCCATTCATCGGAATAGGTGCAGGCGCACTTCTCTTCATTCTATTTTTCTGTTCATACCGCAAGGTTCCCAAAAACAGAATCGGTATCCGCGTAGGTCCCTTTGGAAACAAGACCGTTACCGGAAAAGCCATCTTTGTAATTCCCTTTTTGCAGCGCATTGACTACATGACTCTGGAAAACATCCAGGTTGACTTTGTATCCAAGGATTCAATTCCAACACAGGATGCAATCAACATCAAGGTAGACGCTGTTGCAAACATTGCAATTTCCCAGGAAGCCGAAATAATGAAAAAGGCCGCCGCCAAATTCATCGGCTATTCAACGGAAGACATAGCATCTGTCGTAACCCCTGTCCTTGAAGGAAACATCCGCGAAATCATTTCCCAGATAAAGCTCAAGGACTTGATTCAGGGAGACAAAAAGGTTCTTGCAGAAAAAGTTGCAGAAAACGTAAAGCCCAACCTCATGGACTTGGGACTTGAACTTACCACCTTCAACATCCAGAACTTCAAGGACGACAACGACGTAATCAACAACCTTGGTATAGAAAACACAGTATCCATCTCCAAGGACGCAGCAAAGGCAAAGGCCGCAGCAGAAGCGGAAGTAAAAATTGCCCAGGCCCAGGCAGACAAAGACGCAAACGACGCATGGGTTGCCGCAGAACTAGAAATTGCCCAGAAGCAGAATGAACTTGCCCTCAAGAAAGCTTCCCTAAAGGCAAAGGCAGACACGGAAGCCGCAAAGGCAGATGCAGCCATGGCAATCGAAGCGGAAGTCCAGAGAAAGGACAAGGAAGTAAAAGAGGTAGAGGCAAACATTGCCCGCCAGGACAAAGAGATTGAGCTTCAGGAAAAGGTTGTTTCCATTAAGGAAAAAGCCCTCGAAGCAGAAGTCAAAAAGACAGCAGACGCAGACAAGTATGCCGCCCAGCAGCAGGCAGACGCAGACCTTTACCGCAGGCAGAAGAAAGCCGAAGCCGATGCATTCGAAATCCAGAAGCAGGCAGACGCAGACGCCTACACCAAGCTAAAGCAGGCCGAAGCCGCAAAACAGGCAATGGAAAACGAGGCAGCCGGTAAAAAGGCTCTTATGGAAAACGAAGCGGCCGGTAAGAAAGCCCTCGCAGAAGCAACCCAGGCACAGGGAGAAGCAGAAGCAGCCGCAATCAAGGCAAAGCTAGAAGCAGAAGCAGAAGGTCTAAACAAAAAAGCAGAAGCCATGGCCAAATACGGTGACGCCGCAAAACAGGACATGCAGCTCCAGGCACTCAAACTCTACTTTGAACAGCTGCCCAAAATTGCCGAGGCCGCAGGAAATGCCTACTCCAACGTGGACAAGATTTACATGTATGGCGGAGACTCATCCCAGCTTCAGGGCGACATCATGAAAAACGTCACTCAAATTTCCGAAGCCCTGGGCCAGAGCCTCGGCATAAACCCCAAGGACCTCTTGAACAGCTTTGTAGGTGCCAAACTCGCAAACGCAAGCAGCAGCAAAACCGACAAATAAACTGAACAAAAAATAACAAGTATCATTGCCGTGCCCGCTAGAACCATCGCTTCGAAAGACACGGCAATCCCCTGTATTTAAGGCAAGAGGCTTTTTTTCTGCGGCACTCATAATTTTAAAAGACTAAATTTTTATTTTTCCAAGGAATAAATCAACTGCATTTATGTGATGGACACCTTCCTGTTGATCTGGATACTTGTCTAACGAAATGATATAGCGCGGGTAACCATCCTTTATGCTTCTAAAAGGCCGATACTCACGTTCTTTTATTTTTTCTGTGGCTTTATCATCTTCGCCATGCAATGTATATGCAACCTGAACATAAGCATATGATTGATTCTTATCTCGAACAATGAAATCACATTCAAAACTACCAATTATTCCTACGCTAACTACATATTCATGACTCCTCAAATACAGATAAACAAGATTTTCAAGAGTTGGTCCATAACTCCTACGATTATCAGTATTTGTTGAAAAATATATTGCCATATCTGCAAGATAATATTTTTGCTCACGCTTGATTGATTTTTTGCTTTTCAAATCAAAACGGTTGCATTCATAAACAATTTTTGCTTTTTGTAAATCTTCAATGTAGCCCCGGACAGTACTTGGTTTTGTTGAAAAACCTTCAGACTTCAAGCAACTGATTAGATTTGAAATTGAAAACGGAGCTGAAAAATTATTGATCAAAAAACTTTGGACCCGCTCATAGACAGCAATATTTGAAATTCGTTTTCTAGTTTTTACGTCTTTTTCAAAAATCTCACCAATTATTCCACGAGTATATGTCTGCCGCGCATTTATATCTGGAAACTCCAGCGTTTTTGGAAATCCGCCATTTAAAATATATTCATTAAATTCCTTTTCAATGTCGGAATCAATTATAAGCTTGAAGAATTTTTTCATCTCAAGGAATTCATAAAAATCCAAAGGAAAAGTTTCAAAAGAAAGATATCGCCCTGTAAGCTTTGTGGTAATCTCATCACTTAAAAGATAGGAATTTGAACCAGTAAGAAAAACTGAGAAACCTTCTTCGGCATACGCCTGAACTACGCTTTCAAAGTGCTTCACATTCTGAACTTCATCAATGAAAAGATAATGAAATCCTTCTTCTGTAATTAATGATTCGATTTTTTCTTCAAGCTGTTCAGCAGTTTTTATATTCTTAAATCCACGCTTGTCTAAAGGAAGATATATGATTTTGGATTCTTCGACACCTCTTTTGTAAAGTTCGTTGATTACAGCTTTTAATATAAATGATTTTCCACAGCGTCGGATACCTGTTATGACTTTTACAACATCCGAATCATAAAAAGGCCTGAGCCTAGACAGATATTTTTCGCGCGAATAAACCTTACTGAACATAAATGCTATAACTCCTTATAAAGAATTATAGCACATAAATCGCGTTTTAGGGTACTATTTTTTAATATTTTTTGATTTTAGTACCCTGAAACGCACATTTACACAAGAAACTTTTTGGACTTGATAATGATGTCCTTTGCCCCTTTGTTTTTATAATTAACGGCATTCAATACGTAAGCTGGCAGGACTGGGACAGTTTGACATAAGTTGTGTTAGTCCCAAGATGCAGCAGCATCCCCGGTGATGGGGATTTGAGAGCCGAGGTATTTGGGTTTGGTGTGGAAGGTTA
>JAGCWT010000077.1 GCA_017961705.1 Treponema sp.
CGAATGGTACACAAAGGCTGCCGAGCAAGGTGACGCAGAAGCACAACGCAACCTTGCTAAGATATATTATTACGGTGAAATGGTAAAACAAGATTTAAAAAAGGCAGTCTTATGGTACATGAAGGCTGCAGAACAGGGGAACCCCGATGCACAATTCAGACTTGGAGTCTTGTATGACGACGGACAAGGCGTTGCGCAGGACTACGAAAAGGCTGTCGAATGGTACACAAAGGCTGCCGAACAGGGAGATGCCTCTGCTCAACTAAATCTTGGGTGCATGTATTACGACGGTCGAGGTGTTGCTCAGGACTACAAGAAGGCTATCGAATTGTTTACAAAGGCAGCCGAACAGGGGGAAAACTCTGCACAATTCATCCTTGGGTTCATGTATGCCAACGGTCAAGGCGTTGCGCAGGATTTCAATAAGGCTGTTGAATTGTACACAGAGGCTGCTGACCAGAGGGATTCCTCTGCACAAAATGCCCTTGGGTTCATGTATGCCAACGGTCATGGTGTAGAACAGGACTACAAGAAGGCAATTGAATGGTACACAAAGGCTGCGGAACAAAATCATGTAGGTGCACAATACAACCTTGGAGTCATGTACGAAAAAGGTGATGGAACAAGTAAAAATATAAAAAAAGCCATAGAATATTACGAGATGGCTTCTCAGCAAGGTGAAGAAGATGCTAAAGAAGCATTGAAAAGACTTAATGGAATAAAATGAGTCAAGTGATGGGGTAAAAATATGAAAATTGAAATTGGAGAATCTTTGCTGCAGTCGTATTTAAAGAATGTAAAAGAGTGCATTCTTACCCAAACAAACTGGAAGACTGCGGCTTCGTGGAAAACAGAAAAATCTAATTTTGAAAAGGCAGAATACCTGTTCAACAGGATTCAAAATCATAACGATTTTTCTGATGTGTTTAAAAAGAGTTCGCTGGAACAGGCGTTAAAGCAGGCTGAGCTGGATGTTGTTGGGACGAATAATGAAAAGCTTTATATGATTGAAGTTGCCTTTCATGAAAACGGTTTGCAATATGGTGGCCGCTTGGAAACAAAAGACAGGGTTTGCAAAAAGCTTTTGCGGGCATATTTAATAGGGCTTGCTTACTTTCCAAACTACAAATATGAAATTATTTTTGCATCCCCAAAAGTGAATCCTGCCACAGATGAAACTATTCGGGATTATTTTTCTGTTTTGAACAAGGATTTTTCTGATGATGAAAAAGTTGAATTCAAATACATTGCAAATGATGATTTTGAAAAAGAAATTTTAGTTCCCACGATTCAAGCGACTTTGGCTGATTCTGATTCTTCGGAATTGTTCTTGCGGAGTGTGAAAATGCTTGAATTATTCAATATGGTAAAATTGAACAGTTCACCGACAACAAGAAGTTTTGGAAGCACACCTGCCGATTTGCCAACCCAAAGGCAAAATTATTCCTACATGCAGTCACCAAGCTTTTGTTCAAAAGATGCGACTCAATTTATGGTAAACGGTAGTCCTGCTGGCGGAAAGGGGCCAACTGTATATGCAGCCGTAAAGTATTATGTTGAATCGCACTCCGGCATTTCTTTTGGTGAACTGCAAAATGCATTCCCGGACAATATGGCAAGACCCGGCTTTGGCAAGATGGTTCGCAGGTGGGAAGAAGTTACACCAAATGAATGGTCTGGAAGCCGCTTTAACAAGCATCCGATTTTTCTTTCTGACGGAACACGCATTGCTGTTTCTACGCAATGGAAGCCTGACAACATGCAAAGCTTTATTGTAGGGGCACAAAGACTTGGGATTGAAATTAAGCCGCTTTCATAAATAAAAGTAGTTTCTTCTAAAACAAGCCTTGCCTCCTAAAAAGACATTTCTCCGTTTGCAGCGACCTTGCCCACCAGCCTAGCCCCGATTGGAAGGGCCCGCCGCAGGCGGGTTGCCGGAGGCAATGGAGGCGGGAGCCGGAACCCTGGAAAGCGGGTAAAAATTGCATCCATGCAATTTCTACCCACAAGTTTCCTGCGGAAACTTGCAGTATTTTTTTCGCAAACAAATGACGCGCCCTCCATGGCGCTCCTCTGTTGCGGGCAGGTAAAAATTGCATGGAGTCTGGCCGGTCACGGAGTGCCGGACACAGTTGGACGTGGCAAGCTGCTCCGTGAAGAGAAGAAATATTCTAGTCAAACTCGCGGATAGCGCACACGGTTTGGCTGTTTCCGCCGGCTGTCCACTTTGGCGGTGCGTAGATTCCGTCTCGGCCGGATATTACAATGTAATCCCATTCTTCTGCCCTTTGGGTGGATGAGGTAAAGAAGATTTCCTGCTTTAGGCTGTCTCCACCGCAAAGAGTTCTTGCTTCGTCCACGGTCTGCATTGCTTCCTTTAGCTTTAGCATTTCGTTTGATGAAGGAACATACCAACCGTCCGCGAATGGTGTTGCGCCAACCTTGCTTCCTTCTACACCCGCGTAATTTTTTGCCCAGTAGAAGAGCGGATATTTTGCAGCGTCAGAGGTGTCGTCTTTTTTGCCGTATTTTTTAAGCCAGGATGCTATCTGTTCGAGTGCGTAAGATCCGTCTTTGTGGTGGTCAAATTTTAGCGGCACTACGTCCACATGGGCTGCGGATGCGTCTTCCGTGCACCAGCATATATTGCCTGCTGACTTTATGATTTTTGGGCCTTTTGCGTCGCGGATGGTTAGGCTTCCAACCGTCCTTGCGTTTTTTAGGCCTACGCCAAGGGTTCGTTCCTTTCCGTCGTAGGAACAGTCTTTTCCCTTGTAGAAGATTACGGCTATGGCTGAGCTTGCTTCTTCTGCGGAAAGTTTTGTTCCCTTTTTGTAGGGTTTTGCGCTTCCGTCTTTAAAGACAATGTCTCCTACTGCTTTTGGTGCAGAGGGGGCTTTTGTTCCAATGTAGGATTTTGATGATGAAAGTTTTGTGGCAGTGCTTCTTACATTTGGAAGCGGGAGTGTCTTTGGATCTGATCCGCTTACATTTGAAAGGCTGCTTATCTTTAGGAGCTTTTTGTCTGCGGTCTTGCTAGGTGCCTTTGCTGCAAATTCCCTTATGGCTATGACCTTTGAGTTTTGCCAGCTCTTGTTTTCTTCTGCAAGCCCGGAGTTCCAGCTAAAGTCATAGGCGTAGGCGCACCAGTCTTTCTTTTCGCACTGGGAGATTGACCAATACTTTCCGCAAAGCCTTGTTCCTCCGCAAAGGGAGAGCGCTGCTTCTACCGTTGCCCTTGCCTCGTAGACTTTCTTGAGTTCCGCTATTGTTGGGGCATACCAGTTGGCATCGTATTCTGTTCCCAAAACAGGAAGCTTTCTGTATTGGGCAAAATATTCAGCAGACTCAAAGACAGGGAATACGGTCTTATAGAATTCAAACCAGTCCTGGTTTTCTACCACTCGCTTACCGCCAATCTGTATTATTCCTGTTTCCGGAGTAATAACGTTTGCTTTTATAAAGTCGTAGAGCTTTTGCACCCCCTGGCTTCCGTCTTTTGTACGTGATGGCTGCAAAGATGCAACGTTCTGCCAGAATGCAACGTTTGTGTCCTTGCCCTGTGTGTAGAACCAAGGCATCATTTTGCGGTCGTTCTTGCCCACATTTGCCCATTCCCCGCAGGCTGCAATTCCGAGTGCGCGCTCCTTGCCGTCATCTGAACATTCCTTTCCAACGTAAAATATGACTGCAACCGCAGACTTTTTCTGTGAGTCTGAAAGAAGCAGGTTCTTTGCGTATGGTTCTGCGCTTCCGTCGTTAAAGACAATGTCTCCAACCTTGCGCTTTTCCGTTGGGGCCTTGGAGCCTATGTAGCGTCCCTTTGCCGGTGTGTATTTTGCTGCTGCCTTTTTTGCTGCTTCTGCTTTTGCCGGGCTTCCTTCTGCAAACTCGCGGATAAAGTATGCCTTGTAAGAGTCGGTGGCCTTTGTTTTTAAAAGCCCATTTTCCTCGTTTATGTTGCTAACAGTCCACCATGAGCTGCCTTCCAGTTTTGCTGCTCCGCATGCTTCCAGAGCCGCATTCACCGTGGAAAGAACAGAATAGCTTCTTATGCGTGAGTCTTCCGTTTTTGTTGGAATGTACCAGCCTGTAGCGTATCCGCTTCCCACAGCATGGCTTCCTTCAAGGCTTGCGTAATTCTTTGCCATTGCGAATGCCGGGTACTTTGAATCATCGTCCGTGTCGTCCCAGTCGCCGTTATTCCTAAAGCTTTCGCCTATCTTTGCAAAGGCACCGCTACCTGAGCGCAACTTGTCCGCCAAAAGAGATGGTACGTAGCGGTAGGCAAGGGTTGCGTCTTTTGTGCAAAGCTGGATTTTTCCCTTTGACTGGCAAAGCCCTATTCCTAGAACCCGCCTTTTCCCGTCGTCGGAGCAGTCTTTTCCAACGTAGCAAATAACCGCAACCGCCGCGTTTTTCTGGGCGGGAGTAAGATTTATGTTGCTTGAGTAAGGCACGGAGCTTCCGTCGGTAAACACTATGTCTCCAATTTTGCGCTCTGCACTTGGAGCTTTTGTTCCTATTGTGCCTTTGGAAGGTGAATTAGAAGGTGATGTGGATGCCACAGCTGCCGCAGAAGAAGAACCTGCCTTAGCCACCGCCGAA
>JAGCWT010000078.1 GCA_017961705.1 Treponema sp.
GCTCCGAAGTCTCCAGCTTTTCCAATTCCGAAAGGGATCTTAGTTTTACTTCCATATACTTATATATTTGTCATTAGAATTCCGAAAACTGACGCATTTGCGAAGATTTTTTTTGTTTTCCTGCTGCATGGCTCTTGATGGGCACTGAGCATTGTTTGGTGGCGTAGTCGAACCTAGCCAAAGCACGGTCCCTGAGCTTCTCGAAGGGTGGTTCCTGAGCGAAGTCGAAGGGCCGGCACTTCTTTGCACACAAACTCCCTTCGAGAGCCTCAGGGAGCGGATTGTTTGGGTTGGCAAAAAAAGCTTTACCCCAACAAACGACCGTCATGCTGAACTTGATTCAGCATCTGTAAAACATTCAGTCAAATGACTTATACAGACCCTGAAATTTCTTGCTCGCAAATGTGTTCTGGGTGACATAAGCCCCTGTACTCGCAGCGCAGCATCAAGCGGCATGTCAAAGTACGGTCCCTGAGCGAAGTTGAAGGGCCGGCACTTCTTTGCAAACAAGCTCCCTTCGAGAGCCTCAGGGAGCGGATTGCTGGTGTTGGGAGAAAAAAAAGTTATTTTATTACAATACAAGTATTTATCTAAAAAAACACGGTTTTGCAGGCAAAATGCCAGACAGAAAGATACCATTAAAAAGTCTACTAGATGATTGTATCGTATACTTGCAATTTATTGCAGTGTAAGCATTTACAGAGTCATTCAAAAATATAACAAAAAATTATTTTTCGGGCGAAATTTTATTGCAATAATCTTAAATTTTAATACACGAAAAAATGTTAGATTTACCAACGAAATGTTAATTTTTAAACATTTTGGGTCATTTTTGCCCATTTTTCTTCAATACTACTTACAGAATGGCAGCTTTCGCAGCTGTATCTTTCGCAGAAGGTATCACATTTGGTGCTTGGCTCCGCAACATTGCTGCACCTGTAGCAAACAACGGAGAAGACACAGTAACTGTTGCTGGAAACTCTTGGGGTACACCAGCTCGCTCTGCACGTCTCAACGTTACAGCTGTTGCTCCTGACGGAAACGCAGGTTTCAACATGGGCATCTACAATGACTCAACAATGGGCAAGCTTAACTCTGGCGACGAAGCAAACCTCTGGGTAAAGCCTCTTGACATCGTAAAGGTTTCATACGGTAAGTATGACAACAACACACTCCGTGGCGACCTCTGCTACGGTTCATGGAACTGGCAGCGCCCGAATTCTGCATGGATTGCAGGAGACGAAGGTCTCTTGATGAGCGGCAACGACCAGACAGGTCTCTTGGCAGAAATCACTCCGATGGAGAACTTCTACGTTCAGGCTCTTCTCCCAATAACAGATCAGGTTGTAAAGGCCGGAACAACATACAAGAAGATTCAGGCTGGTTTTGCCTATACAGTACCTGGTCTTGTAAAGGTTAAAGGTCAGTACATCGGAAAAGGTGCTGGTAAGATCGACTATGCAGTAGACGGTAAGAAAGCTACAAAAGATGAATATGATGCAGCTGTCGCAGCTAACGACGCACTTACTGTAGTTGCTTATGACGAAGCCGGAAATCCACTCTATGCAACAAAGAATGCAGCTAAAAAGGTTCAGAAAGAAGTAGAAGGAAACAGCAACTGCGACCTCGAAGCAGAAATCGACGTTCTTGCTGTAGAAGGCCTCTTCGCAGGTGTTGGCTTCCGCTATGACGTTCGCAAGGACGGAAAGAAAAATAATGCTAAGGAAGAGAACATGAAGGTTGCCCTTGGTGTTTCTTACCAGGTTATGCCAGAGCTTAAGGTTTCTGCAAGCGGTGCATATTTCACATACTACGGTGAAAAGGTTGACCCACGCTTCCAGGCTGGTGCAGGCGTAGACTATGACCTCGGCGACGGTCTTGCAATGAACGCAGACTTCCGCTATGTTTCAAAGTCTGGAAATGACGGAAAGAAGGATAAGAACTCTGACCACATGGCATTTGCTGTTGGCGTAACAAAGAACGTATCTTCTAACGGTTACATCGGAGTTGCTTTCCAAGGTATGACAAACAGCGGTAACTTCGCTGGTATGGATGGAAAGCTCAAGGACGGAAAAGACGCTAAGTTCGTATGGACTGTTCCTGTAGCACTCTCTGTATGGTTCTAAGCCTAGCGTAGCTAACACTACACTAACCTAACCAAAAAGGTCACTGGTATCCCCAGTGGCCTTTTCTGTTTTTAAACCTTGCGCAAACCACATTCCATAGCAAAGCATCCCGGTCCCTGAGGCTCTCGAAGGGCCGCCGTCTCTTTTGCAAAATGCTCCCTTCGAGAGCCTCAGGGAGCGGCACATCTTTGCAAGACACACTACTTGTACCGCAACACGGTCACTGAGGCTCTCGAAGTGCCGATGCTCCTTTGCAAACAAGTTCCCTTCGAGAGCCTCAGGGAACGGATTCATCTTAGCAAAAAAAAGCGTCATCCCGAACTTGATTCGGGATCTGTAAAAATAAAGCTGTAGCTTATACAGTTCCTGAAACAAATTCAGTATGCAGCATGAAATTGTGTAAAGAGTTGCCTTTTCACCAATAATGTCATATATTTTAGGTAGATAGAGGACATAGGGCTTGTCCTGGCTAAATAAATAAGTTCCGATAGATGATTGGGGTCGGAGAGCCTGACCCGGCTAAAAAATAAAGCTCGATTGAGGAAGCTCTGTAGGCAACTACAGGGCTTTTTTTATAGGTGGGGAAAATGGAATTAAGGTATTTGTCATCATTATTTTACCAAAAATATAGGATTGCACAGAAATAATGAAAAAAGGCGAAACCCGTCCTTATATTATACTTTTAATAGAAATTGAAAAGAATAAATTTGCAATTCCCATAAGAACAAACCTGCATAAAACAAGAGATTGTTATGAAAGCAATCCTCAAACAAACTCTGGTTTAGATTACACAAAAGCAGTTGTAATTTCAAGGAATGATTATATTGATTCTACAAGGTTTCCTGAAATTGAGCATAAGGAATATAATTATATATTGGAATAAAACTCCCAAATCCTATCTTTTGAACGCAAGCGAAACATTTTTAACCGCTCCCCAGAGCCGGACCGGCACCTACGCCACCATGGAGCCCCGAAGTTGACGCGAAGCGGCAATGAGCGTTAGCGAAGGGCGAAACGGCGGTGACGCAAAGGAATGGTCAGTCGAATTAGCCAAGGAATAAAATGGTAGAGCAAGCAGGACTTCGTCCTTAAGACTTCGTCCATAAAAGCTACGTCTGCAAAAGTCCACACGGCAAGTTCATTTTTACCTTGCGTTTTAGACCGATAAAAACTATACTGTCCAAATGGAAGTTTCCTGCGCAGAACACAAGGCAATTATCATTCAGCCGCCGCTTGTTCAACTGAATACTGCATATCCTTCGGGGGCATACCTGAGCGCTTTTTTTAAGAGCCAGAATGTCTGCTCCAGCTGGCACGACCTTAGCATAGCACTGATTGACCGCATTTTTTGCAAGAGCGGTTTGGAAAGGCTCTTTGAACTTACGGAAAAAAAGGCCCTTTCGCTTGCAGATGGTTTTGCAAAGAACGGTGAAGACTTTGCGGCACAGAACCTTAAGCAATACATTCTTCAGAAAGACCTGTGGATTTTATGGATAGATTCAATAATGAAAATCCTTCGCGACGGGTCCAAATCATCTTCGCGCGAACTTACCCACAAATTTGTTTTTTCTCCATTTGTTCCCCGAGGGATGCGGATGGAAAGCTATCTTGAAAAGCTTGATTCCATGCCCACAGCAGATGATGCAAGAAACTTGGCGGGAGCAGCCCTGGAAGACCTTGCCGACTACATAAGCGTTACCTTTGACAAGGACTTTTCCCTAATTCGCTACGCAGAATCCATTGCGGTAGGAAAAAAAACTTTTGGCGAAATAGAAGGCTCACTTGATTCACCTGTGCTAAAAGAATTTTATTCAAAAGCATTGGAGCAACTCTTTTGTCCAGGAGGAAGCGAAGACAAAAAAATCATTGGGGAAGCAAACGAGGGAAGAAGATGCCTTGTCTGCATTTCACTTCCTTTTGCAGGAACATTTACGCCGGCGCTTTTTACCGGAAGGTTTTTAAAGGAACGCTACGGAAGCAAAGTATTCATTTCTTTTGGCGGAGGCTTCATAAACACGGAACTTAGGGAATTTGACTTACCCGAATTTGCCCGCTATGCAGACGCAATATCACTGGACAGGGGCTACGGTTCCTACAAGCAGCTTTTGGAAAGCGGCATCCTTTCTGGCAAAGATTTCTCTGGCAGCGGAGTCTCCATCGGCAACGGAACTTCTACCGGCAGCGGAACTTCCACTGGCAACGCAACCTCCACTGGCAGCGCAACCTCCACTGGCAACGCACCCCCCACTGGCAGCGGAATCCTTTCTGGCAAAGATTTCCCCGGCAGCGCAACCCCCACCGGCAATGGAATATACAAAATGCGCCTTTGGCTCAAAGACGGCAGCACAATAGCCCCCAGCGAAGACAACAGCGAAATGGCCGCTTTTGAAAACCAGGTAACCACAAGCCTTGTCCCCGACTATTCAGACATAGACTTTTCGCTCTACCCCCGCATGGCAGACGACACAAACCCAATGCAAAGGCTATGGTCAGACGGCAGCTGGATAAAGGCCTACCTTGCCCACGGCTGCTACTGGCACAAATGCGCTTTCTGCGACGTTACCCTGGACTATGTGTGTTCCTACAAAATGACAAATATCGAACACTTGTATTCAGGGCTTTTGGAACAGGCAAAAGAAAAGGGCGTGTATGGCATTCACTTTGTAGACGAGGCATTGCCGCCAGCAGGAAGCATCCGCTTTGCAAAATGCAACCTAAAAGAAGGCTCACCCCTCTCCTACTGGGGAAACGTCCGCTTCGAAAAAGTTTATTCCCGCGACATGGCAGACTTTCTCTGCTTTGGAGGCCTAACAGGTGTAAGCGGTGGAATAGAAATAGCAACCGGAAACGGCTTGGACAAAATAAGCAAGGGAACAGACCTGGATTCAATAGTAAGCGCCTGCTGTGCCTTTAAGGAAGCCGGAATTCTAATCCACGCCTACATGATTTACGGCTACTTTGGCGAAAGCCCACAGGACACAATAAATTCCATGGAAACGCTAAGGCAGTTCTTTGAGCTTGGACTTTTGGACTCATGCTTCTGGCACAAATTTGTACTTACCCGCCACTCAAGAATCTACGACGAATGGAAAAAAGGCCTTTACCCGGAACTTAACCCCTTTGAAGAAGAGGGAGCCGGCCTATTTGCAAAAAACGGAATGCACTTTAAGGGGGAAGGTGATTCAAAAAAATTTGGCAGGGGACTGAACCTTGCGCTAAATTCATGGATGCACGGAGAAAAGATTGGCATGAATGTCTGCAAATGGTTTGACTTTAAAACCCCAGTGCCAACGGTTCCCCACGACCTTGTACAAAATGCGGTGGAAAAATACGAGCGCAGGCGGAATGCAGAATGGAAGTCTCCGCTAAACATAAAAAGATGCGCCTGGCTTTCTTCCCGCCCCCTCGTGTGCAAAAACAAACTTGAATGGCAGTATATGCAGGAAATTCATTCCCTAGCGCGTCCATCCGGGACAGACAGCAAGAGCATAAATGAATTCCTTTTGGCAATGGAAGGAATTTCTGCAAAAGTTCAGCAGACTAAGCCTATGGAAGATTTTGTTGCAAAACGGCCGGATTTTTTACCCCTGCTGCAAAAGATGCGTGGCAAGGGACTTGTTCAAA
>JAGCWT010000079.1 GCA_017961705.1 Treponema sp.
ACAAAGGCGCGGCAGGCCGTGGAGGGGTTGCCGTAGGCAAGACCGCCGCTTGCGGCGGGCCGAGCGTTAGCGGGCCCCGGAAGGGCCACACACAAGGAATGGATGTTCTTTGAGGAAATGTTTGGACAGCATAAAAAAGTGCCGCAAAAAAAAGAAAAAAGCATAAAAAATATTTTAATTTTGGTTTAATATTAAAAGGAGCCTTAAAAAAACAATTTTTTTTGCAAAAAATGGAAAAACTTGTGGCAAGTTAATTATTGTCATGATATAATAGAAAATAATTATGGAAAAGAGAACCGGTGTTGTTATTCCCCTGGCGGCATTGTACACAAAAGATTGCGAAGCCGTTGGTGATTTTATGGCTTTAAAACCCTTCGCTGACTTTTGCCAGGCATGCGGCTTTAGTGTAATTCAACTTCTGCCGGTGAACGATACTGGCACGCAGTCTTCCCCATACTCGGGGCTTTCTGCATTTGCCCTGCATCCTCTTTACATTCGCATTGAGTCTCTTCCGGAATTTGAGGGGGCTTTAAAAGACGACAAGGCTTTTGCTTCTGCCTACAAGACCTATATCAAGTCCAACAAATACAAGAACCGCTTTGACTACGACAAGCTTACCCAGGAAAAATACAAGCTTTTGCATTTGCTTTATTCCCATGCGGAAAAGCTTGCCGAGGGAAAAAAGACTGCTTCCAAGACAGGTGTTAATGTTGTAAATGCAGGGGACGGTTCTGCTTCTGCCATAAAATTTAAGGCTGAACTGGAGAATTTTGCTGAGGAAAACGGCTGGGTGATTGCCTATGCGGTTTTTAAGAATCTTAAGGATTCTGCAATGCAGGCTTCTTGGAAAAGTTGGGATGAGCATTTGCAGAAGCTTAGCCGCGACCAGATAATGCTGCGCTTTAAGAACAAGGCGCTTAAGTCCAGCCACAATTTTTTTGTTTGGTGCCAGATGCGTGCCGCCCAGCAGTTCAAGGATGCTGCCGACTATGTTAAGTCCAAGGGCATTTTGCTTAAGGGCGACATTCCAATTCTGATGAATGAAGACAGCACCGACTGTTGGGCATGGCCAGAATTCTTTAACCAGGATTTGAGGGCAGGTTCTCCGCCAGACGGTGAAAATCCAAGCGGACAGAACTGGGGCTTTCCCACTTACAACTGGGCGCGTCTTGAGGCTGACGAGTTTAACTGGTGGAAAAACCGCATAAAGACTGCTTCCCAGTATTACAGCGCCTTTAGGATTGACCACATCTTGGGCTTCTTTAGGATTTGGGCTGTAAAGGACAGGGAAGGTTCGGCATATCTTGGGCATACGGAACCCTACGCTTCTATTTCCCGCAAGGAGCTTAATGCACTTGGCTTTGACGATTCAAGGCTCCGTTGGCTTTCCCAGCCACACATTCCTACGGGCTTAATAGAAGACATTACCTGGAACCACGATGAGGCACACCGCTTTTTGTCTCTGCTTGCAGACCGGCTTGGGGATGAGGAACTGTGGCTTTTTAAGAAGGACATAGGCGTTTCGGGCGACATTTATTCAATTCATTTTTGCGATGACATTTCTAAGGATGCCAACGTAAAGCGTGCGCTTGAAAAGAAGTGGAATGACCGTTGTCTTATAGAGATTGAGGACAATGCTTTTATTCCAGTTTACACTTATGAAAATTCAACGGCATGGAAGAGTTTGGGCTGGGATGAGCAGCAGAAGCTAAGGCAGGCTTTTGATGGGCTTAAGGAAAAGGAAAATTCGCTTTGGAAGGAACAGGCGCTTTCCGTTCTTACACCGATTGTCCACGCAAGTTCAATGATTCCTTGTGCGGAGGATTTGGGGGTGAATCTTGCGGTTATGCCAGAGGTTCTTAAGCAGCTGGAGATTCTTTCGCTAAAGGTTGTGCGCTGGAACCGCTTGTGGGAAGAGGATGGGCAGCCTTATTATCCGCTAGAAAAATATCCGGAGCTTAGCGTTGCGACGACTTCCGTGCATGACAGTTCAACCGTGCGCCAGTGGTGGCAGGATGAAAAGCAGAGCGTCCAGGCCTTTATAAAAGCGGTGGCATCTTGTGAAGGTGAAGCTGATGAATCTGTAGCTGTAGATCCGGACAAGCCCTTTGATGAAAAGGCGGCGGCTTTTGTTATGGAAAATTCTGCAAAATGCGGCAGTGCGCTTTTTATTAATCCGCTCCAGGATTATTTGTATTTGCAGCAGAAGTATTTTCTTGAGGATGCCCAGTCGGATAGGATCAATGTTCCCGGCAGCGTGAATGCTTTTAACTGGACCTACAGGATGCCGGTAAGCGTGGAAGCTTTATTGCAGGACGAAGAATTTATTCAGCGTGTTCAGAAAGTGGTTAAAATCCACGACGGCAAATAGATTGGTTAATTTTTCTAATTTGGGTACAGACTACAAAGTGCCTGCTTGCATG
>JAGCWT010000080.1 GCA_017961705.1 Treponema sp.
AACGGTGGTTATACGGTTATGTCAATAGCGGCAGGAGTTCCTTTTGTTGCAGTTTTTATTCTAATAAAAATATTTGATGTTAAAGAATATTAGCACAAGGCGACGGAACTTTTGCAAACTTGAATCTAAAAATGAACAGAAGACAGATAATGCTTAACATTGCAAAATATTTGGAAGAACAGTTAATCCCAATGGGGTTGATTTTTATATTGTTATTGTCCATAAGAAACGTAGCTTTTATTGAAAGAATAGCAAACAATAAACGATTAAAAATAATTGCGTATGTAGTTATTGCTATGTATTATTTAGGTGTATTAATCAAATGCACAAAGATGATATTTCTATAAGAAATTTTCTAGTTTTCAATTTTGGCTTTTAGTGCTATAATAAAAACATGAGTACACACATAAATGCAAAAGAGGGTGCAATCGCTGAATCCGTATTGCTTCCCGGTGACCCGCTAAGGGCAAAATTCATAGCTGAAAATTTTTTGGAGAATCCTGTCTGCTACAACGAAGTGCGCGGAATGTACGGCTTTACCGGAACCTACAAGGGCAAGCTGGTGAGCGTGCAGGGAACTGGAATGGGGCAGCCTTCAATTTCCATTTACGCAACAGAGCTTTTTAAGTTCTACGGTGTGCAGAATGCAATCCGTGTTGGAACTTGCGGCAGCGTTCAAAAAGACCTTGAACTTCGCGATGTTCTCTTGGCACAGGCAGCCTGTACAGACGGTTCAATGAACACCCACCGCTTTAACGGTATGCACTATGCACCGGCCGCAGACTTTTCGCTCCTAAAGCAGGCAGACCTTCAGGCAGAAAAGATGGGGCTAAAGCACAAGGTTGGGCTTTGCGTCTCCAGCGACAACTTTTACGACGACAAGGAAAATTGGAAGCTTTGGGCCCAGTACGGTGTTGCGGGAATAGAGATGGAAGCTGCGGAGCTTTACACGCTTGCTGCAAAATTTGGCAGAAAGGCACTTGCAATCCTTACCGTGAGCGACCACATCCTTTTGGGCGGCGAAACCACTGCGGAAGAGCGTCAGACTTCCTTTACCAACATGATAAAAGTTGCTCTAGAAACGCTGGCTTCCGTATAGATTTTTTTCTAAAATTAGGAGCACAGGCCATGGTTTAACTGTGCCCGGCTCTACGAGGCCGGTCAGACATCCTCGCAATTTTTACCCTGTCTAAAACAAGCAGCGCCATGGACGGCGCGTCATCTGTTAGCGTAAAATTACGGTAAGTTTCCGCAAGAAAACTTACGGGTAAAAAATTGCAAGGATGCAATTTTTTCCCGCTTTCCAGGGCTACGCTGTCGCTCCGGCCCGCCTTTGGCGGTCTTGCTTCGCAACCCTTCCAATCGGGGCTAGGCTGGTGGGCAAGTACAAAAAAAACTAGGCACTCTTCTTTTAAAAATAAAATTTCCTTGAAAAACTTAAGATTGGCATTATAATAAAGGCTAAGAAAACATTGTAAACGCCAACACTATGGAGGCTAAAAATGAAAATTACCCCCCCCTTGTTTTTAAGAATATTTAAACTCTGTCTTACAGCAGGGCTTTTGCTTTTCATGCAATCCTGCTCCCACCAAGAAGACGACGGCAGTGTTTGCCTTAACATACCGTCCTCTGTCTGCCAAAGACTTGCCGCCCGCGACATCGGAGACCCTACGGATACAATGACCATTTTTGTAACCGGTGACTACGAGGCAAAAAAGACCATTTCCTTTTCAGAGGATAATTTTCCCGCAGCTGGAATTAAAGTGGAATTTGGCGGCATAAGGGCTGGCTCAAAAGTGCGGGTTGTATGCTTACAAAATCTAGGATTCGATTACGCCCCTGTGAGTTGCACGATTGGCGTAAGCGATGAAGTTACAATTCTTGGCGGTCAGGAGAATGCGGCAAATGTTCAGCTTTCAAATTTGACTTTTCATACTCCAACCATTAACAATATCATGTCATTGAGCAGAAATTTGCCAGGCTGCACTTACAAGTGGTATTTTAAAACCACCGAAGAGCTAGGTTACTGTTCTTCAGAAGATAAAAGAGAAGTTACACTTACAACCTCCACAAATGTATGTGATTTTACCGGTTACGTTCTCGGCACTAGTGGTTTTGGTTACATGAGCAGCATGCACCTGTGTACAATTTATTGCAACGGTACAAAAATTATTACCCTTAAGCCAGTAATTGACTAAAATTATAAAAAATTCTTCTGTTGTCAGGTAAAACGCTCTGTCCTAAAAGAAACAAGGGATTGTAAAAGCTTGTTCGGAAATTTTATTTTCTGAACAAGTTTATTCTTCTTCTGCCCCTAATTTCTCATAGATTTTGTCTTTTGTTACACATTCTTTTGATAATTCAGTTGCAAGCCATTTCATAAAGTTTTCAACTTTTGCTCTGGCATTTTCTGTCATTTCTTTGGTAAGGTTTATGTTTTCTTTTTTGAATTTTGTTTCTAACAGTTCATCAAAACTTGTCGGTGAGTCTACAAAAACAGACTCTTTCCAAAGAAAATCATAATAAGTTGCCGGTCTAAGAAGTTTATTGTTCTTGTTTTTAAGACCGTTATACGGGAGTATGTTTGCAATGACTTCTCCAGCCCAGTGGTTTCTTGCAGGGTGCTCAGGGCATAAAAATATTAGCGCAAGATTTCCAATTAACTCTGGCAACTGACTTCTTATTTTATGCTTTATGTCATCTCTGGAGTCTGTAATCTGGATGCTTCTTAGTTTTTCAATCAGACATGAAAAGTCATGTTTTAATATAATTTCATTATCCATTATTTACCCCAAATGTTTATTTGCAATTGCCATCAATATTAAAATAGGACATTTTAATTTTCTAGTCTAGTACTGCTATAAAAAACGCTCTGTCCCAAAAGAAGGCACGGCCGGGATTGGAGGGGCGGCGAAGCCGTTGCCGTTGGGTGAGCCCAGTCGAACCCCGGCAATGGAGTGGGCAGGGACCCACGGAACCCCGGAAAGCCCCTAGCAAAAGAAACTGCCGCAAAAAGAGGAAAAAGACAAAATCGTTATTTATGTTGCCTTTAGTCTTTTCAAGTGTTAGAATAGATAAAATAACATTGAACAAAAGGGAGTAGGAGTAATGAAACCAACTTTAGTAGTGCTTGCGGCGGGTATGGGAAGCCGTTACGGTGGCGTAAAGCAGATTGATGCTGTTGGACGCGACGGAGAGTGCCTGCTTGACTATGCGGCATACGATGCAAAAAATGCCGGTTTTGGCAAGATTGTTTATATTATCAGAAAGGACATAGAAAAAGACTTTAGGGAACGGCTTTTTGACCGTGTTGCCCGCAATATGGATGCAGAATACGTCTTCCAGAACATGGATTCGCTTTTGACGGCAGAGGAAGCTGGGCGTGCTGCTCAGAGGACAAAGCCTTGGGGTACCATTCACGCGGTTTTGTGTGCGGAGGAAAAGGTAAATTCTCCATTTGCGGTAATCAACAGCGATGACTATTATGGGCGCGAGGCATTCAACGTGCTGGGAAAATACCTGGGCTCTCTTGATTCCAAGTCCAGGGAACATGCAATGGTTGGCTACGTTCTTGGCAACACCATGAGCGACAGCGGAACCGTAAGCAGGGGCATTTGCTCTGTAAAGGACGGCTACCTTGAATCCATTACCGAACACACAAAAATTGGCCGTGTAAACGGTAAAATCATAAGCGAATTTGAAGGAAAAGAGGTGGAATTTACCGGCAAGGAATGGGTTAGCATGAACCTTTTTGCCTTTAGCCTAAAAGCTTTTGAGGAATTCCACAAGTACTGGGACAACTTTAAGAAAACTTCCCTTGACCAGCCCAAGACAGAGGCCCTTCTTCCTGTTGCGGCAAGCGACATTGTTAGGCACGGGGAGGGCAGCATAAAATTCTTTACGTCAAGTGAAAAATGGTTTGGAATGACCTATCCAGAAGACCGCGAGATTGTAAAGGCTGCCATTGCAAAGAAGATTGCGGACGGCTACTATCCGGATACTCTTTGGCAGAACTAGGGGGCAAAATGCTTGCACTAAAAGCCATAAAATCAGACAAGATATGGGGTTACGAGCTTTGGATTGCCTCCACCCATCCCAACGGAAAGCAGGATGCCTTTGAAAAGTTCTGCGGGGGAAGCTATCCGCTTTTGGTAAAGGTAATTCAGGCTAACGATACTCTTAGCGTACAGATTCACCCCGATGATGCAACTGCAAGGCTTTACGAGGGGGAAAATGCATGCGGTAAGACCGAGTGCTGGTATGTGCTTGATGCAGATAAGGATGCACGCCTTGTTTGCGGACTGAACGGAGTCTACACCGCAAGCGAGCTTAGGAAGGCTATAAAGGCAAATTCCATACAGGACTGCCTTAATTATGTAAGCGTAAAGAAGGGTGACTTTGTCTACATTCCCTCTGGAACCGTCCATGCCATAGGCGGAGGCTTACGGCTTTTGGAAGTTCAGCAGTCTTGCGACATAACCTACCGCTTCTATGACTGGGGGCGGGGGCGCGAATGCCACGAGGAAAAGGCCATTGCCTGCATAAAGGACAGCCCGGTTAGAAGCATTTCTGCATTTCCCGGTGTATTTTCCTGCCCATATTTTGCGCTTGAGCAGATTTTTGTGGAAGGCCAGTACGAAGGGGTAGCGGACGAGGCTTCTTCTCCAAGATGCGTGGAAGATTTTACACTTCTTTTTATAATAGAAGGAAATGGAAGTCTTAACGGTCAGAGCGTAAAGGCGGAAGAAATATATGCCCTTGAACCCGGCGAAAAAATAAATGCCAAGGGTGACTTTTCCATGATGAGGATTCTTCCTCACAAGTGCAAAAAACATTAGCTTGTAAAAAAAATGCAGGTTCTGAAAATCTCTTCCAGAACCTGCCAAAACTGTTATTCAGTTTTATAAAAACACGGTCTATTCAAGAACCTTGAATCCTTCTTTCTTGACAACATTCCAGCCCTCTGTGCGGAGCTTGTAAATCTGCCATCTCATTATTCCAAGCTTGTAAATATCTTTGTGCCACCTTTTTGCGCTTACGAGCGGCGGATCAACATACAGCTGAAGGTCTACGTCGATTGTAGAAACTATGTTCATGCCTGATTCCGCAACCAGCATCAAGTCTCCTGTTGAAGGCTGCCATGAAAGGCCGATGTATCCTGCAACCGGGGCTGCTACTGTAAACTTAACGCCTGCTGTAAAGTCTGCTTCAACAACATAGGCATCTCCTCCAATTCCTATGCCGCCGCGTATCTGGACAACAGGAATAATCTGTGCCATTACGCCGCCACCAATCAAAGTCTTTGAATCATCTTTTTCCTTTGGTCCAAAGTAAGAAGCACTTTCTGCTATTTTTTCTCCCTTACCATAGCAGTCAAAGTAGAAGGTTGTAATTTTTGGAGCAATTCTTTCTCCAAAGAATGTATACCATTCTCTGAATCCCCAGTCTGCACCAAACTTTACTTCGTAACCGAACACGCAAATGCCGCCTGCATAAAGGTTCTTGAACTCAATTACTGCATTCATTTTTGCAAGAATGTCAAACTTTCCGTCGAATGTTACTACGATAGGAAGTGCCTTTACCGGCTGGAAGTTTACGTGGAAGTCTTTTGCATCTGCACTTGGGTAAATGCATCCGAGCGTATTTACCGTCTGGCCGTCGTTTGCAAAATTGAAATACCACTTGTTGATTCCCCATTCCTTTTTGGTTGCATCTTCGTCGAGCATGAAAACCTTCTTGATTTCATCTTCAGACATGGATGAATTGGGGAACTTCTTTTTGTAGTCTTCAACAGAAGTAATTTCTGCCTTTTTCTTGGAGAACAATGAAGTTCCCTTTACGTTGTATGAAAGCTTGTCCTGAACATCTACAGAAGCAAGTACACAAAGCTTCATCCTTGCGCTAATGTTGCTTAATGCAATGCTAAAGTTGCCGTCAACACCAACCTTAAGGCTGATTTTTGTCTGGTTCATAAGGCTTGCAAGCTGTCCGTTTCCAATAATTGAACCGATCAATGGTGCAACATCAAAACTTGAAAGCTTGTTAAAGCCGTCTTCGATTGCCTTCCTTTTTGCAAGATAATCTTCATATTCCTTTGCATAAACAACCTTAGAAGAAGACTTAATGCTGCGTTCCCTGCTGGCATTATTTTCGATTTCTTCTTCTGTAGGCAACTCTCCAAAGCTAACGTAAAGCCAAGGGAATACAACGCTCATTGAACTTGAAGCAAGGCTAAAGTCTGGGCACAAATCCGGGTAAACCAAAGCAAGTGAGTGTCTGTTGAACAGAACCCTTTCTTCTTCACAGGAAACAGGCCTCATTGCAAGCTGCTGTTTGATTTCTTCCACAGCGTCTCCTGATTCAGCGGCAAGAAGATTTTCTATAAAGTCCTTGCGGGCAATAAGGGTGTTCAAGTATCCAACTGCTTCGACCACAGACATATCGGCATAGCTCTTTGTTACAATAGAAGCCGGCAGTTTACCAAGCAATTCAGAAATTGAATAGCTTCCGTCAAATTCCTGGGGTTTGAACAAAAGGCTTTGGACATCTGCCGATTTACCGGTGTTTATGGCCTTAAGTTCACCGTCATTCAAAGCCCTGGCAGAGCGGCTGGAGATGTGTGAACCAACATAAATCTGGCAACTGTTTGTGTCAGAGTCAATTACATAATCACCGTAGGATATGTTTGCAACAATGGCACGGCCCTTTGTCCTTACGTTGTTCTTTGTTACAACAGAACGTCCGTCTGAGTTGATTCCGATAAGCCCTGAAGGATAGGTGCGGTTTTCATACTGGTCCGGGATAATGGCGAAAAGCGATGAAGTGTCCTTTTCTGCGTTGTTGATGAATGTGAGCCAGTTTGTGTTTTTTATGCCATTGCGGCCTTTTTCGTACTTTACGTCAGTTTCACCGTCGCCGTTTAAGTCGCAGCTTTCTCCGTTTCTGACTATAAAGTAGCCTGCATAAGAAGATTCGTTTGAATCATTTGCAAAGGTATTGTAGGAAAAGCTTATGCAGTCAGAATTAACATCTGAAACTTCAATAAAGCCGAGTGTGTAATCTGTGCTTGAGTTTTTATAGCTTACAAAGCCACCGCCAAGGTTATTTTTTTCAACCTTGCCAAGTCTTACAGCAACCACTGCGTTTTTTGCAAGCTGTGTTGAAGACGGATCGTTTGCATTGTAAACAGCCGAACCTCCCATGTAGGCAAGCTTTTCTACAGCCGCCCTGTTTTTGATTGACGAGGTGTTGCCAATGCTGGCCTCCCTGCTAGAATAATCAGAGCATATTCCTGAACATCCTGTAAGGAATGCTCCCAATCCTGCTGCAATTAAGCCCATTTTTAAGAAAATGCCGTGTTTCATTGTCTTACTCCTTGGCTGCCTTTTAGTGGCAACCTCTGTTTCTTTAGTATGGCCTTAGTATAGAAAAGTGATGTTGCCAGATGTAGGACAAAAAAGGCAAAATGTTGTATATTTATTGTATGAAAGAAAAAAATATCACTGAATGGGGCTTGTTTTTCCTTACGCTTGTGTTTTTTGTTTTAGCCTTGTTTTGCTGCCAGCATTTTCATTTCTTTAGCTTGATTCCGGGGGGAACAATAAAGGAGAATACAGAAGCGGCCGCAAACATTTCAATGGAACTTACCGGTATGGCCGTATGCTCCTTCCTTTACGTCTCCCTTATTATCAGTGAAAAGAAAAGCAGATTCAGGAGCCTTTTTCAGTTCTTGCTTTTTTTTGAGGATCTGATTCTCTTTAGCGACTGCATTTCATGGATTATCTCTGGAAAACTTTCCTACAATTTTCTTTTAATAGTAAGTAATGCTCTTTTCTTGGTCTGTGCGGGAATAATTTTCCAACTCTTCTGGAATTCAGAAATAGAAATAATGAACATTAGGACTTCCATTCCAAAGCCTGTTCTTTACGGAATTAGGATTGCGGCAGTAGCGTATTATCTTAGTGTGTTTCTGAACATAAAATTGGGTTTCTATTACACCGTTTCAAATGCCAAGTATTTTTCTGGAAAGTATAGCTACCTTCAGTACATTTTTCCTGCAATCGTGTGCCTTGTGCTTCTTTATTATGCCTGCACCGTTAAAATCCTTGTAAAAATCAAGTTGCCCTATATTCTTATGGCCATAGTTCCCCTTATTACAATAATCATTCAGAACGCATCGCATTCACTTTCGCTAATGTATATGTCTGTTCTTGCAGTAATAATCATTCTTTACATTAACATCCATGTAAATCTTGGCTTCAAAATTGAAGAATTCAAAAACAAGGTGATGATAAGCCAGATTCAGCCTCACTTTATGTACAACACCCTTACGACAATAAAGGCTTTGTGCCGTGCAGATCCAGACCTTGCGGCAAAAACAATCACAAATTTTGCAGATTACCTTAGGTGCAATATGGATTTTTCCAGCCTGGAAACAACCATTCCTTTTGAAAAGGAGCTTAGGCATACAAAGACTTACGCAGAGATAGAAACCCTCCGCTTTGACAACATCAGTTTTGAATTCAACATCGAAGACTCAGATTTTGAAGTACCGGCTCTTGTTGTTCAGCCCATGGTAGAAAATGCGGTTCGCCACGGGGTAAGAAACAGAAAGGATGGTCATATTCTTGTCCATACCTTTGCGGATGAATCTTTCCACAACATAGTGGTTCAGGATAACGGCAAAGGCTTTGACAAGGGGCAATTCAACGGAAGCCGTACGCATATAGGCCTTACGAATACTAGGGTAAGAATAGAGCGGATTGTTCACGGTACATTCAAGATAGACAGCATACCAGAAAAAGGCGTTACGATTACGATGAGGATTCCAAAATGAAAGTAATTTGTGTTGATGATGAGAAGTATGTTCTTTCCGACCTTCTGGAAACAATAAGTGAAATTCCCGAAATTCAGGAAGCGACGGGGTTCAGGGAAGTTCAGGAGGCTCTTGAATTCTTAAAGACAAATTCGGTGCAGATTGCATTTCTTGACATAGATATGCCAGAAATGACAGGGCTTGAGCTTTGCAAGAAAATTCATGAAATTTCCCCTGTGACTGCGGTTGTATTTACGACCGGGTATCCCCAGTTTGCGCTTGAAGCATTCAAAAATCATGCAATCGGCTATCTTTTAAAACCGGTAAAAAAAGAAGCTGTTCTGGAAGAACTGGAGAATTATAAAAAGCTTCAGAAAACCGCATTTGCAGAAGACAGCCAGAAGCCTAAATTCTATGCAAAAACCTTCGGCAGCTTTGATTTTTTTGTAGACGGTGTTGCCGTAAAATTTACCCGCTCAAAGGCAAAGGAATTTTTGGCATTTCTGATTGACCGCCAGGGCTCTGCATGCAGCCGGAAAGATATTGCCGCGGTAGTCTTTGAAGATTCAAGCTACGACAGAAACACACAGTCTTATATGACAAAAATTCTTGCAGACTTAAAGAAATCACTGGAAGCTGCCGGTGCCCCGGACATAATAATCCATTCAGGAGACACCTATGCCGCAGATTTTACAAAGTTTGGATGTGACTTCATTGATTACCTGAACGGAAAACCGATGAATGAATCCGACCAGTTCCACGGAGAATACATGTCCCAGTACAGCTGGGCAGAAGAAAGCATCTATAAATTCGAATAAAATTTGAATAAATCCTTTTGATTCCCATTCTTTCCCACAGGGGCAGGGGGTGCATAAATTTAAGAAAATTTGTCTTTTTTTGTCATTTGTATTATATTTATATGTATGAAAAGCGATAAGACAAATTCAGATAAATCCTCACTGCCGGCGGAGCAGGAACTCCCCAACAAGCTATTTATTGTTCCCATTGGCGGAAGGCCTATTTTTCCGGGCATTTTTACGCCCCTTATGATTAACAATCCCGATGACACAAAGGTTGTGGAGGAAGCCTACGAGGGTGACGGCTGCATAGGTATTGTCATGCTCAAGAATGACGTTGAAAAACCCACCCTTGCAGACGTTCACGATGTTGGAACCGTTGCCCGCATCATAAAGAAGATTAACATTCCCGACGGCGGAATAAATGTTTTTGTAAGCACAATTGCCCGCTTTAAGATACGCAAGACACTCAGTGCCAGTACCCCCATGGTTGCCGCAGTTGAATACCTGGACGACATTGGCGGTGACACCTTTGAGGTAAAAGCCCTTACCCGTGCCCTCATCAGCGAGATGAAGGAAGTAAGCGAAAACAACCCCATGTTCAGCGAGGAAATGCGCCTTAACATGGTGAACATTGACCACCCGGGTAAAATTGCGGACTTTATAGCATCCATCCTTAACATAGACAAGGAGGAGCAGCAGAAAGTCCTTGAAATGCTCAACGTCCGCGAAAGAATGGAGCATGTTCTTGTCTACATTAAGAAGGAACAGGAAATCTTGCGCGTACAAAAGAAGATTCAGAACGAGCTTAACGAAAAGGTGGAAAAGAACCAGAGGGACTACTTCCTCCGCGAAGAGATGAAGTCCATTCAGGAAGAGCTGGGCATTTCCACAGACCCCAAGACCAACGACTACCTAAAGTTCAAGGGTAAGATAGATGCCTTCCATTTTACCGGCGAAGTAAAGGAAACTGTTTATTCCGAGCTTGAAAAATTCCAGCTGCTGGATCCCCACGACCCTGAATACAACCAGAGCCGCAACTTTTTGGACCTTGTTTCTTCCCTCCCTTGGAACGATGAACCGATGGAGCTCTACAGCCTTGAAGAAGCAAAGAAGATTCTGGAAAAGGACCACTATGGCCTTGATGACGTAAAAAAACGCATCATGGAATACCTTGCAGTCCGCCGCCTAAAGGGAGACGGTAAGGGTTCAGTATTGATTCTTGTTGGGCCACCGGGAGTTGGAAAGACCAGCGTTGGCCGCTCAATAGCCCGTGCCATGAACAAACCCTTCTACCGCTTTAGCGTTGGCGGAGAGCATGACGAAGGCAACATAAAGGGTCACCGCCGCACATACATTGGCGCAATGCCAGGCCAGATTATAGAGGGACTCAAGATTACAAAGACCAAGGCCCCTGTCTTTATGATAGACGAAATAGACAAGATGAATGCCTCTGCACAGGGAGACCCGTCTGCAGCCCTTCTGGAAGTCCTAGACCCGGAGCAGAACGTTGCCTTCCGCGACACCTACCTAGACCTTCCCTTTGACCTTAGCAACGTCTTCTTTATCCTTACCGCCAACACCCTGGACACAGTACCCGGACCCCTCCGCGACAGGGCAGAAGTCATAGAACTTTCAGGCTACATTGACCAGGAGAAGATTCAGATTGCCTCCAAGTACCTTGTTCCCAAGAACCTGGAAAAGAACGGCTTTAAGAAGAATCAGGTAAAGTACAGCAAGGCAGCCCTAAGCCTTATTGCAACCGAATATGCCCGTGAAGCAGGCGTGCGTAACTACGAGAAGTGCATAGACAAGATAAACCGCAAGCTTGCCTCCGAACTGATGGCAGAATACGAAAAGGACAATCCTCCGCCAAAGATGCCAACTATGGAAGACATACCGGACGGTAAGGTTAGCGCAAAGCCTTCCAAGAAGAGCAGGGTAAGCACAGTTGCAAGTCCCCAGGATGCGGTTAAGGCCGTTAACGAGGCAGTTGCAGCAGCAGTTTCCCTTAACGGAGAAAAAGAAAAGAGCGGAGTGGCAAAAGAGGGAGCTGCTCCAGAAGTTCAGGTGCAGAACAATAGCCAGGCTCAAAAAGAGGAAGCTCTACGTTCAGAAAGGCAGAAGGTTTGGCATGATGAAAAGGTAAAAATCAGCAAGGCCTTTGCAAAGAAGCAGTTCAGCATAGACACAAAAGAAGTGCGCAAGTACCTTGGAAAAGCCGTATTTGACGAAAGCCAGATAAAAGTAGCGTCTGTCCCGGGAACCGCAATCGGTCTTGCATGGACAAGCATGGGAGGTGACACCCTCCTAATAGAAAGCATTGCCTTTGAATCTTCCAAGGGCGGACTCCAGCTTACCGGGCAGATGGGCGACGTAATGAAGGAAAGCGCACAAATTGCCATGAACTGGGCCAAGCAGTACGCAATTGGGCACAAGTACAAGGACAGCGAATGGTTCGAAAAGAACACCATCCACCTGCACATTCCAGAAGGCGCAACCCCAAAGGACGGACCTTCCGCAGGAATTACAATGGCTACAACCTTCATCTCACTTTTGCGTGGCAAAAAGATAAAGGCAAACCTTGCAATGACAGGCGAACTTAGCCTTACCGGACAGGTGCTTCCAATTGGAGGCCTCCGCGAAAAGACCGTAGCCGCCAAGCGCAACAAGATAAAGACAATAATAATCCCCAAGGCCAACGAGCGCGACCTTGAAGAAATCCCTGCCCACGTAAAAGAAGGAATAAAATTCATTCCAGTAACAAGGGCAGAAGAAGTAATGGATATAGTATTCTGAATTTGGACGGCATGCCCGGGTGAACTGTGTCCGGTCCTTCGGAGCCGGCCAGCTCTTTTGTATTCCCCGCTTTCCAGGGTTCCGGCTTCCGCCTCCATTGCCTACGGCAACCCGCTTGCGCGGGCCCTTCCAATCGGGCGTAGGCTTAATGGCAAGTACGCTTTTAGACACAAAAGTCAGTTTTCATAAAATATAGAGGCATGTAATAAAAAATCTCCTTGTGGCAAGTTTAAGACAGCAGAAGAATATACTCAAGCTTAGAATATGTGGAACGAATTTGAAGAACTGTGCCAGACGTCATCAATATCAAGGTGCTATGATTATAAGAAAGCAGCCGCTTTTCAGCACTCTTCCAAAAGGCGGGCAATATTCTGCTGATAGCCTTTCAAAGTTTTAGTGGCAAGCTTAGATGACTTCTCTAACAGCCTGCGAGCGGAGTTATGGTCGCCTGATTCTATGAGGCAGCGAGCACTTTCGATATTCTTTTTTAAGCGTAGTTCTTCTATCATATTAGTGTAGGCGGAGTCTTTCTGTGCCATTGAGATTGCCTTGTCATAGTACGAAAGCCCACGTTCAGTCTGCCCCTTTCTTCGTAAAAGATACAATCCGTAAGTTGCCGTATTGCATGGATTTTGTCCGATTGTAGGGATAAATGCTTTTAGTATATGATCTGGAATACATTTATTCATTTCAAGATATGCAAAGACAATATTATTTAGAACCTGTATATTATGCTTTCCATGAGGGTAATCCCTGTGTATCTGCATCAGAAAGTCAAGACAGGATTCCATTTGCGGTGTATTTTGGTCAACAAGAGTAAGAAGACGGAGCAGGTCGTTACAGGCAAACAGTTTCAGTGTCAGATTGTCAGAATCATGCATAAATATTGGCAAAAGAAAATTGAAGTATGTCTCAAAATTGCCTGTGGCAAGAAGAGCTTTTCTCCATTCAGCAAAGTAATTCAGATAATTTTCTTCTGACAGTTCAAAATCTTTTGCTCCGTTTGTGTTTTCAAAAAGGGAAATGGTTTCATTGTATTTTCCCTGGCGATTCAATATGCGCATATAATTTGTGAGTATGATTTCTAGCTGCTTTGGGTTTGGGGCAATGTTCGGTGTTTTTTCCTGAAATTTCTCAAGGGCTTTTGCAATATTTTTTTCTGCCCTGTCCAGTTTTCCAACATTCGCATTGCAAAGGGCAATGTTATTCCATACTGCGGCCGAGTTAGTCTTATTGTCCGTAAGATTTACCAGACGTTCTAGCGCAAGTCCATATTTTTCCTCTACGAAAGCGCATTTTGCATGATTTATTGCCGCATCAAAGTAAAAATCTTTTTCACCCACATTATTCAGTTTGAGATATCGTGAAAGAATGTATTCTACTTTTTCAGGCTCTCGCT
>JAGCWT010000081.1 GCA_017961705.1 Treponema sp.
TTTTCTAAAAGCCCCTGAACAAGAATCTGTGCCATAACCTTTGCAAAGCCATATACGCCAGCAATCTCTTCCTGTGAGGCTGCAAAAAGTTTTTCCAGAGTGTCGTAGCCTGCATCCAGCAGCTTTTCCACAACAGTCTCGCCTATTCCTTCTATGTCAAAGCCGGCAATAAATTTTGCAAGGCTAAGCTTTCTGTGGCTTTGTATTGAAAGGGTAACTTTCTTTGCGCCAAGTGATTCCTTTTCGTTTCCAAGACTTTCTTGACCCAAGAAATAGGGCTTTAGCACAGCCTCGTCCAGCTTGTATATGTCCGAAATTGAATTGAGCACTTTGTCTGCAAAAAGCGAGCGCACAAGGGTATCGCCAAGATCGCGAATGTCTGCAACGCTTACCCACTTTAAAAGCTGGTGAAGGATTCTTTTTGAACAGGACTTGTTGGGGCAGTAGAGCCTTGTACCCTCGTTCACAAGAGTGGAACCGCAAGTCTCGCATTTTACGGGAAGCTCAACAGGAAAAGTCTTTTCTGACTTATCTTCCTGGGGGACAACGCTTTCTATTTTGGGGATTATTTCTCCGCGCTTAACAACAATAACATGGCTTCCTATCTGTAGGCCAAGAGCGGCAATTGTATTTGGGTTTGCAAGGCTAGCCCGCTGAACGCTGGTTCCATTCAGGTCCACAGCATCAAAAACCGCTACCGGAGTATAGGTTGCACCGGATTCATTCCATTCAACTTTTCTTACTACGGAAACGGCTTCTTCCAAACTGAATTTAAAGGCAATCTGGCGGTCTGGGCGGGCACGGAGGGCATCCTCGTGGTTTACCGTCCGCTCCTTTATTACAAGACCGTCAATGTCGTAGTCCAGATTCTTCCGCTCTTCCATAACCTTGGCACGGTATTCGATGACCTGGTCTGCATCACTGCAAATCTTAAGCACAACCGTATTAAAGCCATATTTCTTTAGCCAGGCAAGCTTTTCTTCTTCGTCTTTATAGGGTTGACTTCCCTGCGTTGCCCACACGTCGTAGGCTATAAGTGTTAGGTGTTCGCTGCCAGTACCGTCCTTGCGCTTCATAAGACCGTTGGCGGCATTGCGGCAGTTTGCCTTGTCGGAAAAATACTTCTTGTGAACAGAGCGCTTCATTATGACTTCACCGCGCACACCACCGGTAAAATCTGACAATTTTCCGTCTGCATCATAGAGCTCTTTTTTTACACCGTCCATCTTTACGGCATTTGCGGTAATAACATCGCCGGTTGAACCGTCACCGCGGGTAACAGCCCTTACGAGGATTCCGCCATTGTACTGTAGCTCAAGGCTTGCACCGTCCAGCTTGTATTCAACAAGATACTCGTCATACTTGTGCTTTTGCGCCCAAGACAAGAACTGCTCCGGGTTTGCGGCTTTTTCCTGGCTTCCCATTGGCATTACGTGGGGGGCCTTTTCAAAGTTTCCGCTGTCTGCCCCAACCTTGTGCAGAATGGGATTCTGAGGATCCAAAAGCTTTAGCTCGTCCCAGAGAGAGTCAAATTCTGCGTCGGAAATTTCACCTTCGCCGTTGTAATATGATTTTTGGTATTTTACAATAAGTTTTTCAAGTTCAACGATACGCTTGGCATTGCTTACAGCCTTGTCGCTTCTGGAAGCAGCCTCATCAACGTCAAAAAGATCCATTGCCTGCACCTCAAATTGTGTCGCGCTCAAAAATCAGTTCGTAGATACCGTGACCGGCATCCAATCCTTTCTGCTCAAACTTTGTCCTTGGCCTCCATTCCTGTGGCGGAGAAAAGGATTCGTAGCGGTTGTGCAGGCCTGGTGTTTGGCTAAGCTCCATAAGGGCATCTTCTGCATACTCCTGCCAGTCCGTAACAAAATAAAGGTAGCCTTCGGAAGCAAGCTTCTGGGAAAGCAGATCTGTACGGGGCCTGTGAAGGAGACGGCGCTTGTGATGCTTCTTTTTGGGCCAGGGATCGGGGAAAAATATATGGAATGCTTCTATAGAAGAATCTGGAACCATTACTTCCAGTGCTTCCAGGGCATCGTGCTCTATTATGAAAAGGTTCTTTAGCTGGCGTCTTTTTATTTCGCCAAGCAAGCGTCCAACCCCAGGCTTATGAACTTCTATTCCAATGTAATTCATTTCGGGATTCTTTTCTGCAATCTCTGCGGTGGCATGTCCCATTCCAAAGCCAATTTCAATCGTAACGGGGTTTGTATTTCCGAATATCTCGGTAAAATTAAGTGTCTTATGCTCAAAGGGAATGCACCAAACCTGATGCAAGTCTGCATAACTGCGCTTTTCGCTCTCCGACATACGGCCTTGGCGCAAGACATAGGTCTTTATGGGGCGCATAAAAAATTCAGATATAGGATTATCGTCTTCTTCCGGTCCAGGATCGTCAATGCTGTTTGGCAAGGTATTTTCCTCTCTATTTTAATTTTTTTGCAAAGGTTCAAAAGGCAACATAAAAAATAAAGTCCCGCTTGCATAGCACACGCGCATTCTATCCGCAGTTCCGTAGTCAGCAAGGATTGCAGCGTTGTCCTTCCAGTTTTCCCTTCGTATACCACAGTATATCAAAATGCCCTCTGGATTGTAAAGGGCAATACGCTCATTATTGGGGTTTGCAACATAATAAGGCAGCTCGGAATAAGGTTTTAGCCCAAAATCTGGCGTAAAATTCAAGGAAAATTCAGCCTCGCACTCACGGTCGGACAAATCCTTGTAGTATACATTGTAGATTCCCTGCGGAAGTTCGGAATTATATGGAGGAAAAAAGCTTGAACAGCCGGCATAATCCTTGCCGCTTCCACCATGAAAGACAAGGGGCGACTTGCAGTGCCATTCAAGTCCGCTTTCCTGATGAATTGTGCGGATTTCTCCGGCGCGAAGGACAGAAGAGCTGGGCTGCACAAAAACGCTGAACCTTACCTGTGGGGCGGAAGCTTCATCTTTGTAGTCAAAGACGACATTGTGCTCCACGTTTACAATTGAAGGTTCGCTGTCTGAGCAGGAAGAAAGCAAAGGCAATGCCGCTGTTAAAAGCAAAGAAGAGGCTAAGCTAAAAAATTTTAATGGACTTGACGAATGCCTAAAGAACCTACGCCCGATTGGAAGGGCCCGCCAAAGGCGGGTTGCTACGCAATGGAGCCGAAAGGCGGAACCCTGCAAAGCGGGGAAAAAGTAAAAACTGGCCGGCCTCGTAGAGCCGGACATAGTAAAAGTTGGCCTTCCGTCCAAAGCAGAAAAATCCTAAAAATTGAACTTTAAGTTTATAACGGTAAGGTCGCTTGTAGTGAACTGGTTTACAAGTGACTCAAATTTTACGTTGACTTTTTTGCACGCGTCTTCGAGGTAGGAAAGGTAGTAGAGACCCAAATCCGTTCCTTCTTCACCCTCCGGCATCTGGCGGTAGAAGTCGATGAGCGAACGCTTGTTAAGGTCTGCGGAAAGTTTGCTCTCTATGTTTTCCTTTACTTCCTGGAACTCGTCTTCCTTGTTGTAAAGGGTTATGTTAAGTGCGCCCTGCTTTCCGATTGATGTTGAACCGCCTCCAATCTTCCATGAAAGCGATACGAATTCGTGCTTGCGGGAAAGTTCTTCCACTATTTTTTTGCGGATGTCCGGGTCGTAGATGAGGGTGTCCGCGTTGTCTATGCCCTGGTAAAGAATCCTTGCCTCTTTGCGCATGTTTGTGTTTTCGCTGTTGAGGGCAAGTTCCATTACCATTACGGAAATGTATTCTGCAACCTTGGACTTGTCCATGTACTGGGCCAAAGACTGACGGAGGATGGACATTATCTGTGAAAAGCCTTCCGTCTTGTAGAACTTGGTGATGATGTACCAGTTCATGAGGTTAAGGCGGTTAAGGAATTTTTCTGTCATAAGAAGATACACGTTCTTTTCTTCCGGGGTGTAGTCCGTGTTTGACATTATGCTCTTCCAAACCGGCTCCAAGATGGCCTGCCTTGACTGCTGGATGGCATTGTCTTTAAAAGAAAGAATGTTGCGCAGCTGTTTTTCTGGTATGCGGGTCTTTTCGTCTATGAGCTGGCTAGGATTTGTCCTGTTGTGGTGGCGAACGCAGTCACACTCTATCATCTGTGAAAAAATCTGGCGGTCAAACTGCTTGTAGAGAATTGAATATACGATGACCTTTGAAAGATCCATTATTTCCTGGCGGCGGGAAACAAATTCGGACATTGAAATTTCTATCTTTGAGATGTAGTCAACAAGAATCATGTTCTGGATTGACATTGGAGAAAAATGCTCCATGCTGATTCCGTATTCTTCTACATTGTCTGCAAGGCGGAAACGCAAGAGTTTTTTCTTGTTACTGATAAAATGAGAAGCACCGTCCTCGGTCAAAACCACCTTCAAGGGCAAGTCCAATATAAACTTTTTTTCCGCTGCGCTCATCTGGTAAAAGAACTCCTTAAAAATTCAGATAGTATTTCAATTTTTAATATCGGCCAGTTTTGACATATTTCTTAGTTTTTTCTATTATATAACAAAGGTCTTGCAATGTAAACTCCAATAATTTAATATATAGCTATGGAAACAAAAGGTTCTAGCAAAAAAGCCTGCCTGATTTTGCTCTTTTTTGCATTTTTTAGCTTGCTCTCCCTTAGGGCCCAGTCCCCGGACAACCTGGACTTTAGTTTAAAAATGTATGATTCCATTGAGCAAAAGGGGTTCCAGGTAAGGAAGCAGAACCTTGACGCAGCCAATTCCGGAAATTTTCCCCAGAACCTTATAGTAGAAATTCCTTCCGTAAGAAAATCAAAGAATGAGATTGACACCGTAGTTTTTTCATTTACCCAGGATTTTTTTTACAAGGACATGAACCTTCTGCTGACTTTTCTTGACAACCTTAAGGGCAAGAACCTTAACTACGATTGTATTGTTTTTTTGAGCGCAAACGACAACGCTCTCTTTGTTAGGGGCGACGAGGGGCGAGAACACCACCCGACAGGCTCAGCAGTTTTTACTACATCTGTAAGGAATTCGGACAACATGTGCGCAATCGTAATAGACGAAAGCAGCAGCACTTCCCTTTCCTTTTTTGCAAAACAGACTTATTCAGTAATACCTGGCGGAAGTTCCGACGTTTCACCTTCTTGGCTGGTAAAATCTCTTTGCGACTCCTGCCAGGAAAACGGAGCCTCCCCTTCCATGCCAAAATCATTTTCCATGCTCTACAGGCTTGGCATTGCCCGCGAAACAAGACGTGTCTCGCAGTTTTTTGCACAGTCAATACCTGCAGCGGGAATTGCTCTGTCTGCAACGGAAAAAGACCTAAAGATTCTAATAACAGCCGCAGAACTTTTGCAGACCAGACGAAGTTCCATCTGGGACCGCCACTATTCCGTACTCCAGATTGACGCTTACACCTTCTGGTACGGAGAAGCCCTACTGGCACTTTTCTTTATGATATTCGCATTTGCAACCATTTTTACGGTAAGCTTTTCTTCTTTCAAGGACACCAGCCGGAACAAGGCCATCTTTAACGACATAAAAAGAAGCGCTTTCCTAGCGTTGGGTTATATAATAATAATCGTTGCAGTCCTTGTGCTTATGCAGACAATTTTTTCCTTTACGGCACGAAGCCCACTCGTACTTATGGGAATAAAAGTAATATCTGTTTTTATGGCACTTGTAATAATATTTATTACGCAGATACGAAAAAGGTTCAACACATCACTTGAAGGAACTGGCTTCTTTATGATGTTCCAGTCTTCGCTGAACATATTTATATTTACATGGATAGACCTTTCCCTCTTCTTTTTGTTCTTTATGGAATATGTAATACTTGCACTTGCAAAGAAAACAAAGACAAGGATAAACATGATTATCCTCTTCCTTGCATCTCTTGTTCCATTCTTAAACCTAACGGTAGATTTTCTAAAAGGCGCCAACTATCTTAGCCTAAGAAGGTTTGCCGTATGCACTGTGTTTGGAAACATTCTTCTTGCACTTGCCCTGCTTCCCCTTCTTATGCAGATTTTTAGAATACTCATGGTGCTGGGCATCTTTAATTCAAAAAAGAAGACTTCGCGCAAAAAGAACCTTGTCTATGCAACAATAACCACATCCATAATCATCTTGTTCTTTGTCTCGTTTTACTTGATGATGATTAGGGCAATATATGGCTCCACTTCTTCGACCACCTTTAGGGCACGGCTTTCTACCGTAGACGGAACCAATCCTGCGATGGTAAAGATTTCATACACCACAAATGAATTCATGGAGCTTAACATCTACCACATAGTTATAGACTCGGACGAAAAGGTGCTGCGTTATTCAATAAGCCTTGAGGCAGACGGTTCCATTCCACTTTACGACTGCAACTATGACTATACGATAGAGGCGGACAACAAGGTCTTCTTTGAAATACCGGACTACCCTGCCGGAAAGATTGAAATTGTCTACTCCAGCGACAAGGGGCTGAACCAAGTATTAAAGATTAGCGCATTCATCCAGAACTCAAAAAAATCTGATGAAGTGTTCCACCAGAAGAAGGAAGTTTACATAAGGAGCTAGCCTATGGAGGAAGATTCCGCTATACCAAAAGTTTTTTTCCACGTTGACCTTGACGCTTTTTTTGCTTCCGTAGAGCAGCTTGACCATCCCGAATACAGGGGTAAGCCTTTGATTGTTGGGGGAATTCCTGGAGACAGGAGGTCTGTTGTTTCTACGGCATCTTATGAGGCAAGGAAGTTTGGGGTGCACTCTGCAATGCCTATTGTAAAGGCGGCACAGCTTTGTCCGCATGGAATTTTTGTTAGGGGGAATTACCAGCGCTACCAGGAAAAATCGCTTGAAGTTATGGGAATATTCCAAAACTATTCGCCGGAAGTTACGCAGATGTCCATAGACGAAGCTTTTCTTGACCTTACTGGAACATCTGGAATTTTTGGCAGCGCAGAGGAAACTGCAAAAAGGCTAAAGAAGGAAGTGCTGGAAAAAACAGGGCTTACGGTAAGCGTTGGAATTGCAAGTACCATGTATGTTGCAAAGATTGCATCCGGGCTAAAAAAACCTGACGGTCTGACTATTGTTCAAGATGGCAAGGAAGAGGAATTCATGATGTCCCTTCCGCTGGAAAAGCTTTGGGGCTGTGGCACAAAGACACAGGAAAGGCTTAAGGCTGCGGGATTAAAGACAATAAAAGAGATTCACGGAAAGTCTGAAAACCTTCTTGTAAGCATATTCGGCAAGGGGACAGGAAGTTTTTTGTACAATGCCGTCCGCGGTAACAGGGATATGATTTTTGGCGGAGAGGCAAAGAACCATTCAATAAGTTCCGAGAGGACTTTTGACTTTGACCTTACCGACAGGACTTCCATAGACACTGCCCTAATGGAGCTTTGCATGAACGTTCTTTACAGGATGCACAAGGAGCACGTAAGGAGCAAAACCGTAGCGCTAAAAATAAGGTACGAGGATTTTACAACAGTTTCTGTTCAGCAGACATCTGAATTTCCTGTAAGCAATGCAGATGATTTGTATGAAAGAAGCAAGTCTCTCTTTGCAAAGAAATGGACTGCCGGGCGGGGAATAAGGCTTTTGGGAGTTGCCTGCCAAAATGTGGAGGATAAAAGCGTTCCGGTTCAAAGAAGCCTGTTTGCTTCCGCTGACGAAAAAAAGGCAAAGGTTGAAGAAGCAATTTTCGCCATGGAAGACAAACATCAGGAGCTAAAAATACGCAAGGCCCGTCTTTATTCCAAAGGAGCAAAGTAGCCGCTTTCGTCTTTTCCTGAATGGTTAAGAAGGTATGTCTCTACTTCCAGAGGAATGTACTTCTTTCCGTATTCAGATGACGAGACCGACGTATAGGTAATCTGGTACAAACCTGACGGTAGGTTAATTACATCCTTTACCACTGGTGCAAGACCTTCCGGCCTGTACACATAATAGCTTGTACCGGTTGTATTCTGCGTAATGAATTCAACCTCTTCACCGGCTGGATTCTGTGCCACAAGAACCGTAGAGAAAGAAATTGAATTGTTGTTCATGTATGTTGTAAGGTCTGAAAGGCTGTACTTGCTGAAAGATTCAGGGGTTACAGTTCCAGAAGTTATGTAGACTATTCCCCTCTTCTTTTCCGCATTGATCAAATCGTTTGCGGCAAGGCGGACACCAAGGTCAAGGGCAGCAGTTGGTGAATATGGATTCTTAAGGGCTGTAACAGAGAATGTGTTAAGCGCATCCGGAGAACCCGTAAATTCTGTGACCGGCACTGAGCCTACGGAAATAATCTGAACCTTGCCCTGTCCGTTCATTGCGGCGGTAAGTTCGCGCACGGCAGAGTCTACCTGTTCTTCATAGGCCTGCATCTCTATGGAGCGGTCAATAAGAATGGTAAAGTCTGCATATTCATTGTTGTTGGCAGAGCCTACTAGCCTCATCTCGGAAACAGGTCTCTTGTTTTCTGTAATAAAGAAATTGTTTTCGTTAAGGCCTACCACGGGCTGTCTCTTGCGGTTTTCCACACGGACTTCCACGGTAACCTGAGGATATTTCTCTGAGACTACGCGTTCAATCTGGACAAAATATCCGCCTACAAGTTCCGAAACCTTGGACATTACGTAGATGTCGTTAGCCTTGAAGTCTGTTACGACGAGGTTTCCGTTGCGGTCTGGCACAGCACTCGTCAAAGCGCCTGTCTTTCCGGTAGTGGCGTTCTCGCATACAGAACCGGAAGCACTGTCTACTGTTACAATGCGGTTCTTGTCTGCAAGGAGAAGATAAGAGCCTATGTTCCTCATTGTCTCTGGGCGGGCAAAAGATTTTTCGTTTACCAGGTTGCCTACGAAGTTTCCAGAACGGTCAAATTCGTAGATTGCGCCCTTTACGCTGTCTGCTACATAGATGAGGTCATTTACGACTGCAATTCCTGTAGGAGACTTTAAGCCGTCAAAGTCTGCGGTTTTTGAGCCAAAATGAAGCAGTCCATTTCCTTCCTGGTCAAATACTACAACGCGGTTGTTGCCAAAGTCCGTAACATATATGTTGCCGAAGGAATCCTGTGCAAGATACTGGGGACCAACAAGCTCCCCTTCACCACGGCCTTTCTTTCCATAATACTTTATGAAGTTTCCGTCTTTGTCCAAAAGGGATAGCCTGTCTCCTGCAAATTCGCTAACGAGAAGGTTTCCGTCGTTGAGTCTGATTATGTCCATTGGGCGGTCAAAACCGTTTACCGGTCCGCGGCACCTTTTTATAATCACTCCGTTAACGTCATAGTGGAGAAGCTCGTTTGTTCCGTATGCAACGACCCAGATTGTTCCATCTGCATTGGGAAGGGATGAAACGGGCTGGCTGTAGAGGAGGACGTTTCCGTTTGTCTTGGGGAAATTTCCTGCTTCGGTATAGTGCTCGGTAAAAGAATAGTCCTGCTGGGTAATGCGGCGGTCGCTTACGATTTCTATCCTGTTCTGAAGGAGGATGTCTCCGTAACCAGCTTCAAAGGCTGAATTCCAAGACTGAAGGGCTGCACCTTCGATTCCGGCCTTGTAATATGCCTTTCCCAACCAGTCGAGTATGATGTTCTCGCCGGGAAGGTAATCCAGTGCGCGCTCAAATTCCAGGATTGCTTCACTGTAGGCTCCCCTGTAGTAGCTTTGGACTCCCCTGCGGAATTCATCTGCTGCCCATCCGCTAATGGATGATGCTGATGAAGCGGAACTGCCGGCATAACTGCCGCTAGAAGAGGAGTTTCCACCTTCGCTTGTCTGAGAAAATAAAAAACCTGTTCCTGCCAATGCGGCAATCAAAACAATATAAACTGACTTTTTCATTGATCCACCTGTTCAGCTTCATATAAGTGCTTAGAAATTACTTCGTTTTCGCTGTCTTTTCTTTTAGCCTGCTCAAGGTACTTTCTTGCCTGGGAATAGAGCCCCATCTTGTAGTAGACCCAGCCTATGCTGTCCAGGCAAGCTGCACTGTCGGGAGCAAGGGAAAGAGCCTTTTTGCAATAGGAAAGAGCCTTTGCCAAGTCCTTGTTCTGTGATGCAAGAACGTAGCCCAAGCCGTTGAGTGCCGTAGGATTGTTTTCGTCTGCCTCGAGGGCTTTTTCGTAGTAGCTTATGCAAGTTGCAGAGTCACCCTTTTCCCATGCGCTGTAGGCAAAAGAGGCATAGAGGGAAGCGGCCTTATAGCCAGACTTCATAAGGTTGGTCAGCTCAAAATCCGCAAGCTGCTGCCTTCCAGTCATTGAATAGATGATTGCAAGAAGATAGCGGCACTGAAGCAGCCTGTCGTTTTCCGGTGTTTTTTTTGCTGGCGAAGCCCCATTGCCATTCTGGGAAGCAGAGTCACCGCCAAAAGCAGTTACGACCTGTTCAAGGTAAATCATTGCGTCATCGTAGCGTTTGAGCTTTGCATAGCACAGGCCAAGATAGTACGCAAGGTCAACCGGATCTGCCCCGCTGTCTTGAGGCAAAGACAGGAAGAATGAAAGTGCGCCTGTATAATTCATGCGGTTATAAAGAGAAATGCCTTCTTCAAGCGCGTCCTGTTCAGCCATTAAATTCTCCTAAAATGACTCTTAGCAAAAAGTCTTTTTACAAAATTCCGTATTCACGGCCGGTTCCGCATAAAGAACAGAAATTGAAACATTGCCATCAGCCACGGCTTTTGCATCGGAAAATTCATCTCCGTAACAACGGACATCCTCTCCGCCAACAAAATAGCTGTAAGTTTTCCCGTCTGCTTCCTTAGTAAGAACCGTATGGTCTCCACAATAGAAGCGGCGGCAAGGCTTTGTAAATTTCTCGCCTTTGTAGGAATCTATAGAAGGGGCATTGACATTGATAAAATATTCATAGTTCATCCCCTCATCTATATTTCGGATGTTTCCGCACAAGACTAAAAGGTTTTTGAGATTTTTAAGGGCAAATTCTGCCAAAGAGGCGTAATTATATTCAGAATCAGCAGCTGAACCGGAAGCCGAGAAAGGATTTTTGTCAACACTCAGGGCAATTCCTGGAATTCCTGTAAGGGAAGCCTGTCTGGCAGCCCCGCAAGTGCCTGAATAAATTGCATCAGTTCCAAGGTTGTAGCCCCTGTTTATGCCGGAAATGACTGCATCTGGCCTTGAAGGAAGGTATCCACCGGTCAAAGCGGAAAGTACACAGTCTACGGGTGTTCCGTCTAGCGCAAAATCCTTGTCCGACCGCTGCTCAAGATAAAGGTTCTTCCACATGTTCAAGGACGAAGAGGCTCCAGACTTGTTGCGGAGGGGAGCGACGATCCACACTTCATGCTCCCTTCTAAGAACGGAGGCAAGCGTCTGTATTCCTGGGGCATCTATCCCGTCATCATTCGTAAGAAGCAGTTTCATATAAGTCGGACTCCCTTTGCTGGCTTTACCACGTAGAATTCAGGCTTGAACCTGAATATGCGCTCGTATTCGGCAAGCTTTTCCTTGTAGGCTTCAAGGTCACACTTGCGGAGAATCGTATAGGTGCAGCGTCCGAAGCCCTTTCCGGTGATGCGGCCACAGTTTACCGGGTTGCGTAGGTCGTCCGGGCTTTCGTCAAGCTCCTGAACGCGCTTTAGAAGCCAGTCTATCTCCGGGCAGGAAATGTCGTACAGGTCGCGCATGTCCTCGTGGCTGTGGTTTATTGCACGGGCAAAAGTTGCAAAGTCTTCTTTTTGGAGGGCAGCCTCGCATTTGAGTATGTTCTTGTGCTCATTCATGACGCATACCAGGTGGCGGCGCAAGTCTTCGTTAACCACGGAAAGAACCTCGTTCACTTCCGGGCCGTTGTCTGCATAGTACCAGCCTCCGTATACATTAGCCCTACGCTCCTTTAGCTCGCCAAGAAGCAGAACGTTCTCCGGCTGGAAAAGGCTTTCCTCGTTCCAGGTTGTGATTCTTGGCACTCGGGCATCGGTAAGGACCACAATCTTGTCCTTGAACTTGAAGGGCACTATGTCAAAGGTGTTCTTTGCATAGTCAGTAAGGACAAGGGAATTTTCCTTTGAATGTATTACAGTAAAGTTGTCCGCTTTAAAGCCTGCGTTGCCGTAGAACTGGATGTTAGCCCTCTCCAGGACGCGCATAATTGATTCCAGCGGGCACTTGAAGCGGTGGAGCTCCTTTATGGCCCAAGCAGAGGCTATCTTTACGGCATTCGTTATTCCAAAGCCTGCGGAAGGCAGTATCTCTGAATAGACGGTAAAGTTCATTCCGGTGCATTCAAAACCGCTTGCCCCGAAACCATAGATGACGGATTTTATGGCGTTTGCCCATTTGTCCTCCTTCTTGTAATTTAGGGAGGAAAGGGTCGAGCGCTTCTTTTCCTTTAGCTGGACAAAGTTAAAGCGCAAGTTTGTGTCGCTCCTCTTTGACACGCCTATGTAAACTGGAAGGTTTACGGCCATGGAAAGAGTCTTGTCCTTAAAAAACCACGTATGCTCGCCAAGAATATGAATCCGTCCAGGAGCACATGCCATTACGGCAGGCTTTTCGCCATATTCATCTTTATGAGCTTCTACTAATTGTTCCATTACTATCCCCGGACATTTTTTATAATTCAGCAACAGGGCATTATTATGATAAACAGACTTTGACTGTTGCCATTTTATTTACAAGATAATAGAATAATATAATGATTTGCATAATTTTACAAGTTTTTTACGCAATTTTTTCTGGAATCATGGAAGCGGCAGCTATTTCCAACGAACTATGCAGCTTTGGCTCCCCTTTTTTGGCTCTTTTTTGCCTAGTTCCGCTCTACATCGCTCTTTTCAGGGCAAAATCATATCTTGAGTCATTCCTTGTGGCAGCCATGCAAATACTCACTGTCCACGTAACTTCCAGCCTGTGGCTTGCAAACTTCCACGGATACGCGGTCTTTACTCTGGGTGCAAGCGCTATTGGAACCGCATTCGAGGGTGGAATATGCGCAGGGGTCTTCATGCACGGCCTTGTAAGCCTTACGGAAAGCAGGACGGCACGGCTCTTGGAAGACGGAGGCTCCCTTGGCATAGAGGCATCCGGCAGGGTAAGCGTGCTAAAGGGGCGTTTCTTGCGCTTTTTGCGGCAGTACCTTGTGGCGGGAAGAATTTTGTTCTTTACATTCATCTGGGTCTTCTGGGAATGGCTAAAGTCCACGGGAGACATGGCATACCCCTGGGGAACCATTTTTATGGCGGCATACAGGTGGAAGATATTCACCCAGGTTGCGGACATAACCGGTGTTTGGGGGATAACCTTTATCTGGGCGCTGGTAAATGCACTTTTTGCAGAGGGGCTCAGGCTTCTTTCCATAATGGACAAGTCGCAGAAGCCGGCACAGCTTGCATACACATACAGAAAAACTGCCATCTTTACGGCACTTGTCTGGGCGGCATGCGGAATTTATGGTTTGGGACAGTATTTCATGCCTAGGAAAGCTGAAAAATTCCTTAACACAATCATAGTACAGCAGAACATTGACCCTTGGGAAGCGGGTGACAGGGTTTCCATACCGGTCTCAAAGCAGCTTACGGAAAGGGAATTCGACAAGATGAAGGCTGAAGGGGTAAAACCTGACCTTGTTGTCTGGAGTGAGGGGGTTCTTGACCAATCATTCCCTGCTGGAAGGAATTTCTACAAGGTATTCCCGGAGGATGAAAGCCTGTGCGACTTTATTGCAAGGCTTGACACACCCTTCCTAATCGGCGGGGGGGCAAAGATCAACGCATCAAGGAAAAAGTTTTCTAACAGCGCAATCCTTTTTGACGGCAACGGAAACTATTCGGGATTCTACTCCAAAAAGCACCTGGTTCCTTTTGCAGAGCAGATTCCCTATGCGGAAAACCCACTGATGCGCTTTATTACGGAAGAAATCGTTAAGCTTCCGGGTTCACTTACAAGGGGGGCTGAATTCACGCTTTTTACCATACCACTTAATTCAGTAGAAAACTGGAGCGAGCCAATTGAATTCAACATGGAGCCATATTCCTACATCTCGCTGGATGAGGGCGGAAACTTCAACCCCGAAGCAACGGAAAAATACATACGGACTCTGGGCAAAAACCCGCAGGAATTCGTCTCTTTTACCACCCCAATCTGCTTTGAGGACGCATTCACGGACGTCTGCCGCCCACTGTTCAACATGGGAAGCGAAATCTTCATCAACATAACAAACGACTCCTGGTCACGCATGGAATCCGCAGAATACCAGCATTTTATCGTGGCAAGCTACCTTGCAATCGAATACAGGACCACCCTGCTCCGCTGCGCAAATTCCGGATACTCTGTGCTTGTAGACCCCGCAGGACGCATTCTTAACGACCTTCCGCTTTTTAAGGAAGACGCGATGGGCATACAGGTACCGATTTTTAGGCACAAAGCCACAGTCTATGCAAAATACGGCGACATTCTTGTGCATTCCATACTCCTTTTCCTTGCGCTTATGCTTGCTCTCTGCATACTTTACGTAAATTTTGGAGGGAAAAAGGCAGTCTTCATGCAATATGAATTTGAGGCTGGCGGTGAAAATGCTGGGCATATAGCTGAGTACAATGCTGAAAATCCGGAAGAAACGATTGGAAAGCTTTCAAAGACGGTGGCAAAATCCGGAAAAAGGGCAAAAGACGCAGGCACAACAAAAAAAGCATCTGGCAGCAGGAAGAATGCGGCTAAAAGTTCCGGCAAAAGCACAGGCGAACCCAATGAATCAAAAACCAGTGAATCCGAACTAAAAAAGCGGCTTCAGACCAAAAAATCGCCCCGAAAGCAAAAAGATGAAAGGGTAACAAGAGGAAATGCAGGCACAGCAAGGAAATCGGCAAAATCGGCAAAGCCAACAAAATCCTCTAAACCGGCAAAATCTGGCAAGGGCTCAAAATAACAGGCCAAAAGGAATTTTATATGAAAAA
>JAGCWT010000082.1 GCA_017961705.1 Treponema sp.
CGCTTATTTTGCTAACACGCGACTGGTTTGCTAACAGGCACCGCTCTGCTAACTGCCGCTTGTTTTGCGGACAGGCACCGCTTTGCGAACACGCGCTTGTTTTGCTAACAGGCGCCACTTTGCTAACACGCGCCCGGTTTGCTAACACACGCTTGTTTTGCTAACACGCGACTGGTTTGCTAACAGGCACCGCTCTGCTAACTGCCGCTTGTTTTGCGGACAGGCACCGCTTTGCGAACACGCACCGCTTTGCGAACACGCGCTTGTTTTGCTAACAGGCGCCACTTTGCGAACACGCGCTTGTTTTGCTAACAGGCACCGCTTTGCTAACAGGCACCACTTTGCTAACACGCGCTTGTTTTGCGGACAGGCACCGCTTTGCGAACACGCGCTTGTTTTGCTAACCGGCGCCACTTTGCTAACAGGCATTGCTTTGGTAACACCCGCTCGTCTTGCTAACAGCCGCCCCCCATTATCCACTTTTTCCAAACATTATCCAATAGCCAATCACATCCAGAAAATCCCACAAGAAACGTCACCCCTTAACAGCACCAGAAATAACCCCCTTTATAATATATTTCTGGGCAGAAATATAAAAAGCAATAATCGGTATTATTGCAACAACCAGCATAGCCATGAATCCGCCGTAATCGGTAGCGCCGTAAGCCCCCTGCATTGCAATCTGAATCGCCACGGGAACAGTCTTGTTGTCCGTACCAAGAACAAGGTAAGGCAGAAGGTAGTCATTCCAAACCCACATAGCGTTAAGAATTGCCACAGTTATTGCAGTTGGCTTTAAAACCGGAAAGACCACAAGAAAGAATGTCTGCAAAGGATTGCATCCGTCTATCTCCGCAGCCTCCTCCATCTCTGCAGGAACCGCCTTAACAAAACCTGCAAACATAAAAACAGAAAGCCCCGCCCCAAAGCCAAGGTAGACAAGCGTAATGCCAAAAACATTGTCAAAGCTCATCTTGTTAACAATATAAGTCATCGTAAACATTACCATCTGGAAGGGAACAATCATGCTAAAGGCAAAAAGATAGTAAAGAGAGCGCGTAAATTTGTTCTTTACACGGACAATGAACCAAGAAGTCATCGATGTGCAAACAACAATCAGCGCAAGAGATGCAACCGTTATAAAAACAGACCGCAGGAAAGCAAGAAAAAATCCAGAACTTGTAATTCCGTTTATATAGTTCTGCAAGCCAACAAAAGTTTCCCTTGCCGGAAGAGAAAAAGGAGAACTAGAAATATAAAGCTTGGACTTAAATGAATTCATAAAGACCAAGAAAACCGGCACCAGGAAAATTGCAGAAAGCAAAACCAGAAAGCAAAATATGATTGTTTTTTCAGTCTGCCTTGTATGAGAGTATTTCATTGTTCAACCTCCTTCCTTGTTGAAAACTTAAGCTGGACGAATGCAATCAGGGCAACGATTATAAAGAAGACCACAGCCTTAGCCTGACCAACGCCCTGCCAGCCTACCCTTCCGTAGAAAGTATTGTATATGTTAAGAGCAAGCATTTCCGTTGAATGTTCGGGAGCACCCGCAGTAAGCGCCAAGTTCTGGTCAAACATTTTAAATGTGTTTGCAAGGGTAAGGAAAGTGCAGATTGTAATGGAAGGCATTACCATAGGAATTTTTACGCGGAATAAAATCTTAAAGTGACCGGCACCGTCTATCTGGGCAGCCTCAATAAGTTCCCCTGGAATGTTCTGCAAACCTGCAATGTAGATTACCATCATGTAGCCGGTAAGCTGCCAGTTTGTAAGAATCACAAGGCCCCAAAAGCCGTACTTGGCATCAAAAGTTATGTCAACTCCCAAAGGGGCAAGACTTCCGTTTATGAGCAGGTTCCAGATGTAGCCCAATACAATTCCGCCGATAAGGTTTGGCATAAAAAATATTGAGCGGAAAATTCCGGTACCCTAAATTTCTTTTGTAAGCAGGATGGCAAGAGAAAAAGCAAAAACGTTTACAGTAACAATAGAAACGGCCGTAAACAGGGAAGTAAAAAGCAGGGCATGAACAAAGTCGTTGTCAAAGGTAAAGGCCTTTATGTAATTTCCAAGCCCCACGAATTTTGCGTTCGTTACGGTCGTAAACTTTGTAAAAGACAGCCCTATTCCCATCACAAAAGGAAGAAGGAAAAACAAAGAAAATGCAATCAGAGTGGGCAGTATAAATATAGGAAAATATTTGTTTATAGACTTGTTATTCATAAGCTTCCCTAAAAAAACGGCAGTCCTTGAATCTTTAAAGTTTGGAGGCGAAAGTTCCAAGAACTGCCGAATAATACAAGTTTAGTGTTTAAAAATTTGGACGGTACTTTTTCGTTCCCCATCCATTTTTATACCAACACGGCACATGCCATTTTTTACCGCCGTTCCGCCCTTCGGTAACCCTCATCCCGCTGTGCGGGACTAAAGGGGCTCCATGGCGGCGTAGGCTTATTTAGGCACTAGTTAGCAGAAGATTCCTTTGCCCAAGAATCCACAACCTGGGTAGCAACTTCATCCCAAGTCTTTGTTCCCTGTGCGTACTTGAGCAGGGCACCGCCAAAGTCATCCTTAAATTTCTGAGACGGAAAGAGGGTAAAGTTCCATGCTACAGAAGTAATTCCGTCTTTTGCCATCCAGTTGCTAATTTCAACTGCAAGCGGATCCGTTGGACGCTCTGAATCAGAGAAGGTGTCAAATGGAGCAATAAAGCCAAGCTTGTTTGTAACATAGTCCTTGCCAGTTGCGCTGGAATAGAGCCAGTAGATAAAGTCTGCAGTTGCCTTCTGGTCTGCATCGCTTGCCTGGCTGTTGATGCAGTAGAAGTTTTCTGTTCCAATGCACAAGCCCTGTGATTCCTCTCCAGAAGCGCCAGTGTATATTGGAAGATATTTTACGTTTTCAGCAAGAACCTTGTTTCCGCTAACACCTGCAATCTGACCCCAAGCCCAGTTTCCGTTCTGAACCATTACGCACTTTTCAAGGGCAAATTCTGCCATTGAATCTGTTACAGTCTTTGTACCAACGCTCTTCCTGTCTACAGTGCTGTTGTTAAGGTAAAGGTCAAGGATGCTCTGGAAATTCTTTCCGTAGCTAAAAGAGATTTTTTTTGTTGCATCGCTTGCAAGGTCTACGTTTCCGTTCTTGAATTCATAATATACGGGAAGGTTTGCAAGGTGGGTCTGCCATCTCCAGTCCTCCCCTGCCTTTAATGAAGTGCTTGCAAAAACACCGTCAATGCCAAGTTCCTTTGCATTCTTCTGCATGTCTTCCACAACTTCCTTAAGCTTTGCAAAGTTGTTAATTTCATCCATGCTTGAATAGCTTACAGCCTTTGAAGCAAGGGCAAAGTATTTGTCTGTAAGTGCCTTGTTGTAGATGATTCCGTAGCCTTCTACTACATAGGGAATTCCGTAAACGCCGCTTCCAGATGTAATTGCAAGAGACTTGTCTGCAAGGTGCTTGTAGAGTTCAGTTCCAGAAAGATCCTGGCAGTAGTCCTTCCAGTTTGCATAGCCGCGCGGACCGTTAATCTGGAAAAGTGTTGGTGCTTCTTTTGTGGCCATCTTGGAGACAAGGGTCTGCTCGTAGGAATTGTTTGCGGCTGTTTCCACAACAACCTTTACGCCGGTTTCCTTTTCGTATGCAGCTGCAAGTTCCTGATAAATTTCTGCAACCTCCGGCTTAAAGTTCAAAAAGCGGACAGTTCCCTTTGCATCTGCTTTCTTTCCGCCGCAAGACACAAGCGAAAGTCCCATTCCCATTACCGCAGCAAGACAAATTGCACGGCCAAAGATTTTGTTCATTTTTTTCATAAAATGCTCCTCTGGTTTTTAGCCTGTTTTTGGAAACGTTTCCAATTAAATAAATCTTAGACCTTACCCAAGAGGAATGTCAAACTATTTTTTTACTTTGCGCAATCTTTCTGATTATTATACTGCATTTAAATACTTTTTTTTTATTTTGATTAAAAGGCCGCCTGCATGAATCAAGTTCAGACGACAGCAGCCACACAAAACCTGATTCTTGATCTTCATCAAGTGCTTTCACCCTATTTTATCGCATCAGCTTTTTTCTGGTGCTCATCCATTATCGGATTCCAATAGTCTGCATACTTTGCCATGTAGGCTGAGTCTTCAGGGCAAGAAAGGCCATACCTGATGAACTGCTCATCGTAATAGGTACTCTTGCTTGAATAGACGGAATAGAAAAGTTCCGGGGATGTATAAAAGCCCTGCATAAATCCCCTTATATTTGAATTGTAGCTTACACTATCACCACCATCCATCTTCCTAAAGTTTTCCTCATTGGCTAAAACAGCGTAGTTACAATCAGAAACATACTCCTCACCATTTAAAAATATTGAAGAATCACTAATGCCTGTGACATTTAGTGTCTCTACTTTTTCTTGGGAAACATTGTTATCGTCTCCTGCAAACTCAAACCGGGATCTTGTGGTAACAGTCCTGTTTTTAAAGTTGCAGTTCCATGTTCCAAAAGCCCCTGCCCCCATTTCTGCGTATAAAATGCTTACTTCTCCGTTTTGCTTAAAAACATATATGAGCGGCGGACAAGCAGGCTTTGCTCTTTTTTGAATCCATTGATTCTTTGTAAGGAATTTTCTAAAAGTTTCATTGTTCCAATTTTTGGTGGAAAAAGGAGCAGGCTTTTTTGCAAGGTAGCCACCAAAAACCCAGCCGTATTCAGGCTCAAAACCTTTCCATTCGTATCTTGGCAATAATATTTCAATCCAGGGGGCCGTAATTTCATCGATGGTTTCTTCGGGGCCAACAGAAAGTATTTTTACCCCGACCCTATACGGAAGCGTTGCAACTTTGTCTGCAGAAAGGCTTGGCTTGCTTCTAACACGCAATCCTTCCGGGGGCTCAACATACATTGTGCCTATTACCTTTCCGTTTTCATAGAACTTACTCTTGTCCGCAAAAAGGGATGCCAACAAAAGTGTTGTAGCAAACAAAATGCAAAATAATTTTTTCATATCATCAACTCCTTTATTCCTGTGTAGACGGCGGTATTTTTATTCCGAACCTTTCTGCAATGTTTTTTAGAATCGGGTGGTCGTCCGAAAGGTATTGGTCCGAAGAAGAGACAAAGCTGTCCCTGCTCACTTTTATGCGTTCAAAAAGTGCACGGCACACTTCCTCTCCGCCCTTGTGATAAAAACAAATTTTTGAAAGGTCAGACAGGGTTACACAGTAAGTTCCATCGCAGTCTGCAAAGAGAGCCGCTATAGCATAGAGGGCAAACCTGTTGTTGTACACTTCCGTCCTTTCCAAAAGCCTAAAGTTTTTTTTGGCTGCGTCAGAACAGACCTCTTCTTCAAAGAAGCTTTCCGTTAATTCGTTCTGCTTGTTAATAGCATTTAGAATTTCTTTGTTAGAAAGCAAGAGGTCATCCTCCTCTTTAGAATTACCATCCATAAGTTCCCCTTAACAGCACAGCATTTCCATTTGCAAATCAGATAACCTCAAAATTTTCCTTTATGTAAGAAGGAAGGCTTTCAATGTCATCGCAAACCCTGTAGTATTCACGTTCGGAGATGGGTTCCGTAAAGTCATCACACGCACTCCTTTTTGCAGGTTAGCAAATCTTATCACATTTTGTTTTGCTACAAAAGATTGTGCTAAAGCCACTAAAGCCCGTATTCTTTATTCAAGTCCAATAGAAAATGCCCCAAGATTTTTTTCTTCTTCAAGTCCAGCACCACTATGTAATGGGTATTTTTTACTTCTGTAATAAATGTCACGTGCCTGTAGCTTCCATCTTTTGCATCATACACATAAGCTATATGCATTTTTCCCAATTCGTCAATCAGGTTATTGCGCACATATTCATCAAATTCTTTTGCGTTAAAATTCTCCGCTGATTCCGTAACGTCAACAAATCCATCTGATGGAAATGTTGATTTGAATTCTTCTTCTGTTAACAGCATAATTTTTTTCCCATATAAATCATGAGTTATGTATTTTATTTGCAAGCAAAATTATTTTAAAGGAACATAGCCGACTTTCTTTACAAGTTCCTGCCCTTCTTCAGCAAGAATCCATTTTATGAATTTTTTTGTATTTTCCGATTCTTTGCCCTTGATGGTAACTGCATAAAAATTGTCTGCAAGCGGATATGTTTTATTTTTAATATTTTCTAGGCTTGGCTCTACGCCATTAATCCTAAGCATTTTTACATCCACATTTTTATTCATGCTTTCAAGAAAATATCTGAATGTATAGCCGATTGCATTATCATGATTTTCATAATCAGAAACTACATCTATTATTCCATCCATAAAAGTTAGTTTCTTGTGCGTTTCTGGAGGAATGAGGTCAAAATCTTTTCCCATCATCTTTACAAAAGCAGTTTGGCTTCCACTGTTCTTTTTTCTTTGGAATGGCCTTATCTTTTTCCATTTTCCGCCGACTTTTTTCCAGCTTGTAATTTTTCCGCTGTAAATATCTTTAATCTGCTGGAGGGTAAGGCTTTCTACCGGGTTTCTTGAATTTACAATAAAGACAAAGGCTTCACACCCAATCGGATACAGATTGAATTCCACTCCCCTTTCTTTAGCCATTTCCTTCTGCTCTTTTGAAGGTTCTGCCACAAAGATTATTTCATCATCTCCCGATATAAGCTTTTCGTACGCCCAGTTTGTTCCTGAAAATCTAATAAAATATTCAACATTACAATCGGACGGATACACAGCTTCTGCAAAAGAACAGTAAACAGGAAAAAGGGCTGTTGCCCCGTCTATAACAGGAAGCTTATCATCATTAGAAAACTTAAGCGTAGATTCCGAATCAAGATGAGCAAGGCTTTGTGATTGCCTAAACGGAACATAATACAAGCTATACATTTCCTGTTGTTCTACTTTTAAAACACGCGATACACATGAGGCAAACATAAAAATACTTGATACAAGACAAAGTGCTAAAAAAAGTTTTTTCATTTTTCTCTCCCGTTTTGTGGCCTGCCATGAATTTTCTATTCAACTTTCCATGCAGTCCATTCTATATGATTATATTGCATTACATCATCTGACTTTTTCATTCCCAGCTTTTCATAAAACGCTACTGCATTTTCATTAGCAATCAGATACACAGCAATATCTTTTTCTCCACCAGCTATTTCATGAGCCTTTTTCATCAGCTCCCGGCCAATTCCCTGCCTCTCATAATTTTTGTCCACACCCAAATCCGTAATGTAAAGCCAATAACAAAAATCGGTAAGCCCAAACAAAACTCCTACAATCATTCCTTCTGAATTTTTTGCTACAAGACTTATTGAGACATTTTTTACCAGCTTTGGAATTCTTTCGTAAAAGCGTTCCCTGGGATATTGAGAGCCCAAATCTGACCGTTTAAGAAAATCAATATATTCTTGAGCCGTCAGTTTTTCTTCTTTTATAATAATATCTTTATTCATTCTCTTATTCTAGCTATGTGATTTTATTTCCTATGAATAACCAACCACTCTTTTATGCTATCTTTTGACATTTTTCCAGAAGCAATATTCAATCCAAATTCAATTAATTCTTTTTGTGTATAGGCAAATTCAACATTATTTAATTTTAAGAAAAGTAAAGTCAAATGAACTCCGATCCTTTTGTTTCCATCAGCAAAAGGATGATTTTCTATAAGTGAATAGCATAACTGAGAAGCTTTGTCTAAAATTTCTGGATAAAGATCTTTGCCGCCAAAAGTTTGGAAAGGAGCTTTTAATGCAGAATCCAGAAGATTTTCATCTCGAACACCATCCATTCCACCTGTTTTTGAAATCAAGATACTGTGTATTTTTGCAACCTGTTCGTATTCAAAAAAAATCATTTTGCAAGTTCCTGATAGGCTTCCATATTCTGCTCTATAAGGGAATCTGACACAGCGAACAGTTTTTTATCAGAGACAGTATCAAATTGTTTTTCATCTTCTAAAACAGTAATAATAACTTTTCTGCCGTTGAATTTTTCAAGGGATTTATCATTTGTTATAACACTATTTCCTTGGATTATTCCTGCCATAGCATACATTATCTGCCTCCTTATGA
>JAGCWT010000083.1 GCA_017961705.1 Treponema sp.
AAAACCCGCTTCCGAGTAGAGGTTTTCCTCCCCTCCAAATTCTGGGGTCCAAGGGTCCTCCCTTGAATTGAAAAAACATTTGTTAATTTCCCCTTTATGCCTTATAATTAATATTGATCCAATGCAAGGAGCATAGACATGAGCGTAATTTGTTATTCATTAGGAGCCGCCGAAGAAGTAACCGGCAGCAAACACATATTCGAAGTAGACGGACGCAGTTTTATGGTAGACTGCGGAGCCTTCCAGGGAAAGCGCGCTGAATCAGACTCAAAGAACCGAAACTTTGACTTTGCAGCAGACAAAATAGAAAGCGTAATCCTTACCCACGGCCACTACGACCACTGCGGACTCTTACCCGTACTGGCAAAAAACGGCTACCGGGGAAACATCTACGCCACACCAGCCACCCGCGACCTTGCCAACATAGTAATGATGGACTCAGCCCGCATTCAGGCCCGCGACGCAGAATTCCTTGCAAAACAGGCACGCAAAAAAGGAGAAAAATTCTTCTGGAAGCCACTGTTTAAAGAAGAAGACTGTGTAAAAGCCGCAAACCAGATTGTTTCCCTTGGCTACAACCGCAAGATGTACATAGCACCGGATGTTCAGCTTGAATTCTTTGATGCAGGACACATCCTTGGCTCAAGCTTCGCATACTTTACCATAACAGGACAAAGGGCAAACCCCATAACCGGCAAAACGGAAAGCAGCGGAATGGGAAGCGGAAGAAGATTCTGGCACCGACTCTTTGGAAAGACAGGCACACCAGCCTCCACTTCCCAGGGCACAGGAGAAGCGGCACTTAGGGGAGCACCCTCAGACGAAATCCGCATATTGTACACCGGAGACCTTGGCCGCAACGAAAAACCCATCATCAGGAATCCGGCAACAAACGTTCCTGCCCCGGACTACATCTTCCTGGAAAGCACCTACGGAAACCGCCTGCACGAAGAGCCAAAGGTTGCAATGGACGACCTTGTAAAACTCATCAGACGCGCAGTAGACAAAAAGGGCAAAATCATAATTCCTTCATTTGCAATAGAGCGCGCCCAGGAACTTGTCTACTACCTGCACCTGCTTGTTGACCAAAAGAAGATTCCTCAGATTCCAATTTACATGGACAGCCCAATGGCGGTAAACGCAACAGGCATCTACCAGCTGCACCCTGAATGCTACAGCGAAGAAACCAACGAGGCATTCATCCAGCACCACAAAAACCCATTCGGATTCAACTCGCTTTCATTTGTAACAAGCGTAGACGAATCAAAAGCCCTCAACAAAAAGCAGGGGCCAATGATCATCATAAGCGCAGACGGAATGTGCGAAGCGGGTCGCGTCCTCTACCACCTTGCCAACAACATCTCCAACCCCAACAACATCATCCTGATTGTAGGCTACATGGGAGAAAACACCCTTGGCCGAAAGATTCTGGACGGACAAAAAGAGGTAAAGATTCTTGGCGACTGGTACAACGTAAAAGCCGACGTAGAAAAAATCAATGCATTCAGCGCCCATGCCGACTACAAAGAAACAACCGCCTGGCTTAACGCAATAGACACAAGCCGCCTAAAGAAAATCTTCCTTGTCCACGGCGAAAAAGACAGTCAGGAATTCCTAAAGAAGCACCTGAACGAAAACGGCTTCCCCAACGTAGACATAGTAAAATACGGCCAGACCTACACCCTAGACTAAGGGCAAAGGTAAAGCGGAGTCTGCAAAAAAAACAAAAAATCTCTTGACCTGGTCTTTTGGGCCAGGTTTATTATTTGTTCAAGACAAAACGGAGGACAAATAATGAGAGATTTAAGCTTGATGACTTGGAAAGAGATTCAGGAAGTTAACAAAGAAAATGCCATTGCATTTATTGTGATGGCCCCAATCGAAGAACACGGCCTTTGCCTTCCGCTTGCAACCGATTTGATTGAAGGCCAAGCATGGAGCAAAGCTGCAATGGAAGAGCTAGAAAAACACCATGGGCTTGACTGCTATTTTCTTCCCACATTCCCAATTGCGGCCGCATCGGTAAACGAATTTTACGGTTCAATTCATTTTTCCATGAAAACAACATACGAAGTTGCTTACGAAATACTGGAAAGCATACGCTGCATGGGCTTTAGGCATATAGTTCTTATAGCCTCCCACGCAGACCCCGACCATCAGATTGCGGTAACAAAAGCGGTAAGAAAGGTAAACAGGAAAAACGGCATCTGTGCAATTGCTCCAATGGGGGCAATCTTTATGGGAGCAGGCCTTGAGCAGCCCAAGGAAATACGGCTTATGGAAGAAAAAAGCGGAAACGACTTTCATGCCGGCTGGATAGAAACGTCGTCTTTGCTAAGCATTAACAAAAAGCATGTGCGCCAAGGCTACAAGGATTTACCCGATTCAAATATAAGCGACAGGGAAATGATTTTTAAAAAGAAGCAGCTAAAGGCAATGGGAAAATATGGGCACATCGGTTTTCCAAGGCTGGCATCAGAAGAGCTGGGAAATCTTTTGAACAAAAACTGTGTTGAATCTATATGCGAAGCGGTGGTAAACTTTTACCGCAGAGAAGGATACAAAAAGTACGACGATTATTTTTTATACAAGATACTTCCCCTGCACATTGGTTTTATAAAAGTCTTTGGCAGGGTAAGAAGAAGAAAGGTGGGGCAATAATGTATACGCGCGGTCAGTTTGCAGTAATAGGAAAAGTTGGCAGAAAGGCTCTGCGAATTTACGATGAAGAAGGATTGCTTGTTCCCGCATCAGTGGACGGACAAAACGGCTACCACTATTACAGCGAAGAGCAGCTTGCCCTTCTTGAAAAAATAAAGAGCCTTAGAAAAATTGGCCTTTCCCTTTACGAAATAAAACAAGTCTTGGACGGAAAAGCAAACGAAGAAAATCTTATCAAAAGCAAGATAAGGGAAATGGATTTGCATCTTAAAGAAGTAAAGGAATTTGCTTTTCTAGACAGAAAAAATAAGGATGAAGGCAAAGACTGCAAAGTTGATGTCCGACCATTTAAAAAATGCAGTTGCATCTACCTTGCAGAAAATGTTGAGCTTGAAAACCTTGGCATGTCCGTTGGAAAGTTGTACGAAAGAGCCTCCCGCGAAGGAATGGAAGTTGCGGGCAACCACTTTGTAATTTACCAGGGGCTTTTGCAAGAAGACGGATTCTCCATGAAGAGCTGCCTGCCAGTCAAAAACTGCAATGCAGAAGACACAATAGAAGTTTTTGAAGACAGCTGCATCCACATTAAATTTACGGAAGGGTTTTCAAAAGTGGCAAAGGCTCATGTGCTCCTAAAGGAATATGCAGAAAGCCAAAATATTGCGCTTGCAGGAAAAGCCTATGAAGTTTACAATAAGGATATGTCCGTGGATGTGTATTACCCGGCAATCAATCCCAATGATGGCACAAGAGGAATTTAAAAATGACGGAAGATGAACTTAAGGCTATGGCGGAAAGGCTGGACAAGCTGGAAATAAAATTATCTTATATGGAAGATTTTATCCAGCAGTTGCAGGATGTGGTTACCTCTCATACGCAGACAATAGAAGTGCTTAGAAAAGAAAACAAAATACTGAGCGGCAAAATCCGCGACATGTCTGACCAGCTGCAGGGAGAGATTCCAAACAGAAAGCCGCCCCACTACTAAGCGGACAAGGGGCTTGGTATACCTACTTTGCTATTGCATTTATCTATTTTGCAATTTCCGTTTTATGAACATCGGTATACAACAGCCCCTTTGAACTCTGCTCTTTTGAATTTTGATCTTTTGATTTTTTCATACCATTTAAACTTCGCGCCCTTTGCAGAATTTAAAAAGTAATATTTCCACCAAATTCAAATGAAGAAAAACATATCCATCTTTCATCTTCTTCAATAAACCAAGCATATATATTTTTATCCTTTCTTTTCCACTTAAGAATTTTTATCTTCTTTCCGTAATCTGTATTTTTTAAACATTTAGAATAATCAGGTTCTATTTCGCTTATAAATTCCATATTTTCTTCATATATAAAACTTCTAAAAATTGAATAGTCATTTCCAAACAAACTGATTAATACCTTTTCATTTTTACCTTTATACAAATCTTCTCTAATCCGAGGCTCGTCTTTTAAATACCAAGATTCAATATCTATCATGCCAGGTATTTGCTCTGCAATTTTTAATTTTTTACATCTATGGTTATAGTTACCCAGCATATCAAATGCATTAAAAGAATTAGAAACATTATATTTTAATACCAAATCTTTATTCTCAAAAAATTCTATTATAAACTCACCATTTAGCAAAGCTTCTTTTATCATTGGATCAGTTATTGTCCGTGCGTTTAATACCTTATTTACAAATGCAACATTCTCTTTTACAGAATCATCATATATATCAACAGAAAATCTTTCATTGTAAAAGCTGTCATAATATGTTTGATTAATTTTTATCCTAGAAATTTTATCTGCATTTGTTGATGAGCTACAAGAAGAAAAAGTGCTAATTAAAACTATTACTATTTGCAAAATGAAATTCTTATTTTTTATCATAACTATTTTCCTTTGTTATCCTTACAGTTTGGCTCTTCCTACTTGTAAAAAATTTATATCCTCATATCAAAAGCTTTTTTTGATTCTCCGTTAAAGCCTATCTTTTCATAAAACTGATGGGCTTCTTTTCTAGCTATTCCGCTTAAAAGTATAACTTTATAGCAGTTGTTTTCTTTAGCCGTTTCTATTGCTTTTTCGATTAATCTTTTTCCAAGCCCTTGCTTTCTATAATTTTTATCGGTTACAACATTTTCTACGAAGCAGATTGGCTGATTGAAATTTGTAAGATTGGGAATTATTACACAATAACATGTAGAAAGAACTTTTCCATTCTCAACTGCGCCAAAATATTTTATATTCTTATTTTCTTCTATTTCATTCATCCAGATTTTTTTTGATTCATCCAAAGTCAGATTTTTATTACTCTCTGATAATTGAATATACAAGTCCAAAAGCGAAGGTAAATCCTTTTCCGTTAATTCTCTAATTTCCATTTTTCAATATTCTCCAAAAGCAGGCAATTGCCTGTCGTTATAACAACTGGTTGTACCGCAGGCAGCTTGACTGCCTGTCGGCTACGAACCTTTGTTATGTGTTTTTATTTCATTGCATCAGCTTTTTTCTGATGCTCTTCCATAATCGGATTCCAGTAGTCGTGGTATTGCTTTTCGTATTCTTGATTTTTTGTCGGAGCTCCGGATTTTATCAATTCCCTGAGCAATTCTGCCCTTAATTCATCCAGACTGTAATTTTCCCGTGACCAGCCTAAAAGAGATTTGTTGATTGCGGAAATAATATCGGTTTTGGAATTATTATCGGGAAATGCTTCCTTGTTGTAAATTAACGGCATTTTTACTGCATCATAAAACGACCAGTGATGTCTATCTACAAACGGCTTGTTCAGATATTTTGTTCCGTTGATATAACATACACCATCGCTGACAGGTTTTATTTCCAGAATTACAACTTTATCAATTGGATCATTATGTTTGGATGAGTTTGGAATGTACCAGTGAATCTCAATCTGATGATTATTAAGAGCCTTCCATATACTCTGGTTGTCGTCATCATCATAATTCTGGAAGAACCAGGCTCTGTCGGAATCTACAAAATTTTTTGTCTTAGAATAAACATAGTTATAATACTGTGATGTATAAAAGTTAAAATGATTATCAGGATTATAATTTGGATGGCCCAAATATGTATTTTTATCCGGAAGTGTCCAGTTTGCACGTTTTAAATATTCTTCTAGCTGTTTTGGTGTTTTGGGAGCTTTAAATTCAGCCTGGTTATTCTGAATATATCCGCCGAATACCCAGCCATATTCAGGTTCTGTTGATTTCCATTCGTAGCGGGGAATTAAAATCTCAACCCAGGGGGCAGTAATTCCGTCAATCGTCTCTTCTTTTCCAACTGCGACAATTTTTACCGGAAGCCTGTGTGTAAGTCCGCAAAGCCTGTTCGATTTAAGAGAGGGATAATCACGAACCTTCAATCCGTCTTCAGAATCCACATACATTGTGTCGATTATCTTGCCGTCTTCATAAAAGCGGCTCTTGTCTGCAAATGCTGAAACAAGCAGAACTGTTAAAGTGAATAATATACAAATTACTTTTTTCATTCTTACTCCAAGCGCCCCAGTGTGGGCGTCCACATAACAACTGGTTGTACCGCACGCGGCTTGACCGCGTGTCGGCTACGAACCTTTGTTATGGCAATTTTATTTCTTATACAGAATTAGATTTCTTAATTTCTTTAAGAATTATTCTGTATATTTTTTGAAGCGTATGCTTCTATTATTATTTATTTTTCAAGCGGCGTAAAGCCGCGTACTACCGCTTCTTCGTCCAGACCTTAAAGTTCAATTTAATTTTAGAAAGCAAGCTTGACTTGCTTTCTAAAATATTCTTTCACCATTCTGTATAACCATTTGAAGCATATGCTTCTATTATTGTACTTTTTCTAAGCGGCGTAAAGCCGCATACTACCGCTTCTTCGTCCAAGCCCTAAAGTTCTATTTAATTTCAGAAAGCAAGCTTGACTTGCTGAATTATTTTTCCAACTTTATTAATCATATACAGAAGTATAAAATTCTTTTAAATACCAGTCAAAATCACAAAAAAGTAG
>JAGCWT010000084.1 GCA_017961705.1 Treponema sp.
AGTCCTTGAAACAACCGTCAAGTCTATGCTCGTGTCGTCAAGAATAGGTTCGCCTAAAATTTTTTCAAATTCGTCGGCAGCAACTTCCTTTCCGTTAAGAATTATGTTTGTGGTCGTGGCCTCGTTCTTTGAAGCTTCTGCCTCAAAAGACTTAAGAATCTCGCCTACGGTTTTTTCGCCTTCTAATGTAATATCGACATTTTCACCGTTTACTTTTAGCTGCATAGTATTGGATTCCCCTCTTATTTTTTATTGTTGCTGTTTTGCGTTGAGAAATTTTTTATTGTATTCTGCTGGCTTTCCAGACTGTTAAGGGTTCCTTCCATGTTAGCGTATTTCTGTTTTAGCTCGGCTTCCTTTGCGTTCAGCTTTGTTTCCAAATTGGTGATTTTCTTGTTGGAATTCTTGATTTTTGTGTCCAAAGCCGAAGTTTTTGTGGAAATAATGCCGCCTGACTGCACCCATGAAGTTAGCTGCTTGTCCAAGAGGTAGCCGATTCCGTTGTCTATGATAAGGTCACCGTCGGAGTCGTAGCCAAAGAGGTCTTTTATCTCGTCAAGGTGGTTTTCCAGGTGTTCATCCAGCTTCTTTTCGTCCACTTCCAGGTAGCCGCGCATCTGGGACGGGTTGTAGCCCGAAGAACGTCCGCTTGCGTTTGTGGAAATGCCAATCTGGTTCAGCATGGTGATTATGTCCTGGGTCTGAGCCTCGTTGTTGTAGTTGTAGTTTGCGGAAACAATCCTCTGCATTGTGGATTTTCCCGTTGTAAGCGAGAAGTCTGCCGAGAACATGCCCAGTTTTTCCATTTCCTTTTCCTGCTCTTCCTTTGTAAGGTAGTCAAGTTCAGAAATGATTTCCGGCTTGTTGGACGAAAGTATGTTTATTTCTGCTATTACCTGGTTGTATTTGCCAACGAATGTAATAAGGGCATTCTTTGCGCTTTCCTTGTCCGGTTCAATTTTTATTGTAGCCGTCTTTTCCGTCTTGTCGTGGAGGTGCAGCGTTACGTTTGGAACAACGTCGTCTATGTCGTTTGTGGAGCGGGTGAGTGTTATTCCCTCGTATTTTATCTGCGCGTCATTTGCAACAGAGACCGGATGGTTTGGAGTAAAGCCAAGGTCTTTTGATGAATCCCATGTTGTTGGAAGCGAAAGTGAAAGTTCCTTGCCGGTGTTGCTGTTGCGGAGTACTATGCTCTTTGCGTCCGGAAAGTCTGCAAGGCGTATGGAAACCTTCATCTGGTTGGTTTCCGGGTCTATCTTTATAGAATCTTCCGGCAGCTGAATTTCTGAGCCGTCAGCATTCTTGATGAATACAAAATTTGAATCTTCAACCGGATTGAGCGGGCCTGTAATTCCTCCCTGAGCTTCTGGCAGGGTAGTGTCGCTTTGGTCGTTTTCTACGGTTATTCCCTTAAAGGTGATGAATCCCGGGTCTGGCAAAACAGGATGCTGAATGCGGTTGTTTATGGCAACGGTAATGTCTTCCGTCTGCTTTACGTCTATCGTAAAGTCTATTACCTGCTTGCCTTCCGTCTTTAGTGCGTCTGGAATTGGAATTTCTACACCACCGCGAGCTGGAATAAAGATTCC
>JAGCWT010000085.1 GCA_017961705.1 Treponema sp.
AAGAACCTTTCTGATGGCGTTGCAAAGATTTCAAAAAATGAATATACAAAGATTTTGGACTTGTGTTCTAAAGAAGACGGTTCCGTTTATTTTATAGCGGGAAAGAATATTTACAAGGGTTCATACAATTCAAAGGACCTTGAACTTGTTGCATCCAATGTGAACCAGACCAATATTTCTGCCTACAAGGATAATTTTATCCTCTGGACAAATAATTCTGCGCAGACCATTCAGTATTTGAATACAGAGACAAATAAGATAAGCACGCTTTTTGTTCCCAAGGCAAAGATAAAGAACCTGAATGTTTGCGGAGAAAAGCTGGTTTATGTTCAAGGTACGTCTTCTGTCTATTCCCATGACGTTGATTCCGGAGCAAAAAAACTCTTGTATACGGGAACATCAGTAGAGTCAGCCGTCCTTTCCGGTGATTCGCTTTATGTTGCCAAGGCTCTTGTTGGGCTTACGGATTCTTCTTTTGTTAGGGTGAATACAAGGACAAAGGAAACCGTGCCACTTTTAAAGAGGGGATTCTCTTCCTGCACGCTTTGCCTTGATTCCTCCAATCCTTCAAACCATATCTTTGGAATAGTTCTGCATGATGAAAACAATGCAAAGTCATCGGATGTTTTTGACTACGATCCGGTGGCAAAGACGGTAAAGACTTTGTTCTCTACATGAGATAATGACTTTTATGTTTTTGTGGCTTCAAAGGGATCTGAAGTGTTCACAAATTTGGGAAAGAATTTCATCTCTTCATATAATAATGAAAATAATGAAGTTTTGGTTTACCGCCGCGGAACATCAATACCTTCAAAGATTGAATTGCTGGCAAACGGCAAGATTGCACTTGTTAATGAGGACGGAAGCATTTCCTGGTATGACAAGGCAAACAGAAGTCCTGTAAGCCAGTGGTATCTTATTACAGGCAATACAGAAGACGGTCCTTCTGCCCAGTGGAAGGTATTCTAAGCATAAAAAAAGCCGCTGGCAGCTTCTTGCACCAACGGCTTTTTTGCTAAGTTTTAAGACCTAGCTTCTTATTCCGCAGCCTCTGAAAAGAGCCTCTTTGTAAACATCCTCGTAGGCTTTTCCTGCCAAATCCCAGCCGAATTTTTTCTTCATGCCGTTCTGCTGCATTTTCTTGATATGGTCCTTCTTGTTGTAGTATGCCCAGACAGCCCAGCCCACGGTGTTGTAGACTGCGCTTGGGGTAAGCTGGTCAAAGACAAAGCCTGTTCCCTCTCCTGTCTGCTCGTTGTAGTTTTCTACAGTGTCTGCAAGGCCTCCTGTTCTGCGTACGATTGGAAGCGTTCCGTAGAGCATTGAATAAATCTGGTTAAGGCCGCACGGCTCGTATTTTGAAGGCATAAGGAAGAAGTCGCTGCCTGCTTCTATAAGGTGGCTAAGGTTTTCGTCGTAGCCTATGTATGCCCTAAGGTTTGGAAGCTTTGACTGCAGGGTAAGAATTTCATTCTCGCACCATCTTTCGCCGCTTCCGAGCACCACGAACTGCACCTTCATGTTGGCGCATATACTGAAAATTGAGCCGTATGTTGGGGCAAATACTTCCGCAATTCCCTTCTGGTCTACGAGTCTTGTTACAATCCCAACGATAGGTATGTTGGGGTCAACTTCAAGTCCCATCTTTTTTTGAAGGTCTGCTTTGCATTTTGCCTTTCCGCTCATGTCTTTTATTGAATAGTTGAATGGAATTCTTTTGTCCACTTCCGGGTTCCATTGCGAAACGTCAGCTCCGTTCAAGACACCGCGTATAACGTCGCTCCTTACGCGCAAGAGGCCGTCCATTCCAAATCCACCTTCTGCAGTTTGTATTTCGCGGGCATAAGTTGGTGAAACGGTTGTTATCATGTCTGCACATGAGACTCCTGCCTGAAGGAAATTCATTCCGCCGTTGTGCTCAAATCCTGCTCCGTAGTAGAAGCCCCAGTCAATACCCAACGCTGGGAACTGGTCCTTTGAGTACTGCCCCTGGTAGCCCTGGTTGTGGATTGTAAGGACGCTTGCCGTGTGTTCAAAACCACAGTAGCGGCATACATTCTTTACAAGAACAGGTGCAAGGCATGAAGACCAGTCGTGGGCGTGCACAATGTCCGGGTACCAGCCAAGCTTGCGGCAAAGCTGGAATGCTCCGTGGCAAAGGACAGAAAAGCGGTATGGGTTGTCGTGGAAGTCTGTTTCCCATGGGGTTCCGTAAACACCGTCGCGTCCGAAGCACTGCTCATGGTCAATAAAATAAACCGGAAGTTTTTCGCATCCAGGCATATTCGTCTTGTAAACCGCTGTCCAAGTTTCACCCTGCCCTGCGGCAACAGCCATTGGTCCTGGCAGAAGCTCAAGCTTTTTCCTGTCTATCTTGTAGTAGCGAGGCATGACAATCCTTACGTCATGACCCATTTTTATAAGCTGAATTGAAAGGGCGCTAACCATGTCGGCAAGTCCGCCTGTTTTTGCAAAGGGAACTACTTCAGCGCTCACCATAAGAATCTTCATGTCTACCTCCAGAATCTATTACAAAATACTACTTTAAGTCCTGAATTGCCTTTATGAATGCATTCCTTGAGTTAAGTATGCTCTTTTCGCTAACGCAGTATGCAAGACGGAACCACCCCTTTCCACCGAATCCGCTGCCGGGTGCCGCAAGAATAAGGTACTTTTTTAGGTAGTCGCAGAATTCAATGTCGTCTCCCTCCTGGCCGCCTGTTCCCTTAAATGATGAAGGAACCTTGCACCACATGTAGAATGCTCCCTCTGGGTTTGCGTGCTCAATGCCAGCTTCGTCAAGAATTGCGGTAAGCTCGTCGCGCCTGGTTTTGTAGAGAGAATAGTCTGCTTTTGCATCCCAAGTCTTTGCCACAACCCTCTGGAAAAGGCCTGGTGCGTTAACGTAGCCCAGGATTCTCGTGGTAAAGATGCAGGCCGCAACAAGCTCGTCTTTGTCCGGGCATGCTGGGTTTACGCAGATATAGCCGATTCTTTCGCCGGGAAGGCTGAAATTCTTTGCGAATGACGTAACAACAACGGAACTGTCGTATACGGGGAATGCCGGTGCAACTTCGAGGCCGTCGTAAACGATAGCGCGGTAGGGTTCGTCAAGGATAAGGTAGGGCTTCCTTCCGCATTTTGAGGCGTGTTCGTTCAAAGCCTTTGCCAGATCTTCTATATCCTTCCTTGTGTATACCTTTCCTGTAGGATTGTTCGGGCTGTTGATAAGTACTGCCGCAGTTTTTTCTGTAAGGGCAGCTTTTATTCCCTCTACGTCAAGTGAAAAGTCCTTTTTTGTAGGAACGGCGATTAGAGTTCCACCGTAGTTGTGGGCATAATGGTTGTATTCTGCAAAATAGGGGGCTGGAACTATGATATTGTCCCCTTCTGACAAAATGGCCTTGAACAAAGAGTTCAGTGCACCTGCGGCTCCAACTCCCATAACGACGCAGCTTGAATCCACCGGGACATCCTGCTCTTTAGCAGTCTTTTTTGCCATTGCTTCCCTGGCAAACGGAAATCCTGCGTTGGGCATGTAGCCGTGGAAATTCTTTTCGCGGCACTTTGAAAGCTCTTCTATTGCGTCTGCAACATCTTTTGGCGGGTCAAGGTCCGGGTTTCCAAGGCTAAAGTCAAAAACTGCATCGTCACCGTACTGCTTCTTTAGCTTTACCCCCTCTTCGAACATTTTCCTGATTACACCAGCCCCCTTGCTGGTCATGGTCTCTTTTATATAGGGAGAAATTGGCATAAAGCGCTCCTTTTTTTGTAAAAAATTTAT
>JAGCWT010000086.1 GCA_017961705.1 Treponema sp.
CAAAGGCAAACTCTGCTAACTAGAAAAAAGAAGACACCAGTTCAAACGCAAAAGACAGCTCAAGCAAAGACATCAATGAAAAAGACGGTGCTGCAAAAGAAAACGACAGCAAAGAAAATGACAGTGCTGTAAAAGAAAGCGGCAAGTCAGAAAAAGACAGTGCAGCAAAAGAAAGCGGCAAGTCAGAAAAAGACGGCAAGGCAAGCGAAAAGGATTCAAAAGATTCAAAAGAAAAAGATTCACCTTCCAAAGAAAAAGATTCAAAAGACGTAAAGGAGGAAAAAGATGCAAAACGATGACACCGGTGACTTGTTCTCCGACTCCCGTGCCCCCGGCATCCACTCGCTAAAAGTTTCTTCCCTGCACAAATCATTCGGAAAGAAAAACGTCGTAAAGGGAGTTGAATTTTCCATGCAGACCGGAGAAGTCGTTGGTCTCCTTGGCCCAAACGGTGCCGGAAAAACAACAACCTTCTACATGATTGTAGGATTTTACAAGCCCACCAGCGGAGAAATATTTTTGGACGACAAAAGAATCACAGTCCTTCCAATGTACAAACGCGCGCAGCTCGGCATATCCTATCTTCCCCAGGAACCATCCGTATTCAGAAAGCTAACGGTAGAAGAAAACATCTGGGCAATCCTCGAAACACGCAAAGACCTTAGCAAAGAGCAAAAAAAGCAAAAGCTAGAAGAATTAATAGAAGAGTTTGCAATCCAAAGAATCCGAAAGCAGCAGGCCTACACCCTGTCCGGAGGAGAACGCCGCCGCACAGAAATTGCGCGCTCACTTGCAATAGAACCAAAATTCCTCCTACTGGATGAACCCTTCGCCGGCATAGACCCCATCGCAGTTGCAGACATAAAAAAAATGATCAAGCAGCTTTCGCAAAGGGGCATCGGCATACTAATCACAGACCACAACGTCCGCGACACTTTGGAAATCACAAGCCGGGCCATCATCATTTCAACCGGGGAACTAATCGTTCAGGGTAACAAGGCAGACATACTCGCATCCCCGGAAGCAAGGGAAATATACTTGGGCAAAGATTTCTCTATGTAATTTTTTTTCTGGAGCATATTTTTTGGTTCAACTGTGTCCGGCACTCCGTGACCGGCCAGCTCCATTTGTTGTACCCGCTTTCCGGTGCTTGCCCGCCTTACGGCGCGCGGTCCTTCGGACGCCTCCGGCCACCTACAATCGGGGCTAGGCTTTTATTTGTAAAAAGGAGAAGATCATGACGGCATTCCTAGCACTGGCTTTTATTTTTGTCATTTTAGCTTTAGCAGTTGTCGCAGCATTTTTTGGCATAAAAGGCACAATAAAGGATGTAGGAAACTTCGTTAATCTTGCAAAGGAAGAAACATCCCACATTACCGGAGAGAACACACAAAACCAAGGCCAACACTGGATCAGAATAAAGTGGTTTGCAATAGGGGCAGCCACCATGTTTTTATGCGCAAAGATTTTTTCCTTCTTTATCATACCGCTAATTTCTTCCATTGTACTGCAAGCCGTCATCGTATTTTTTGTAAGCAAAAAAGACCAGGAAAACAAAAACACAAAAAGAAAATTCTATGCCCTGGGAGCCTTTACCTCAATACTGGCTGCCATACTTATCATCCTTATAGAATATGGCGGAAGCAAAAATCCTGTTAGCATACTTTTGCACTTTGTCATGCTGGTAGCACTCTTTATTCTTATGGCATTTGCAAACAGTAAAATAAAAGTTCTAAAAAACGGCACGGCCACAAGACGCACATCAGGAATAATAACAAACCAGCGGATCAGCAAAGGAAAAATCCTCTTTTTCACCTATGCAACAAGCCACATATACGAATACGAGTTCAACGCAAACGGCACACGCTACAAGGGCATAGACGGAGAATCAAATCGTCAGCTAAAAAAAAGAGGCCACCAACTAACAGAATCAGTCACCGTGGAATACGAAGCTGACTCTCCAAAAAACTCCTGGCTCTTGGACATAAAGCACCGGGGAAGCTTTACCGTATATGCAGCAACAATCGTATGCACGGCCGCAATCATCATGCACTGCATTATGACCACAGACCTCTTAGACACAATAAAAAACCTTTAGTTCCCCCTAGCCTTCCAAGCAGGATACCAGCTTACAAACCGGCTTGTAAAAATTCCCATCGCAATGGGAACTAGATTGTTTATTATTGCTATCAAGATTCCAAAACCCGCCCTTTTTAAAAAGAATGTCCATGTAGCAGTCATAAGGTAAAGGATGCCCCAGCAAACAGAAAGAATATAATTTGCCCGCATAAAAATAAGGTTACGCCTTGCCTTCTCACCGCCATAGCTGTATTTTACATAGCTTGCAGAAAGCGGTTCTTTTGTAAGGCAGGAGCAAAGCCAAAAAGCACCAAAGATAAAATAGCCCAGACTTGTAACAAGTTCTTCCCTTCCAAAAAGAATCACAAAAGAAGACAATATTGCCACAAGCGCAATCGAAAGCTGGTCCCAAATTACAAAGCGGCGATTCCTCATAACAAGCGGCAAAAGCGCACACACCACCATAGAAATTACGGCACCAAGCCTTGCATTTATTCCCATGGAAATCCAAAAAGAAATCCATGGAATAAGCATAGTCACCATAGAAGGATTCTTCTTATCCGCAAAAGAGTCAGAACCTTCACCGCCTGCACCTTCAGACTGCGAAAGACCTGTCCTTCCAAAAAACTTTCCCCAGTCTATCATCAAAGAAAAATCACCGGAAACAGTATAAAGCTTCTTACCCAAGGCTTCAGCACCATCCATCTCCCCGCGGGAAATTGAAGACCAAACTTCATAAGGAGTATCTATGCGAGTTGTAGCCGTCAAGTGGCCGTCCGTAAAAACTTCACTTCCGTCTTTTCCCAAAAGAATCTGATAGCACCTGCCCACGTCAGTATAATTCATTTCAAGAATGCGGTCTTTTCCGTCATAGGAATCTTTATTGTAAAGAGCCGCCATCTGTTTTGTAAAAGTCAAATCTTCAGGAAGCTTTTCCCCGGAATGACTTATGCCCCAGCTTGCATCCGCCATCTTTTCAAAAACATCTTTAGGATAAATAAGCGCCTCAAGTTTTTTATGCGTACCTTCGGATATGGAACCCAATGCAAATTCCGCACCTGCCTTTTCCACAAGCTCAAGATATTCCTCTGCAACAGAAGCAACTTCTTTCTTGCCAAAAAGTTCCCCCTGCCCGCACATAATTTTTTCATATTTTCCGCTTCCAAAAAAATGATCAAACATAGCAATTACGCTGTCATAATTATCCTTTGCCGAATAAAATCCGCATGTAGAAACAATCACATTGCGCCTGTCCTTTTTCTCGTACCGCATCTCGTGGCTTCCGCTACCATGCCCACTGGTATTTTCTTTCATAAAAGGAAGAATCATAGGAAGCTGGCGGTCAATCATATTCTTTAGCATACCGGGAACATTAAAATAGTAGAGGGGAAAGCTCCACACAATCATGTCCGCATTAAGAATCTTTGGAAGCAGAGACTGCATGTCGTCTTTTATGCAGCAAACTCCGGGTGTATTTTTCCAGCAGCCAAAACAACCCTTGCAAGCGCCTATATTCATGGAGGCAAGTTCTATCTCTTCAACAGAAAGCTCTTTTTCTCTAGCTTTCATTTCCGCCTTAAAACCTTGCAAAAATTTTTTAGCCAGGCAAAGAGAATTGCTTCTTTTTCCCTTAGGGCTTCCGTTAATCAGCAGTATTTCCATGTTTAAATTCCTCCAGTTCCCTAATGCAATTCTTGCACCATTTTCTAAGCATCTTTTCATACATAAGGCCAAAATCCATTGTAAATTTCCAATACAATGTCTTCATCCTGTCTGGAACATTTTTTTGATATTCATTTATTAAAAAATCAGCTTTTTTGCATCCTTCCGGAAAAACAGAATTCTGCTCAGGAAGATTTTTAAAAAATTCTATATTCTCATCTATGCTGCATTCGCCACGGAAAAAAGTTTTCATCATCAAAGGGCTACGAATAACAGACCTTACACCGTCATCCCTTAGCCAGCGGGCAAGCTCCTTTTTACCGTCGCGTGTTATGGAAAGTAAATTCTTGTCAGGCCTGCTTTCCTGCTCAATGCGTGCAGACTGAATCCAGCCGCTCTTTTCCAGAGTCTGAAGCTCCCTGTAAATTTGACTTGTCTGGGCATGCCAGAAAAAGCTCAGCGAATCGCGAAAAACCGTCATAATTTCATATCCGGTCATTTTACCGTAATTCAAAAGTCCAAGAATACCGTGTTTTAGCATCAGTCGTCCTTATATTCCACTTGTATAATATTAACACTTACAATATACTTCCACTTGTGGAATATGTCAAGCCTATAGAAAACCCCTTGCGGTAAAAATGCATTTTTTATACTATTAAGGTATAATCAGAAAAAACAAAATGAAAAGGCAGGTGAATAACAAATGAAAGACGTTTACGAAGAAGTCCCCCAATTTGAAAACGAACACTATCTTTTCCGCTTTGTAAAAGAAAGCGATGCAAATGATTTGCTTGAAGTTTACAGCGACAAAAACGCCCTGCCCTTCTTTAACAGCGATAACTGCCACGGAGACAATTTCTATTACCCTACAATTGAACGCATGAATGAAGCCATAAGCTTTTGGATTAGGTCCTACCAGACAAAATGGTTTGTCCGCTGGGCAATAGTAGAAAAGCAAAGCAAAAAGGCCGTTGGCACGGTAGAACTTTTTCACCGCGACGCAAACGACTACTTTAACAATACTGCACTCTTACGCCTGGACTTAAAAAGCTCACACGAAAAGGCAGAAGTTATAGAAGAAGTTTCCGGCATAATTTTACCACCAGCCTGCAAACTGTTCAATGCAGAAAAAATCGCAACAAAGGTTCCTCTTTACGCCATTGAACGGATGGCTGCATTCAAAAAACTTGGCTTTGCAAAATCACAAGAATTTTTGGTCGGAGGATCAGACGGATATTCCTACAAGGATTACTGGGAAAAGCAAGGCTAAAGGAAAATAAAAATGCCAATCGTAAAAATCAACATGCTAAAAGGAAAGAGCCCCCAATACAAAAAGACCGTATTAGACTGCGTTCACCAAGGGCTTGTTGAATCCTTGCATATAGAAGACTGGGACAGGTTCCAGAGGATAATAGAATTTGCCCCTAACGATTTTGAAATGCCAGATTTTAAAAGCGACAGCTTTATGATTATTGAGCTTTCACTTTTTCCCGGAAGAACAAAAGAAGAAAAGAAAAATGCCATAGAAACAATAACAGAAAAATTGACTTCATCACTAGGCGTCAATGAATCTGATATATTCATCATAATGAATGAACCGCCATTGGAAAACTGGGGAATGGCAGGAAAGCAAAAAGGATAGCTGCATAGCAATGTCCTTTTAAGGAGAAAAAATGATTACGGTAAAAAGAATAAAAGGTGGAACAGACAACTGCTACATAGTTGCAGAAGAAAAAAACGCAATACTTGTAGACACCAGCAGCAAAGCCGCCCGCAACATGGTAACAGAAGAATGTGACAAATACCAAATAAAACTGATTGTCCTTACCCATCCCCATTTTGATCATGCAGAAAATGCAGCCGAACTTTCAAGAAGATATTCCTGCCCCGTTGCCTTCAACAAAGTGGACGATGAGCTTTTTGCCGACTACAACAAGCAGCCACTAAAATCATACGGCCTCGTAGGAAAACTTGTACTGGGTCTTTCACTTTCTGCTTTAAAAAACACAAAGGTTGAACGCCCCCAAAATATTGTTTACGTAAAAGAAGGAGACAGTCTTTCTGAATACGGAATAAACGCAAAAATTATAGAGCTTCCTGGACACACAAAAGGTTCAATTGGAGTTGATGTAGAAGAAAGCCACCTGCTGGTCGGAGACGCTTTGGACAACTGGATTAATCCTGCCATGGGACACCTGTATTGCGACATTGACGCAATCAAAAAGACCCAGGAAAAAATAAAGGCACTTGGCAAGCGTACAATTTATTTTGGTCACGGAAATCCTATTACCCGCTAACAAAAAGAAGACCGGTAAGCAAAGGGTACACAAACATGGAAGATTTATCTGACTACTTAAAAGAAAGTGACTGCATTGATTATACAAATCCTCTCGTTGCAGAAAAAGCAAACCAATTAAAGGCTTCTTCTTCCGACAAGCTTGACTACATAGAAAAAGCATACAAGTTTGTGCGCGACGAAATTCCGCACACCTGGGATGCAAAACTCACCGTAGTTTCAAAAAATGCCAGCGACGTACTTAAAAATAAAACCGGCATCTGCTGGACAAAATCATGCCTGCTTGCGGCCTTACTCCGTGCAAACAAAATCCCGGCAGGAATCAGCTACCAGTATTTAACACGCGCCAATGATGCAAGCGACGGTTACATCATTCATGCATTGAATACTGTTTACATCGACTCTCTGCAAAAATGGATTCGCCTTGACGCACGCGGAAACAAAGCAGGAGTAAACGCACAGTTCAGCCTCAAAAAAGAAATCCTTGCCTTTCCAGCCCGCCCTGAATTTGGCGAAAAAGATTACCGCGACAACCATTGCGACCTGGACCTTCGTCTCAAAGAAATTCTAAAGACGAGCAGCAACATCCTCGAAGTCCGCACAGATTTTGAAATAGAGGACTAAGCAGATGCTAATAAAAAAATGCTCTCTTTTGGACCTTAAAGAATTGGCTCAGTTAAACAAGCAGCTCATCGAAGACGAAAAAAGCGACAACACCATGAATTTGGAGCAATTGAAAATCAGAATGCGTGATTTTCTTCTAGGCGAATACGACGCATATTTCTTCATGGAAGATGATTGCGTCGCAGGATATGCCCTTGTACGGCGCACTTCAAGCCCACTGTATCTGAGGCAATTTTTTATCGCAAGGAATTTCAGGAGGCAGGGCAAGGGAAAAAAAGCCCTCAAACTTTTGCTGGCTGAGCTGAAGACAGATAAGATTGACATCGAGGTCTTGTCATGGAACGAGGCTGCGATTAAATTCTGGGAAAGCTGTGGTTTTGCCGAGCGAAGCCGCTATATGAGGTTGGAGTAGATTATGAAAATTGCAGTATTTACGGATGTCCACGGAAACCTCAAGGCGTTAAAAAATGTCCTTGAGCAAATCAAAGAAAAAAAAGCTGACAAGGCTGTTTTTTTGGGAGACATTTTTCAGCGGGGCAATGAAGAGATTGAATGCCTTGAGCTCCTTAAAAAGAGCGGCGCAATCTGCCTTAAGGGAAACTGCGAGCTTTACCTTGAGCATGGCGTTGACATTGACCCGGATGTTGAATACTTAAGGTCTTATTATGACGGAATGAGGCAAAAGCTTTCTTCCGGGCAAATGGAATTCATCAGGCAGATGCCCCTCTTCCATGAAGAAGAATGTTTCGGCCGCAAAATACATTTCTCTCATTTTTTGTTCAAGGACATTGACGCGCCCTATCCCTTCCTCCAATTGTCAAGCCTGAAAAACGGAATCTTTGACGCGGCATGCAAAAGCAATGAAGTGGCCAAATATGACCTTGTTGCGGTCGGCCATTCGCATCAGAATTTTGAGCAAGGAAATGTGGTTTCCCTTTCGGCTACAGGATTGGAAGGTGCATCCTTCCTTTTGATTGAAGCAACAGAAGACAAAATTAACTTTGAGCGTTTTAATCTCAATTAAAATTTACAAAAAGGGGAAATATGATTTTACTGGTAGTAGACACACAAAGAGGTTGTTTTAACGAAAATCTTTTTGCTTTTGAGACTGTAAAAGAAAACATAAAGCGACTGATTGCAGAAGCCCGCAAAAATGGCATAGAGGTTTGCTATGTTCAGCATGACGATGGGCCCGGCAAGGATTTGGACAAAGCTACGGATCGCTATGAAATATATGACGACTTTGCTCCGCTCCCAAATGAAAAGCGTTTTGAAAAAAATGTAAACAGTTCCTTTCATCCGATGACAGGACTAACTGAATACTTAAAGTCAAAGAATGAAAAAGACATAATTACAATTGGCGTTTCCACAGACTATTGCATGGACGCAACTGTAAAAAGCGGATTTGAGCACGGTTTTAACATCATCATTCCTTCTTATGCAAATTCAACTTACGACAATCCTTACTTTGACAAAGAAACAGCCTACAAATATTTCAATGAGTTTATGTGGCCAAGGCGTTATGCAAAGACGATCAGTGTAGAAGAAGCAATCAAAATGATGCAAAAGTCTGCAAAAAAACTTTAAGAGAAAAAAAATGGAACAGTACATTGTTGACGCATTTACGGACAAAGTTTTTTGTGGAAATCAGGCTGCGGTCTGTGTGCTAAAAAACTGGATTCCCGATGAACTCATGCAAAACATCGCAAGGGAAAACAATTTTTCCGAAACGGCTTTTACCGTAAAAGAGGGCGAAAAATATCACCTGCGATGGTTCACTCCCGCCGCCGAAATTGATTTTTGCGGACACGCCACTTTGGGAACGGCTTTTGTCCTGCTCAATTTTTACGAAAAATCTTCCCCAGCAGTAACCGCCCAAAGCGACAGTGCTGAATATGACTGCGTAAGCCGGGGATTTTGCCCGGAACTAGGATTGATGGAAGACCCGGTAACAGGCAGCAGCCACTGCATGATAGCCCCCTACTGGTGCGACCGCCTAAAAAAAGAAAAGCTTACATGCTTTCAGGCATCCCAAAGAAGCGGAATCCTGTATGCAGAACGCAAAAATGACAGAATTATTATTTCTGGAAAAGCTGTCCTTTTTTCCAAATCAGAGATTCTTAAAATTAACTAATTTTTACCATTAAATATGCCGATGCTAAATCTATGGCTATGGGAAGTTTTACAAAGAAAGATTTTATCCGCTGCTTTAAGAAAATTCCTAAGGCAGAACTACACCTTCATCTTGAAGCGACAGTAAGCAAAAACACAATAAGACGCTTCTACATGCGTCGCTATCCCGGATTAAGCCAAGAAGAAGCCGACACAGAAATACAAAAAACTTTCACATATTCAGACCTTAACGGTTTTATCAAAGGTTATCTTGCCGTACAAGATTTGTATGAGTCAGAAGAGGACTTGGAGTGCGTCTTTGCCGATTTAAAAGAATATCTTGTCCGCAACGGTATAGTTTATGCAGAAATATTTGCTTCGCCAAGTTCCCTAGTAAAAAAAGGATTTGATTTTTTTAAGATGGTGGAAATTTACCGACGCAACATCATGAAAATCAAATTTGAAACAGGAATCGTAGTCCGCATATTAATAGATGTATCGCGCACGTTCGGTATGGAAAATGCGGAAAAGAACCTGCAGCTTTTACTTGCATACAGAATCCCCGAAATCATCGGAATTGGGCTTGGCGGTTCAGAGGAAAAAGGCCCGGCCAAACTTTTTGGTGAAGTTTTTGCAAAGGCACGTGAGAACAAGCTTGCAACAGTTGCACATGCCGGTGAAGACGTGGGACCAGAATCTATCTGGGATGCAATCGACATTTTGCAAGTACAGCGCATAGGTCACGGTATTTCAGCAGCCTTGGATGAAGAACTTATGCAGACACTTGCCGAACGAAAAATTCCGCTCGAAATCTGTCCAACAAGCAATGTCTTTACGCAGAAATATGTAAAAAAACTTGCCGACCACCCCATGCGCAAATTCTTCGACAAGGGCATTCCCGTAACACTCAACTCAGATGATCCGGTTTTCTTTGGAGTGGAACTTCTTGATGAATACTGGAACGCTTATTCCGAAATGGGCTTTTCCCTTGAAGAGCTAAAAGAGATTATAAGGAATTCTTTTTCAGCCTCATTCTTGGACGACACCGCAAAAGGCACATATCTTGAAGCGGTTGAATCCGAATGGGAAGCCATAAACATTGAGCGCAAAAAAAAAAGCAAGTTTGAATTAAGCTCAGTCAAAGATTCTATTTTAAAGCTTGGAACACCAGTTGCCGTTTTCTTTATAATAACAACAATAATAGTCACCAGCTTTGTCTCTAGGTTCACAAAAGAACAGACATACCGAGTGATGCAGGACGAATCCCAAAAGTGCGTCATTGAACTAGAAAAGACGCTGACCGCCCCAATGAAAATGACAGAAGCCATGGCATGGGTCTTCAAGGACGGATTCTACCAAAGCAATGCAGAGACAAACCAAGTCTTCGAGAACATGTCCAACGCATACCCAGACTTTTCTGGCTTTTACGGATGCAGGACAGACAAAACGCTTTTTCACACCCCCGAACTTGTTTTTCCAGAAGGATACGATCCCACAAGCCGGGGCTGGTACAAGGGGGCCGTAGAAAGCGCAGGAAAAATGTATTACTCCGACGTATATGTAGATGCTATTACGGGTGACCTTGTAGTTACATTTTCGCAAGCAATCTACAAAAACAAACAGCTTGACGGCGTAATTTCCTTTGACTATCCGCTAACCGACTTGCAAACAATTGTCAGCAACCTTAGGCACGACAAGAACGATTTGTCATTCATTCTTTCGCCAGCGGGAAATTATTTCATGCACGAAGTCTATACACCGGACGACAACATGCTGGCGGTAAAAAACGGATCATACAAAGAAATCGCAAAAAAAATTTTGTCTACAAAAAATGGATTTGTTACCGGTAAGCTAGACGGAAAAGAATATGTATTCAAAATTGCAGAAATTCCAATGACAGGTTGGTTCTACATTTTGGCAAAGCGTACCCGCGATGTTGATTCATTTTCAAATTCAATGAAGGGAATGCTTTCTTTATCCTTCCTTATTCTCTTTGTTACGATTATGGCAATCACAACTTTCCTAATTGGCAGAATGAGGGCTAAAGAGCATGGTGCAAGCGAAAGGCTTTTAAAAGAAACGCAGAACCTTGCGGAATCTTCAAAGCAGAACGCAGCTACTGCCCATGAACAAAGCGCAGCCGTAAAAGAAATTGTTGCAACAATGGAAGACAACACAGCCCTTTCCGAAGATATATCGCTCAAAATCAAAGACGTATCATCCATCGCTTCCAAGACCAGTAACGATGTTTCAGACGGAGTTTCCTACCTTGAAGAAAACGTGCGTCAGCTCCATGAAATTGCAAGCGCCAACCAGTCCACAATAAACGGAATACGATCCCTTAGCGATAAAATCGAAAACATTTGGGACATTGTCTCTCTTATCAATTCTGTTGCAGACCAGGCAAAAATCATCGCCTTCAACGCCGAGCTTGAAGCTTCCACTGCAGGAAACGCTGGCAGAAACTTCCATATCGTTGCAAGTGAAATACGCCGCCTTGCAGACGGAATTATTGACGGTACAAAAGAAATCAAGGACCGCATCACAGAAATTCAGCAAAGTTCAGACAGCCTAATCATTGCAAGTGAAAGCGGAACGGAGATAATACGGAAGGGCGTAGACAGTGCAAAAAATTTGGAAATGCGCTTCTCGAGCATCAAAAATGCATCAGAGATTACGGCCGCAAGTTCTGGAGACATTACCACAATAATTCAGCAGCAAGCAATAGCAAGCGAACAGATTCTTACAACACTAAAGCAGATTGCATCAGGTGTTCAGCTTTTCAGCGGGGCAACAGAGAACATTTCGGTTGCTTCACAGAATTTGCAGGGAATAGCGGAAGAGCTTGCAAAATAAATTGGACAAGGAAGGTAGCACGAACATGAAAAATAAATTTTTCGCAATTGGAGCTAAAGAAATTTTGTTTATCCTTGCTCCGATTGTAATAGTCGCAATAGTCATCTGCATGGCTTGGGCTAGGATGCTTAACCTTGCAATAAATGTTGGCCTTGCAGACCAGGCAAGATTGGTCAGCGAAAAGGTTTCCTACGAGGCAAGGATAGCTTCCGAACCTCCAGCTGTTGCATTGGAAAGCCTTGCCCAAGCAATAAAAGCAAATCCTACCAAGAAAAATATATCTGATTTATTAAAAGCCTTTGCCTCACACTATCCGCAGTGCACAGAATTTTATTATTCAACGGCAGCATCACATAAAAATGGAGGCTGGCTTATTACAAACGACGATTGGGATGTTCCGGACAACTTTGAGCATGCGGAGCGTCCTTGGTATATAGGCGCCACAGCTTCCAAAGGAAAAATCTTTTGCAGCGAACCATACATTGCCCAGCCCAACGACAACCTCTGCATTTCTTATTCCATCGCTATCTATGGAGAGAGAAATGAATTTATTGGCATTGCGGCTTGCGACCTTCTTCTTAATAAATTGGAAGAAGCAATTGAGGGCATAAACTTTTCCAGCAACAGCAAAATTCATGTTTTGGATGGCAACGGCAGATTCCTTACACACAAAGATCCGTCTTATGTTCTTGAAAAAAATTACTTTGACGAAACTCATCTTGACAAGAAAAAATATAGCGCCAAAACATATTTGGATGGAGTGCAAAAAGCTTTTGTAAAAAACGGATATTTCTTCTCCGTCAGAAAAATAGAAAATTCCTCTTGGTTCGTTGTTGTGGAAGGCCCCATATCTGATTTTTCAGGCCAGTTGGCAAAGCCTTTTTACATGATGATTGCAATCACAGTACTTTTGATTCTTGGAATCATCATCTTCTACGGAAAAATCATCACATCCACAAGGGTCAAAGAAGCAGAGCTAAGCGAAAAGCTTATTTCCGAAACGCAGAATCTTTTTGTAGCCGCAAAGGAAAATGCCGCAACAAGCCAAGACCAGAGCGCAGCCGTAAAAGAAATTGTTGCCACGATGGAAGACAACAATGCACTTTCAGAAAGTATTTCCGAAAAAATCAAAGGTGTTTCTGACGTAGCGGCAAAGACAAATTCCGATGTAGCAGACGGGGTTACCTACCTTGCAGAAAATGTGCGTCAGCTTCACGAAATAGCAGATGCAAATCAGACGACGATAGACGGAATAAAATCGCTCGGTTCAAAAATCGGCAACATCTGGGACATTGTTTCCCTCATCAACTCTGTAGCAGACCAGGCAAAAATCATCGCATTTAATGCTGAACTTGAAGCTAGCAGCGCGGGCGAGGCAGGCCGGAACTTTCAGATTGTTGCAACAGAAATCCGCCGCCTTGCAGACGGAATCATTGACGGCACAAAAGAAATCAAGGAACGCATCACAGAAATTCAGCAGAGCTCAGACAGCCTTATTCTTGCAAGCGAAAACGGCACCACAAAAATCAATGAAGGCGTAGAAAACGCATCGGTTCTTTCAGAACGCTTCGAAAGCATAAAGGGCGCCTCTGAAATCACGGCAACAAGTTCAAGCGACATCACTACAATAATCCACCAGCAGGCCGTGGCAAGCGAACAGATTTTAATAACGCTCAAGCAGATTGCATCTGGTGTAGAAAACTTTACGACAGCAACAGAACACATTTCCCAGGCTTCAAAAAACCTTTCATCGATAGCTTCGGAGCTTAACAACAAAACGGACCCAGAGGCAAACGCATGAACGAAGAAATACTTGATCAGATTGCTAAAACAAGCGAAAAAGAAACACAGGTCACCGAAGAAAAAAAGAAGATTACATGGCTCATTTTTTCCATAAGAAAGAAAAAATACGCTCTGCGCTCTGACGACGTAATGGAAATAATCCGCGACGTTTCTGTTTACAAGTTGCCTTTTATGCAGCCTTATGTAGAAGGAGTCCTAAACAGGCGTGGTGATCCGTTTACCGTAATAAATCCTCTTGCATTGATTGATGAAGATGACCCTACTCCTCCGTCTGAACCGCTCTTCCTCATTCTAAAAAGAAGCGACGATGAACTTTCCCTGCATATTTCAGACATCCTCTTTTTTGCAGAAATGGAAGAAGGCGACATGAATGTTATTCCCGGCAACAGCGAAGAAGGATTCTTTTTGGGCACGCTCGTTTATGGCGGAGATGAAATTCCAGTCATAAATGCAAACGCTTTTGAATTGCTTATAAGGAAAGATCTTGGAAGCGCATAATCATTTTACCTGCATAGCATACAACAATGTAGATTTCCTCATTCAGAGCAAATACGTTCTTTTTGGCATTTACCTTGACGCAGGAGAAGATGACGGCAACATAGTCTTCAACCGCGAGACTTTGCCCCACATCCGCATTGGTCATCTCTTGGAAAAAGAATTCTTGTGCCAATCCATGGAAGGATACAACGCAGTGCTGGTAATGAACAAGCGGGATTTTGCAAATGACATCTGTAAGCAAATTGAGGATTTTACAGAGACGGCATTTCCAACGAGTGGAAACCTTGCAATTTCCGTGAACACTTCTGTTTCAAGCAAAATAGTGGATATAGAAACGCTCCGCCTGATTCCTCAGAGCATACGCGAACGGCAGCTGGAATGCGGAGTGTGCGCAATAGGATTTGCAAACAAAAAGCAGATTTTAATATCGCCCGACAATCTGCTGCGCAAATTTTTTTCAGCCGGGCTTATAAAGAAAAGGTAGCGATTTTATGAGGATAATTATTGCTGATGCTTCCGCCATTGTAAGAACAATTCTCGAACAAAATCTGGCTGACTATCCAGAAATAAAAATACTTTCTTCTGTTTCAAACGGAACCAAGCTTATTAGCTCCGTACAAAACGAAAGCGCAGACGCTGTAATTATAGACTTGGGCTTGCCCTACCTAGAAGAGCTAGACGTTCTTGGCTCAGTTGGAAAATCAATGCAGCTGCCCATTCTTGCATTTGCAGCAAACCAGGCAGACGGATTAAATGCAATAACAGGCGGCGCAAAAGACTTTATGATTAAGCCCGCGCTAAACTCTTACGACAAGGCTTTTTTTGATTCCCTTGTAAAAAAATTGAATGCGATAGCCACAGGCTCAAAGGATTCAAATTCAAATGCAGAAAAGAGGACATTTGAATGGTCTACCAGCGAACGTTGCGGACAAAGCTTCAAGCTTCTCTGCATAGGGGCTTCCACAGGCGGACCTTCTGCAGTATCAGAAGTTCTTTCTGGACTTGGAAACAATTTTCCGCTTCCAGTTCTTTACACGCAACACATAGAAATTGGGGCAGACGAAAAACTTGCACAGTGGCTTTCCAGCACATGCAAAAATATTTCTATCTCAATTGCAAAAGACGGTGAAGAAGCAAAGAACGGACATGTGTATATGGCACCGGCAGACACCCACCTTGTAATTGATTACGTAAAGCCTAGTGGAACACCGGTTCTGCGTCTGTCCCACGAAGAGCCAGAACGTTTTTTGCGGCCTGCAGTGAACAAGCTTTTTAGAAGCGCAGCACAGTTTTACAAGAAAGACTGTCTTGCAGTTTTGCTTACGGGCATGGGAATGGACGGCGCAGACGGCTGCAAAGAAATATGCGGCAACGGCGGCTGGACTATCGTAGAAGACAAATCCACATGCGCAGTTTTTGGAATGCCAGCTGCGGCCATTGAGGCTGGTGGAGCAAAAGAAGTGTTGCCACGTGGCAATATCGCAAAACGAGTTTTGGAGTTGGTAAGAACATGATCCAAGGAAGGCCCATTCTAACACAAGAAGAACTCGACTCTTTTATTGCCTTGCTAACACAGAACACAGGCATCATTCCTCGCTCAAGCCATCTTGAAGGTATAAAGAACTACATAGAAAAGCAGCTTGAAAAAAAAGGCATAAGCGTAGTTGAATATAAAAACAAGCTTATCACAGACAAGAAACTTTTTTCCGAGCTTATAAACGAAAGCACCGTAAACGAAACCTATTTTTTCCGCGAAGAAAAACAGTTCCTTCTTTTACGAGACAAAATCTTCCCAATATGGAAAGCTACGTCAGGTTCCATGCCTATAAAAATATGGAGCGCAGCATGTTCTTTTGGAGAAGAAGCATATTCTCTTGCCCTGCTCGCAAAAACCTGCGGCGTGAATGCAATAATAACGGCAAGCGATATAAATTCCCAAGTTCTTGAACATTGCAAGTCAGGCACATTTAAATGTTCTTCAATTCGTTCTGTAGACGGCTCATCATTCAAGAACCTAATTCTCCCCTATCAAAAGGATGGAATGATTCAGTTTGACTCAGAAATCAAAAACTGCATAAGCGCAAAAGAAATCAACCTTTCAAAAATAGGCGAAGCGCAGACACAAGTTCTTCTTCCCAAAAACCAGCACATAGTGTTTTTGCGCAATGTGTTCATATATTTCAGTCAAAATCTTAGGCTCAAGATTCTAAATGCCATAGCGGAAAAATGCCTTGCGGACAACGGCATCCTTTTTGTTTCTATGAACGAAACAGCGCAGATTAACTTTAGCGAAATATCGCCGCAGTTGGAAAAAGTCATGGACGGAAGCATTTTTTATTTCAAGAAGAAATCCCTGGAGGTGAAGGCAAATGGCTAAAGTTTCGTCTGACATTATAGAAAGTTTCACCGCAGAAGTTCACGAACTTCTTTCTCTGTCACGAAAGGACATAATTGCCCTTAAGGCGGCACAGATTGATGAAGAAACTCTTTCAAGACTTTTGCGCAACCTTCACACCATAAAAGGCAACGCACGCATGCTCGAATTTTCTACGATAGAAAAACTTGCTCATGCTGTAGAAGACATTTACAAAAGCGTAAAAGACGGAAAAATAAAATCAACAGACCGGCTTATAACACTTGTTTGCGCAGTTGCAGACAAAATGGATGAATGTGTTGCTTCCATTTCCGAAAATGGAACGGACGAAAAAGACATTGAGCTTTACCTTCAATATTGCGACAAACTTGCAGCAGGAGAACTCATAGACATAGACTCTTTTGCTTCAGAAATAAAAAAGCAGGTTCAAAACTGTGACGATGATGAAGATGAATTTAATGAAGACATAAGCGAAATCCAGTCAATCAGAATCAAGCTTTCGCGGGTAAATGAAATCATCACAGCCTTTGACACGATGATAACAAGGGAGTTCCATCTTAAGCATCAGCTTGACACTCTGCAAAAATATGAAGAGGCCTCCAATAACCACGACCTTGCAAAAATCCGCAAGCAGTTTGAATCTGACATTTATGCACTTGAATCTTCAATATTCAGCGCACAAGAACAAGTCTTCAACCTAAGGATGCTCCCAATCAGCATTGTTTTGAATCCTCTAGAAAATGCAATTGCACTAGAAAGCATAAAGCTAAAAAAGAAAGTCAAATGCGAGATTCCAGAAACAGACATTGCGATTGACAAAATAATCTTGGAAGAACTTGGCGACATTCTTATGCACCTTGTCCGTAATGCGCTTGACCACGGCATAGAAAACCCCAAAGAAAGAAAGGCTGCCGGAAAGCCCGAAACAGGAACGGTATCCATAAGCTGTCTGAGGGAAGCAAAACACATAGAGCTAAAAATAAGCGATGACGGCCGTGGTCTTGATTACCAAAAAATCCGCAACAAGGCATTGGAACTCTATCCTGAACGTGCAGAAGAAATTGCGAACATGGTTGAGCGCGAACTGTCACAATTTTTATTTCAGTCAGGCTTTTCCACAAAAGACAATGTTTCAGAACTTTCAGGACGCGGCGTAGGTCTTGACGTTGTTTGGTCAGCGGTAGAAAAAATCAAGGGAAGAATCAAAATCGAAAGCGAAGCCGGCAAAGGTACATCGTTCATCCTCAACTTCCCTCTTTCACTTTCAACCCTGCAGGGGCTTTTTGTCTTCTCCAACGAGGACAAATATCTTATTCCCTCCCAGCACATTGTTGACATTATCTACAGGAAGAAGAGTGAATACGTAACGCTGCAGAACCAGAGCTACATTCATCTTGAAGGGCAGCTCATTCCATGCTATTCACTTTCATCTCTTTTTAACGAGCGCAAGATTGCAAACAATTACGATGCAGACTCCATCCTTATTGCTGAATACATGGAGCAGCGCATCGGCATTATAGTGGACCAAGTGCAACAGTTTGTTTCTCTTGTTGTTAAGCCACTGCCAAAAGCCTTCAAGAATTTTTCTATTTTACAGGGCATTGTCTTTGATGAACATTACGACATTGTTCCCATTCTGCATGTGCCAGACATTCTTAAGAAATTCAAATCTTTGCGCGGTTACGACATAAAAAAATACGAAGCTGCAACAAAGAAACGTGTCCAGCACATTCTTATTGTAGATGATTCGGAGACCACCCGCCAGATTGAAAAATCCATTCTTGAAACCGTAGACTTTATTGTAGATGAAGCCGTGGACGGTATTGACGCACTGGAAAAAGCCAGGTCCAAGCAGTATGACCTTATAATGACCGACAAGGACATGCCGCGTATGACGGGTCTTGTACTTTTAGACAACCTGCGCCGCATGGAACAGTACAAAGACACACCGGTAGTAATTGTTTCCGCCGACCAAAGCGAAAAATCAATTGAGGAATTCAAGGCTCTGGGTGCAAACGAAGTTATTCCAAAAGGCAATTTTGAGCGTGGCAAACTTATAAGCGTCATCAAGGCTCTGCTGAAAGATTGAAAAGGAGAATAAAAGATGGGCAAAAAAATCCTTGTACTTGAAACATCTGTCACTCTGCAAAAGTTATTTACGACCACACTCAACAGTGATGACTATACAATTCAATTTGTGTCTGACGGAAAAGAAGCCGTATACATGCTTTTTGATGCACAGCCAGATTTGTTTCTTGTAAACACAGAGATACAAAACCCAAATGGCTTTGAAGTCGTAAGACTTGTGCGCTCCATAAAATGCTTTAAAAACCTTGCAATTGGAATGTACTCAAGCTACCCTTCCCCGTTGGATGAATCTCTTGCCACTGCAAGCGGTGCAAATTCATTCATCAGGCTGGACCACAAGACGCTCGAACTTAACATTCATGAACTTGGACAAATTTCAAACGAAAGAATAGACAGGGTTGAAGTTTCCCATGCTAAAAAAAATATAGACGACAATTTTCTGCTCCGCCAGACTGCATCACTTTTGTCGCAAAGCTCTTACAAAAACGAATTGTTTGCAAACCTTTCGCGCCTCGCAATCGAAATAGAAAACATAGAAGAAATGGTTAAATCCCTGCTGACACTTATTGCAGAAGCATGTGAAGCACCCATAGCAGGACTTTACCTGATTGAAAATGACGGGCCGCACGGATACTACATCTGTTCCGACAACATGAGCGAAAAAGAAATACAAGACTTTATAAGCGTATGTGCGGTAGACTTTGAAAAGATTCAGCCTGATTACAACGCATCAAAGATAGTTCCAAAATGCCTTGAACGAAAAGAAGACTTGAACCAATTTTTTTCCGGCAAAGTTCAGCTCTCAAGTTACGAAAGCGAATCCCTTAAAACAAGCGATGAAAGCGAATACTTTGGAAGCGCGCACATTGTTTCGGAAGGAAACATTTCTTCCGAAAAGCGGGACCTGTTTTCTTTCTGCGTAAATTCTTCGGGAGATATTTTTAGCAAGGCACTTATCCTCAAAAAGAAAATGTTCTTTGAAAAAAGAATCCGCAGAGCGTTCAGCCGCTTTGTACCAGAACAGATTATAGACAGCCTTGTTTTGCAGACAGATGCTTCGGACGAAAAAATCGGCGTTGGAGAAACAAGAGCCGTTGCAATTCTTTTTAGCGACATACGCTCTTTTACCAACATAAGCGAAAAAAACAAACCGGATGTGCTTGTAGCCTTTTTGAACCGCTACTTTACAGTTATGGTAGACATCATCAAAAAGCATGGTGGAACAATCGACAAATTTATAGGCGACGCAATCATGGCAGAATTTGGTACACCCGTAAGTTACGAAGACAACTGCAAGAGGGCAGTTTCCGCCGCGTACGAAATGCGTGATGCACTTGCCACAGTGGAACTTGGAGACCTTGTAATGCCAGAAGGAATGACATTCAACATTGGCATCGGCATTCATTACGGAGACGTCATTGTAGGTTCCATCGGTTCAAAAGACAAGGTTGATTATTCCGTCATTGGAGACAACGTGAACCTTGCAAGCCGCCTTGAAGGTCTTACAAAAACTTACGGGGTCCAGATTGTTGTTAGCGACAGCGTTAGGAAAGACGCTGGTGAAGGCTCATTCTTTTTCCGCCATCTTGACGACGTTCGCGTAAAAGGCAAAAAAAAGGCAGTACCAATTTATGCAGTAGACAGAAGCGCAGAAGAATTTTCTCCAGAATACAAGGACGCCTACACAAAGGGCATGGACTTGTACAAAAAAGGCATCTGGAACCTTTCATGCGACTACTTTAAGAAAGCATTGAACGCTTCAAAAAATGACAAGGCTGCGGCCCTCATGTTGGAGCGATGTGAAGAATTTATAAAGAATCCGCCAGAAAACTGGGACGGCGCGATTGCATACAATACAAAATAAGGAGAACACTATGAATGTTTTTAATTTTTTTTCAGCCTTAGTTTTCGCAATAACCTATGCTGGAATTTTTACACTCCGCATATTCCACTACGGCTTTGTTTACGAACGCCCTTCCGCAATAATTCTTGAATGCGTTCCGACTGTTACAATTTCATGTTTCCTTATTATTGTTGTCCTTCTGGTTGAACACCCAATCTTAAAGCGCTTTGACGCAATTATAAAAAAAGGAAAAAAAGACAAGGCTTCCATTACAAAAGACGACATTGCGCTATGCATGTCATGCTATAAAAAATTTGACATAGCTATTGCTGCAGGAGAAGCCGTCGGTTTTCTTCTAGGATGCGGCTCAACAGCAATTCTGGAATCAATCAAAGGCATTGCACCGTTCAAGCCCGCCATTTTTATCATCATAGAATTGCAAAGCATGGGCATGGGATTTTTGTGCTATACAATTATTGTTTTTCTTACAAAGAAAATTTTCATGACGCAAAAGATGCGCGAAATCGGAATTGAAGTAAGTGAAAATCTTTCGCACAATCTTTCCATAGCAATAGCAACGTGCGTTTTCATTTCCGTAATGAACATGATTACAGTCCCCATCAACCTTATCCAGCATCCGGACAAAAGCAGCTTTACAAAATTCCTTATTTATTGTGCAATCGGTGCCGCTGTAAACATTCTTGTATGCTATGTAACTTATTCGGTTTTGATAAAAAAGATTCAGCGCACAGAAAAAGACATAAGCGCAAACCTTTTTAGCGAAACACAAAATCTTGCAGAAGCCACAAAGGAATCAGCGGAAACAAGCCACAACCAGTCTGCCGCAGTTAAAGAAATTGTTGCCACAATGCAGGACTCCACGGAGCTTGCAGGAAACATAAGCGAAAAAGTACGTCAGGTAACAGGCCTTGCAGAAAAGTCCAGGGACGCAGTTATGTCAGGACGCGAAGCTTTGCAGAACAACGTAAATGAACTTTTGCGCATTAAAGACAACAACCGCTTGACCATAGAAGGTATAAAAGACCTGAACAAAAAAATCAGCAACATCTGGGATATCGTTTCAATCATAAATGTCATTGCAGACCAAACAAAAATCATTGCATTCAATGCGGAACTTGAAGCATCCAGTTCTGGTGAGGCAGGAAAAAATTTCCACATCGTTGCTACAGAAATCCGCCGCCTTTCAGACAATATCATTGACAGCATCAAGGAAATCAAGGACCGCATAAACGAAATCCAAAAGGCTTCGGACACATTGATTCTTGACAGCGAAAAAGGAACGAACCAAATTGACTCCGGCTACCAGAGTGCAAAGAGCCTTGAAAACGATTTTGAAAGCATCATGCAGTCTTCCGAAAACACGGCAAGCAGCTCACACGAAATATTGAACCATGTAAGCCAACTTTCTGTTTCTAGCGAGCAGATTTTAATTACGCTAAAACAGATAGCCGACGGTGTTGAAACATTTTCGGCATTCACATCAAATATTTCGGCCGCATCAGAAAATGTACGCCTAATAGCAAGCCGCCTGTAGAAGAATTGTTATGAACTATGCATGATTCAAGCAACCCTTCTGCAGTAAGGTCAAAGAAAGAAATTACTCAGGCCCTGCTCACTCTTATGAGGCAGCATCCCTACAGCCAAATTTCTGTAAAGCAGATAATCATGGAAGCAAAGCTTGCGCGAAAAACTTTCTACCGCAACTTTGAAAGCAAGGATGACGTCCTGATCTCTCTGCTTAAAGGCATCCTGGGGGAATACTACGCTGCCGTTTACAACAACATGTCCAATCTTTTGACCATAATCTTTTCGTTTGTAAGCAAAAACAAAAAGCTTCTTTTGCTGCTTAACAAAAATGACATGCTGTACCTTCCGCTTCAGTGCATAAATGAATACCTCCCGGAACTGCACAAAAAATTCTTTCAGGAAACAAATCCACACTACTATCTCTTTGACGGCCTTGATGCTGATTACATCATGTCGTTCAACATTGGAGCCGTCTGGAACATGATTTCATTATGGATTAAAAGAGGAATGAAAGATTCTCCCGAAGCAGTAAAAGCAAACATAAAAGAATACATTTCCAGAATCAGAAAAAAGCCCCTTTAATTCACTCCTCATGATTCATCATAAGTTTTCCTAAAGAAAGCATTTACAATCGGAAAGAGAGAGTATATCAGCTTCATGTTCAAAATCATCATCAGGATTCCCGCCGCAACAAAAGAAATTGTCACAAGGTCAAAAGTCATAAACTTTGCGCATTTTACCAGAATCAAAATGCTAACAGGAAGACAGATGGCGCTTGTAATCAAGCAGGGAATATATTTTTTTATATAAATCGAATGCCCAATGTGAATAAAAAAATGGGCAACCAGCGAAATAAAAATTCCGAACCACAGGGCATAAAGAATTTTACCCGGAAAATAATAGGCCAAAAGGCTTACCCCAAAAAAGGGAATGAACTCTTCGTAAACACCAAGTGCAAAACCTTCATTTGTAAACCCCTTATAGTTTTTCATAACCTTAGGAAAGCGTTCATACAGCCAGGGATTCTTTCTAAAAAAACATCCAAAACCAACAATCTCTTCCATATCATGAAAAATAAAAATGATTGGCAAAAGCAAAATAAAATCTTTCATAAAATCCTCCCGTGCAAAAGTGCGCACAAAAAATGCTACAGATGTGTCATTCATTTTTTTACAGCAAAGAAAAAAGAAAGTCAATAAAAATAAAAAAAGAGACACAATTTTGCAAAAGTGTGTCTTTTATATAAATGATTCAGTCAAAAAAATGTTTTTTTCGTAAAAGACCATTGCAACGGCAAAGCCCATTTTAGTATAATGAAAAGTAAGATTTGACAATCAATTTAAGGAGAAAGAAAACGAAAGCATTTATAGTTTATTGCCATCCGTCGGAAGATTCCTTTACGCGGCACGTGAGGGATTCCTTCATAAAAGGAATACAAGATTCAGGAAACGAATACCTTATTTCCGACTTGTACAAAATGAATTTTAATGCAGTCATGAGTGAAAAAGAATATTTGCGCGATGCAAATTACAAAAACACTCCGGACATAGCAAAGGACATATTGGCAGAGCATGAAAAAATAAATTCCTCTGATGCAATAGTTTTTATTTATCCAGTCTTTTGGACAGAAGCACCTGCAAAACTCGTAGGCTGGTTTGACAGAGTATGGACTTACGGCTTTGCTTACGGCACAAACAGAACAATGAAAACTCTGGACAAGGCACTTTTCCTTGTAACTGCAGGAAACACAATGGACCGCCTAGAAAAATTTGGTCTTTTGGACAGCATGAAAAAAGTCATGATTAACGACAGGATTTTTGACCGTGCAAAAGAATCAGACTTTGTGCTCTTCCCCGGCATGACAAGGGAACTTGATTCGCGAAAGTTGGATTGGGACAAAAACCTTAATACCGCTTACGAAAAGGGCAAGAATCTTTTTAGCTAAAAACATACAAAGAGGCATGAATGAATCACAAAGAAAGAATGTTGGCAAACCTTCCCTACAAGCCATGGATGGACGGACTGGAGGAAGACCGCTTTGAAAACAAAAAGAAAGTTTTTAAATACAACAACCTTCCCCCGGAAGAAAAAGAAGAGAAGACCAGGCTTATAAAAGAAATATTGGGAAAGACAGGCAAGTGGATAAACATAGAAGCCCCCTTCCACTGCGACTACGGCTACAACATAGAAGTTGGAGAATGGTTCTTTGCAAACTACAACTTTGTAGTCTTGGACGTTGGAAAAGTAAAGATGGGAGACAATGTCCAGATTGCCCCCAACGTTGCCATTTACACCGCAGGCCATCCCATTCATCCTGACTCCCGCAATTCAGGCTACGAATACGGAATTGACGTAACAATCGGAAACAATGTATGGATTGGCGGAAACACCTGCATAATGCCGGGCGTTACCATAGGAGACAACGTTGTTATAGGAGCAGGAAGCGTCGTAACAAAAGACATCCCTGCCAACGTGATTGCCGTCGGAAACCCATGCCGCATCCTCAGGGAAATTACAGAAGCAGACAGGGACTATTACTACCGCGACAGAAAATTTGACGTAGACGACTACAAACAATAAGAGGAAAAAAATGGCGAACCCTTGGGAAGAAATAAAACTTGATGACTATGAAAAACACATGAGCTTAGATTCCGTAAAGCAATTACAGGCTATGAATTCCATCATGAAAGATCAGTTTGAATCATACCCGGTAACTTCCGCTATGGTACTTGGAGTTGCCGGTGGGAACGGACTGAATCATGTTAGAAAAGAAAAGTATCAGAAGGTTTACGGAGTGGACATAAACAAGGAATATTTAAAAGCCGTAGCAGAAAGATACAAAAGCTTAGGAGAAATTCTTGTCTGCCTACAGGTGGACTTGATAAAGGAATACGAAAGCCTTCCCAAATCCCAACTCGTAATTGCAAATTTGCTGATTGAATACATTGGCTACGATGCATTCAAAAAGGTGCTTGCCCATGTAGAAGCAGAATACGTGTCCTGCGTAATCCAAATCAACACAGACAAAGAGAATTGGGTTTCTGACTCGCCTTACCTTCATGCCTTTGACAGACTTGATGAAGTCCACTGCCAGATGGAAGAAGATGCTCTTGCAACCGCAATGAAAGAAATTGGATACGAAAAGCTAACGCAAAACTGCC
>JAGCWT010000087.1 GCA_017961705.1 Treponema sp.
TTAAGTTTCTGATAGTTTCCATTTTGATTTTGCTGTAAAACACGGCTTAAGCGATCTGTAATTCCATGTTTTGTATCTATAATTTTACTTCCGGCTTCAAAAAGATTTTTCTTGAAGTTCAAAAGAAAATCAGTATCCAATGTATCTAGTTGATTTATCTCTGATGTGGAAATAACTTTTTCGATAATTGTATTTGTAATCATATTTATTTCATTATCATTATCTTCTGCAATAAATTTCCAGAAAGCATCAAATGACTGTCCTTGCGGAGATTGTCGAAGTTTTTCATCAGTATCAAGGGCGAATCCTAAAATATCACCTTTTGAATAATTTAATTCGCTCTGTTTTTTATAAATTTCTGCTCCAGCTTGTCTAAAGTTATCTTCAACTTGGCGGAAATCATTTAGCAAATCTTTTCCATTTCTAAGACATAAATCAACCATTTCAAAAATCTGAACAGGAGAATAAGATTCGACCTTTCCACCTTCTTCAAGTCTTTTTATCTCTTTTTCGATATTAGCTTTTTCTTGACGAAGAGTTTTAATTCTGCTTGCAGTATCTTCCGTGATGTGCTGATAAAGATTGTGAAGCTGGTTTAATATTGATTTGAACTGTGATTCGGTACCGATGAACTTTTTCGGTTTTAAATCATCAAGCCAGTTAATAAGTTTTATAGTGCTTGGTGTAAGTTCAAGAACAGCTTCACGATCATTATTGTGATAACGTGACAAATACCCTTTTTTGCACCATTTTTCAATATACCCTCTGACTTTCTGTTTTCTATCTTTTTGCCCCAAAAAGGATTCTTCCTCTTCGTCCAGATTTTCTATATCAAAATCACCAAGTTCTTCTTTGTGGTCTTTCAAAAAAGTGTCAAGATGAATTTCAAAATCAGTAGCAAGCACAGACATCTTGCTTAAGACGATAAATTCTTGGTAAAAGAACGAAATGACGAGACTTGCGGAATTTGATTTTAAAAGTGAATATCCTGCATCGTTTTTTATGAGGCTCTCAAAATAATTGCTGTCAGTTCTTAACATGCCCATTTATCCTATATTTATTATAATATAAAATATCTTTGAAGTGAAGATTTGAAAATCCAGTCAAGCACTTTTGTGGTAAATTCAATTTTTTGTGCTAGGCCCCCTTGCATATGCATCCCGCGGGGGCGTTACGGGGGCGGCCAGCCCCTGTAGAGAGGGTAGCACGCAACGGAGTGCGGGCGCAGGGGTATTCGCAGCGAAGCTTCAAGCGAGACTTCCCCCTCCTTGAATGGCAGAATTTTCCTCTAAAAACTCCAAATTCTCTTTACAAAAGGCTTGGTAAAAGGTATTATTCTTTTAATGAAGCGTTTTACTTATTTACTTTTGGCATTGCCGGTCTTGTTTTGTCTGGCCGCGCTAACATTTATTTTTCATGCTCCTGCCGACAATCTTTCTAGGCACGTAAAAATAACATATCTTACGGTGGGAAACCCTCCGTCCAATAATTCTACAAGGGAAGTTCTTGACGCGCTGAACAAGGTCCTTACGGAAAAAGTCAATGCGGAACTGGAGCTTATCTATGTTCCCTGGGACGACTACATGCTCAACTACAACCGCCTGCTTTCCAACAAGGGAACCAGCCTGGACCTTGTGGGAACCGCATCAGACTGGCTTGAAGCGTGGCCGAATGTTCAGAGGGGAGCCTTTATGCCGCTTTCCATAGCCATGCTAAGGAAGAACTGCCCCTATACTTTTTCTAAGGTTCCAAGCGAGCACTGGGACGGATGCAGCTTTAACGGAAGGATTTACCTTATACCGGAAGACAATTACGTTCAGTGGATAAACCACGGCTTTATGTACCGGGGAGACTGGGCAAAAGAGGCCGGTCTTTCAAAAGGAATTCAGTGCTGGGAAGACATACTTCCATACTGCAAGTTCGTCCGCCAAAAGAACTATGTTGAATACCCATTCAAGTGCCAGTCAACCAGGAGCATAGCAATAACACTTTCCAACGGCTACATTTTTTCCAAGAGCCTCTACATTCCTCTGGACGGAGTTCTTGCAAACCTTATGTTTGGGGTTAGCCGCGACAATACGGAAAAGATTTATTCTCCCTACTACGAAGGGGATGAGCTTGTTGAATTTGCAAAGCTGATGAAGGAATGGGACAAAGCCGGTGTTTGGCCAAGCGACGTTCTCTCCGGCTACGACTGGAACAACCGCGAAGAATTCATTGCCGGAAGGTCTGCCCTGGAATGCCACCACACGGACACTTTTTATTCCATCGTGGCGCCAAAGCTTAAGGCCAACTTTCCCGATGCTGACTGCAGCTTCTTCTGGTTTGGAAAGGAAAGCGGAAACCTTGTGCGCACAACTATAACCCACGGAGCAATGGCGGTCTACGCAAAAAGCAAGTATCCCGAGCGCGCGCTAAAAGTCTATGACCTTCTGCGTAACGACCCTGAATGCTACTACCTTATGAACTACGGTATAAGGGGAAAACAGTACATAATAAAAGACGACGGATTCCGTGGCTACCCAGAAGGCTACAACCCTGAGCGCGACAGCTTTTCCACAAATTTTTGGTGGGGCCGCAACGACCAGCTGGAAGTCCGCACATCCGAAAACTGCTGGGACAAATACGAAGATCTAGTTGCCCAGTACGACAAGGTTGCAATCGACTATCCCTATCCCGCAATGATTTGGGATTTTTCCGATATTTCCGCCGAACTGGAAGCAATCGATGCCGTCTGGAACAAGTACATGATGCAGCTAAGCTTTGGAAAGGTAGAAAACGAGCAGGCTTTTGTAAAAGAATTTAGGGACGAACTCAAATCCGCTGGCATAGAAAAAGTCTTGGCCAGCCTACAGATGCAGCTGGACCGCTTCCGCAGAAAGCAGTCAAGGATCAAAATAAAGAAATAATTTAGCCGCAAAAAGGGAGAGGGAAAAATGGAAGACTTTATTGGTTATTCAGTTAAAGAAAAATTGAGCACTTTATTTGCGGTAATTTTTATATCTGCATTATCCGTTTTTGCTTTGATTGACGGAACGATGCCTATATCGCTTCCTATTGTTATGCTTTGTATGGTTCTTCTCTTTATTAAGGAAAAAAAATCTGTTTGGAATAAATATAAAATCGAAAATAATTTTCTAATCATAAAAAGAATCAAAAATATGCACATGTTCGATCTTGATATCGTGGAAAAGGTAATGTTAAAAGGAGATGCGCTTATCTTAAAGTTTCAATGTGAGGTGTTTAAAATTTTTGCTGATAAAAATGCATCCAAAATAATCGAGTACTTTTTCAAAAATAATATTGAGTCAATTTATAATAAAAAGTTTGCTGAGCTCGATGAATCTAAGCGCCTAATTAATATTGACCAATCGGATACAAAAAAACGCGGAAGACTAATTGTGCTGCTTACATTCATAATTTCTTCATTATGCTGTGTTGATTTTGTTATAGAAAGGACTAAACCTTTGGCAAGCTATGTTTTTATAGCATTTTTTGGATTGCTTGCTGCTGTATGTCTTTTGGCCTTTGTTTTATCCTTTAGAAAAAAAACATATTCAGGCAGGGAAGATGAATACATCGATAAAGATGGTTTCCATCTTCTAAATAACTTTATACCATTTTCTGAAATTTCTGAAATGGCCAAGATAGTAAAGAAATGGAATCTGGTTAATTTAAAATTGAAAACAAAAGACAATAAGGAATATGAAATATCAACAGTAGGTTTTAATGGTGATGTTTTATATGAAATGTATCTGACAAAAAAAATCAACAAATAAGATAGTGTTTTGTAATTCGAGTGCAAATAAAAAAAGGCCTAAAAGGAATGTCCTCTTAGACCTTGATGACCCTGGCGGGAATCGAACTCGCAACCTTCAGCTTAGGAGGCTAACGCTCTATCCAATTGAGCTACAGGATCAGATATGCTACAGAAGCAACCTGGGCTTGTGTGCGTCAGGCTGCCACTGCTGTGCTGCTTTTACTTGGAGTCCTTTGCGCGTTCAACGAATGAACCGTCGCGTGTGTCGATTACGATGCGGTCTTCTGTGTTGCAGAAAAGTGGAACGCGGACTTCGATGTCTGTGTCAAGTGTTGCAGGCTTGAGGGATTTTCCTGATGTATCTCCCTTGATTCCTGGTTCGCAGTATTTGATTACGCGGGTAACCTTTATAGGAAGGTCAACACCAACTGGCTTTCCTTCGTAATATGTTACCTTGAGTTCAAAGTCGTCATCATCGCCTTCTGATTCAGATGGCTTAAGGTAGCCGGCGTTGTCTCCAAGGTCTTCCTTTGTAAGGATTACGTCGTTGTATTCTGCATCCATGAAGTGGTAGTCTTCACCGTCAATGTAAGAAAGCTTTACGGCTTTTTCTTCAAGGTCTACTTCCTGAAATTTTTCGCCAGCATCGATTCCCAAATCCTGTGTGCTACCGGTAACGATGTTCTTTACGCGAAGATTAACTGTGATTCCCTGGCGGCCACCCTTCTGACCGAGCTTTTTCTGAACAATAAAAGGAGAACCTTCAAAAACAAAGGCAGAACCTACTTTGATTTCATTTGTTGATATCATGATTTATCTTCCTTCAATAAAAGAATCTAGATTTCCTACAATTATATATAAATCGCAGAAAAGTTTCAATAGCTCGCGTGGTAATTACACGGAAATCAATTTTGCCTTCCGCTCCCAGGCAAATCCGTCTGAAAATCCACGGTTGTGCGTACTTCCGCACGGGAATTAGCTGTATTCACTGGGAATCTTTTTTGCTGCCGGATGCTTCACCTTGCCGCCACCAGCGGGATTCAAAGAGTTCTGGTTCATCGGGGTTTGCCCTTTGGCTTATGAAGGGGGTGATTGTCCTTAGGCCTTCTTTTTGGGCAGCCCTTAGGAAGCGTTCAACCGGGTCGTCCCAGCCGTGGCGGGAAAGCACGATTGCTCCCCAGTGGATTGGCATGGCAACTTTTGCGCCCAGTATCTTTGCAGCTTCCACAGACTGCTCGGGAAACATGTGCACTTTTGGCCACTGCATGTCGTACTGGCCACATTCCATTATGGCAAGGTCAAAGTCCCCGAACTTTTCGTGGATTTTTTCCCAGTGACCGCCAAAGCCTGAATCTCCGCTTTCAAAGACCTTGTGGTATTCGTCCTTTAGTACCCAGCTGCACCAGAGGGTTTTCATTCTGTCTGTAAGACCCCTGCCCGAAAAATGCTTGGCCGGAGTGCATGAGATGGAAAGGCCATTTGCTTCCGCCTCTTCCCACCATGCCATGTTTGTGATTTTTTCCTTTTGGACACCCCAGCGCTCCAGGTGCTTTTCAACTCCAAGGGGAACAATGTAGCGTCTTACCTTTTTGTCTATTTTGCGGATAAGGTCGTAGTCAAGGTGGTCGTAGTGGTCGTGGGAAAGAAGCATTATGTCTGTTTCTGGCAAATCCTCCGCGTTAAGTCCAGGGTGCGAATAGCGGCGGCTTCCTACAAAAGAGACAGGTGAAATCATCTCTGAAAAAACCGGGTCAAGAAGAATATTCATGCCGTGCATCTGAATTAGTAGCGATGAGTGGCCAAACCAAGTTACGCGGACTTCCTCCATGCTTACAGGAGAAAAATCCGGCTTTTTTGTGGGAAAGTCAAAGTTTGGGCGGGTTGCTCGGCCTGAAATTTTCATCGGGTCCGGGGCAGGATTCTTCTGCATGGAAAGAACTGAAAAATCCTCTTCGTTGTGGAATTTTTTACCGTCAAAGTTTGCTGCCCTGAGGGAATAGTCCCTTCTGTCTTCCTCGCTTGCCCTGCCGCCAAAAGGCTTCCATGCCCTTAGGAAAATGAATGCAAAAATGGTGACCGCCACAAGGACTAGCGCAATGCCTATTCCAATGTATGTTAAAATATGAAGGAACTTGCTCATGAATATAGTATAGTAAAAAAATTGACTTTGTGACAATTAAAAATTAAAATCAAATCTTTTTTATGAATCCAAGGCGGAATGTATTTTTTTCTATTTGTGTGTTCTCATTTCTTCCAAAAGAGCTATGACTGATTTTTTGTCGTTCTCCGAAAGCTGTATAAATATGGAAAGAAACTTTGTTGCCTGCTCGGATTTCTGGAATTCATTTTTGTAGTTTCGACCTTCTACAAGTTCCTCGACCGAAATGTTCAGTGCCTTTGCAATTTTTACCGCTGAGTCAATGTTGGGCAGGGCATCGTGGTTGTTTATGTAATTGCGCAAAGTGTTAACGCTGATTCCAGTCTTTTCCGAAAGTTCCTTGGGCTTTATGTCCTGAAATTCCATCTCTTCTCTTAAGTTCTCTTTGAATCCCATACCCTTAAAATTAATCTAAAAAGACGAAATTTTTCTTGACTTGCGTCTTTTTAGATTTATAATATATCTTAAAGTGATTAAATTTAATCACTTTGACCGTCTGAAAAGATTTTTTTTAGACAAAACAGAAGAGTTTCTTCTGAATCTACAACTTTTACGGAGGTTTTCGATATGAAAACAATGAAGAACATTAAGCCGGCGTATGCGACTAAGTTGGGGAAGGGTGTGTTTGCAGGAGCACAGTACATTTATGCTTGCTCAAAGTGTAGAATGCAGGTAGGCCCAACCTCTTCTGGTTATCCAAGTGGTTCTGGTTGTCCAGCAGGAGGTTTACATAACTGGCAAAAGACAAGTATCTAAACATACATAGTGACTATTGCAAGAGGGCATGAAACTCAAGTTTTGAGCATCATGTCCTCTTAGGCAGCGAGCTGTGTAATTGACGTACGGATTGGTTCTCGCCTAACGACGTTCACTATAGTCTCTAAAGTATGTGAGAAATGTTAGTCCCGAACAAATCCGTTTGTTAGGTATATAAAGACATCTGAGAAGGTATATTTGTACAAACAGAATAGCCGATTTTTCAAGGAATGATGAGAATGAATAAATTTTTGGAAAAGTTTTTATCTAGTATAAGTTCATTTTTTAAGAAAGATAGAAGTCCAAATAAAAATTCATTGGAGAACAATGGTAATGATAACATTATAGGTAATATCAATATAGAAAACACCAATATTAAAAACAATTACATTGGCGGTATAGTAAAAGTTTCTAATATTAATAACTTCATAATTGTTTCATCTTCAGTGGAAGAAATTAATAGACTTAAATATACGGTTTTAAATCTCGTTGACACGAAGGAAAATACCACATGTAAATTTTTTGTATATGGTGAATTCCCTCAAGACAAAGTTTTTGACATTAAACTTTCTTCTGTTGATTCTCGCGAAGAAATAAAAGGCGGCAATTATTTCATGAAAGACAAGAATGAAGAAAAATCTTCCAAAAAGGGTTAGTAGTCATTTCAACTTGTTTCAGCACAAAGAAATTACTTGTTTCTGCAGGGGTATATTTGGTAAATTATGGAATCAGATAAAAATAATAGGTTTTATGATCTTAGACAATTCGTAAACGGAGAGGTTAACACGGTTTACGAGTATGTCATGCTTGGAGTTGTTTTTATAAACATTGTTTCACTTGGCGTTGAGACCTCGCAGAATATTTCTGCAGGATTCAGACAGATTCTTTTCTGGATTGATCAAGTGTGTTTGTGGAGTTTTGTGTTTGAGTTGGGACTAAAAATCGTTGCATACAACAAAGATTTTTTTGGAGAATATAGGTTTGACGGTGATGGTGGAAAAAAGAAGTTCCATATTAACAAATGGAACATATCGGATTTAATTATCGTTGTTGTGACTTTTTTTTCTTCACTATCTTTCTTCTCTGTATTTCGTGTGTTTAGAATTTTCAGTTGGGCAAAGAACATTCGATCACTAAGAATAATAACATCTTTCAAGATTGTGAATAAATTTGGACAGTTGCGGTCAATTTTCAACGCCATTTTAAATAGGGCTATTCCGGCACTTGCAGGAACATTTTTCTTCCTTGCTGTATTTACTTATACGTATGCGATAATCGGAACAAATATTTTTGCTAAAGAGTTTTGGAATTTTTTTGGAACTCTGGGAAATTCTGTATTGACGCTGTGCCAAATAATGACGCTGGATTCTTGGGTTTCGGAAATTGCCCGGCCTGTAATACAAACTTATCCTTTTGCTTGGATATATTTTATATCGTATACATTCATAGCTGCGCTTGTTTTTATGAATTTTATTACGGCTATATTTGTTGATGCCATTAAGGATGAACGTAAATCCAAAAAACAAGATCGTTACAATACTAAATCTGTTAAAGATCTGTCTGCACAAATTTCCGAGCTAACCCGCCAAATTGCAGAGCTAAAGGCGCATTTGGAAAAATCAGAAGACACCCCATGACCGACCACCACATCCACATAGGCCAGTTTAGCAAAAACAACTTGCAATATACTATCAAATATGATAACATAAAATATGGAACAAACGGAAAAGAAAAAATACACCGTAATGATTGGTAAACAGGCAAAGAAAAACGTTGTTAAGATGCCGGCAGACGTACAGGATAAATTTACGCTTCTTGTCGAAGACATCAAGAAAAACGGTGCAATTCGTACTAACTGGCCAAACTTTTCCGACCTGGGCAAAGACAAATATCATTGTCACCTTAATTATCATTGGGTGGCTTGCTGGTATTGGAAGAAAGGAACATTTATTGTGGAGGTGTATTATGCAGGTAGTCGCGAAAAAGCCCCGTATTGATATTCGCATCGAAGGAAAAGGTATAAAGTCCTTTCTTGAGATTGTAAGGAAGTCCATTCCCGATGTTAAAATTATTGACGATGATGAGATGCAGGACATTGACGACTGGGATTATTTTAAGGAGATGAAAACCCGGCTTACTCCTGCAAAGATTCTTAAAATCCGTAGGGAGAATGCAGGCTTAACACAGGCAGAGCTTGCAGAAAAATGCGGCATTGCTTCGTCTAACATTGCGCTAATGGAAGGCGGCAAAAGGAATATCGGCATAAGGAGCGCAAAAAGACTTGCGGAAGCTTTGAACTGTGAGGCAGGAGACTTCGTTGTTTAGAATTATGGCGGTAAAAAATACATGACCGACCACCACATCCACATAGGCCAGTTCAACGAAATATACTATGATGCGCTGGAACTGTTTGCCATAATTGAATCCTCACAAGAAAAGACCCATGTTACGGAAATACGCTATTCCTCAACTTCCAGCTGTAGGGACGATGCGGAACTTAAATTTGTAGAAGAAGAAATTGCTTATGCGCAAAGCTATGAGTCTGAAAAGCTGATTGCAAAGCCATACCTCTGGTTCATTCCAAAATATGCGGAGGAAGGGATAAATGTAGAAGAAGCTGTAAAGGCCTTTGACTATTGTGGAATAAAGTTGCATCCTGCGGGGCAGAATTGGGACGAAGAAAACCCGGTGCATTTAAAAGCCTTGCAGCAAATTTTTAGATGGGCAGACGACAATGAAAAATCTATACTGATTCATTGCGGAAGGCAAAAGTGCGACCTTCCTACAAGGTTCGAAAAGTTTTTTGCAGAGTACAAAAATGCTCACGTGATTCTTGCACATTCAAATCCTGTTAAGGAAACTGCCCTTATGGTAAACAAGTACAAGAATGTATTTTGCGACACTGCCTGTATAGAAAAAAAGGATTTTCAAAAATTACGTACCTTGGTAAAAGACAATTCAAAAATACTGTTTGGTTCGGACTTTCCTGTTTCTCATTATTTTGCCACGCATCTTTTTGGAAAGGAACATTCGCTTGAAAAAGAGTATGTTGAGAACTGTGGAACGAATTTGTAGATGCTGAATTTGGTTGTAAGCAACCGCGTTCAGCATGACTGTAATAGAATGAGAGGGCTTTTTATTATCGGCTTTGCATAAAAAACGCTTCTTTTGCAAAACAAAGCCCACCCCCGATTGGAAGGGTGGCGTAGCCATTCGCGCAAGCGAATGGAGCCGAAAGGCGGAACCCTGGAAAGCGGGTTTGCAGATAAAAGCTGGTCCAAGAAATGATGAATAATTGAATAAAAGTTGAATTTTTTATAAAATGTTTCTATATAAATATAAAATGTTTTTATATCTTTTTTAAGGAGCTTTTTTATGGATCCAAAGAGACCGCGCGGACGTGAGAAAAACGTTACGGAAGGCGGAAGTGGTGTACACAAAAGAGGGGACGGTCTTGGTACCGGTCCTGTAGGTTCATCTAACGGTTACAACGGACATTCAAATTCATCAGGGGGAAATTCATCCGGCGGTTATGGCGGAAGCAGCGGACACTCTGGCGGTCCCAGCCGTGGCGTAAAGCTTGGCGGCGGTGGTCTTGTTGCCATAATCATATTCCTGGTGGTTCAGTTTTTGGGCAAGGGCTCTGGCGGCGGTTTGCTTTCCGGGCTTTTGGGTGGAGGCTCTTCTTCTCAGGGCTCATCCGGCAGCTCAATTTTGGGTAGCCTTTTGGGCGGTGACACGTCTGCTCCTTCCGGTTTTTCCGGTGCAAGTTCAGGCAACAGCGTGCAGACTTCTTACAGCAACTACGACAAGACTGTTGCTCCCGGTTCAAGGGAAAAATATACAAGGATTGCAGGCAACGGAAGCGATGACGTTACAATCATGGTCTTTATGTGCGGTACCGACTTGGAGTCCAGGAACGGTATGGCTTCCAACGACCTTGCGGAAATGGCGGCTTCCAACCTTGGCAAAATCAACCTGATTGTCTATACGGGCGGATGCAAAAGCTGGCGCACAAAGGGAATAAGCAACAGCAAGAACCAGATTTACCAGGTTACGAACGGTTCCATAAAGCTTTTGGCGGAGGAAAGTTCCAAGAAGATGATTGATCCGTCTACGCTTTCTTCCTTTATTAAGTGGACGGCCGGAAAATTCCCTGCCAACCGCTTCGAGCTTATTTTCTGGGATCACGGCGGAGGTTCGGTAAGCGGCTACGGCTACGACGAAAAGTATCCTACTGCCGGTTCAATGACTCTTGCTGGAATTAACAAGGCCCTTAATGACGGCGGTGTAAAGTTTGACTTTGTTGGCTTTGACGCATGTCTTATGGCTACAGCAGAGACAGCCCTCATGATGAACCGCCACGCAGACTACATGATTGCAAGCGAAGAGACGGAGCCTGGCATTGGCTGGTACTACACAAACTGGCTTAACGATTTTGGACGCAACACTTCTCTTTCTACTCTGGACATTGGAAAGAAGATTGTTGATGACTTTGTTGCAACTTGCGCAAACCAGTGCCGCGGTCAGAAGACAACCCTTTCTGTGATTGACCTTGCGGAATTCTCCAATACGGTTCCGGAAAAGCTTTCTTCTTTCTCCAAGTCCATTACTACAAAGATTAAGCAGAATGAATATAAGGAAGTTTCTGATGCCCGCTACCAGACAAGGGAATTTGCAACAAGTTCCAAGATTGACCAGGTAGACTTTATTGACCTTTGCAAGAACGTGGACAACAGCGAGGCTAATGCATTGGCAAAGGCTCTTAAGGGTGCAATCAAATACAACAAGACTTCTTCCAACATGACAAACGCTTACGGTGTTTCCATCTACTTCCCATACGAGCGTGCCTCTTATGTGGACAAGATGTGCGACACCTATGACGACATTGGTATGGATTCAAGCTATGCCCAGTGTATTAAGGAATTTGCCAACCTTGAAGTTAGCGGTCAGGTTGCGGCAGGCGGTACTTCTTCTGCTGCAGGCTCACTCTTTGACTTCCTTGGCGGCATGACAGGCGGTGCTCCTGCTTCCGGTTCAGATGCAATCGGCGACCTTCTTACTTCCTTTATAACAGGCGGCGGTTCTACTGGCGGTGGCGGTCTTGGCGGTGGACTTGGCGACATTCTTATTAGCGGTCTTACGGGACGCAACATTGGCTTTATGGAAGACTCCCAGCTTTCTGCAAAGCAGGCGGGGGAATATATTTCTGCAAACCGCTTTAATGCTTCTGCCCTTGGTTGGAAGAAGGACGGACAGAACAGGGACGTGCTTTCCCTTACGGAAGAACAGTGGTCTCTTGTTCACGGCCTTGACCTTAACATGTTCTATGATGACGGAGAAGGTTACGTAGACCTTGGCTTGGACAACGTTTACGACTTTAGCGAAGACGGAAGCCTTATTGCTTCTAACGACAGGACATGGCTTTCCATTAACAGCCAGCCTGTTGCCTACTACCACTTGGACACAACCGAGCTTGGCGGAGACAAGTATACGATTACTGGTCGTGTTCCTGCAATGCTTAACGGTCAGCGCGTAAACCTTATCCTTGTCTTTGACGATGAGCATCCTCACGGCTACGTGGCAGGCGCAAGAACTGACTACCGCGAAGATGATGCACATGCCCAGGCAAAGAACGTAACCCTTATTTCTGAGGGAGACAAGATTGACTTCCTCTGCGACTACTACTCTTACCAGGGCGAATACAAGGACAGCTATTACTTGGGCAACCAGCTTACGGTTGGTGCAGGCGGTGCTGATTCACTTAGCATAAGCAACACGAATGTGGGAAGCGGCAAGGTAAAGGTAACGTACCGCTTTACCGACATCTACAACCAGCAGTACTGGACTCCAGCAATCGTTTACTAAGCTGAACTTAGATAAAGGGGGGGGAAGTCCGCTTGTAGCTACGCTGCGAGTTCCCCCTACGCCCGCACTTCGTTGCGTTCTACCCCCTCTACAGGGGGCTGCCGCCCCCCGTAACGCCCCCCGTTTTTTGTAAGCATCCGGCGGCTTTGCAAAAAAAAACAAAGGTAAAAAAATCAGTATGAAAAAGTTATCCTTATTAGTTTTACTGTTACTTCTTTTTTGCTCCAAGACATTTGCAGACTCAGAAACGCCGCTTAGGAAAAAGATGAAGGCAGGGGAGTCTATTGTGCTTACCGGAAGCTTTGTCCTGTGGAATGGCTTTCCGCCAAACGTTAGGTTTTTGACTAACGGCAATAAGGTTATTGGCATTGGAAAAGATGAAGAATACAGTAACGAGGCTGTAGAAAAAATTATTTCCTTGCAGCTTAAAAGCGGAAACATCTACACTTGCCAGGCAAAGTTTACTTATATTGGAGACGCAGATCTTCCTCCGAATTATTTTGATGCGCCACTTATGTGCTTTACACTTTCTGAAGTAAGGGTAAAGGCCTGTTGCATAGAAAAAGACGGCATAAAGATAGACATTAGTTCTTTTTCCTTTGATAAAAAATCAAGGCGGTTAAAATGCAGTTTGGAAATTTCCAACTTGAGCAAGCTGCCTGCAAGCTATTCAAACATGTTTTTGTGCATAGGCCATGATGGAAAAAAGTACCGCGCCTACAAATATTCCCCGGCCAGCAATACGATTGATTTTAGTGAAGTTGAACTTCCTGCAAATGGCAAGCTAAAAGAATCCGTGTATTTTAATTTTGATGCTGCGGAAGAAATGAATCTTTTAAACTTGGAATTTTTTTACAAATAATCCTACGCGGGATTGTAGGGGTAGGGGGAACAAAATCCCCTCCTTGGGATTTTGTTCCCGTAAGTTTTCTACGAAAACTTACCGCACTTCTTAAGCAAACAACTGACGCGCCCTCCATGGCGCTCCATGTTCGCCAAAACAAGGAACCCCGGAAAGCCCGTAAACCAATGGCCTGTCTGCCGGTTGTAGCCAGGGAATGAATGGTAGAGCCTAAAAAAGTACCGTCCCAAAAAATCAGGAAAAAAATATTTTACATGCTTCCGTTCTGGCGGTTTTTCTTTAGGAATTCTTCGAACTCGTCTTCTTCGAGCGGGTTGGAATAGTAGTAGCCCTGGATGTAGTCTGCGTCCAGCTTTGAAACTGTCTCTGCACCCACTGCGGTTTCTACTCCCTGTATTACGACTTTTGCCTTGGATATGCGGGTTATGTCTAGAATTGATTTAAAGAGAACCTTTTCTTTTTCGCCGCCGGAAAATGCGGGTATTACGATGGACTTGTCTATTTTTATGATGTTGAAAGGAATGGACATTAGTTTTTTTAGCGACGTGTTTCCAGTTCCCAGGTTGTCAAGGCAGATGCTGTAGCCGTCTTGTGCAAGAGCCTGTATGTTTGCGTTGAATGATTCGCTTGCTTGTCCTGCTGCTGTTTCCGTAATTTCTATGCTGATGCAGGAGTGGGGAAGGGAGTATCTTTTTAGCACTCCGTTTATGGTGTCCCTTAGGTTGTCCTGTATGCATTCAACAGAGGAAAGGTTTATTCCTATTGTCTGCAAACCGTAGCTTCCCAGGTGGCGTTCGCTAAAGGTGCGGCATACTTCGTTCATCATGAAATTTTCCAGTTCCAGAATTGAGCCGTTGCGTTCGGAAATGGGGATGAATACGGATGGGCTTATTAGTTCTCCGTTTTCGTCCGTCATGCGGAGGAGTGCTTCGGCTGTGTCGTATGATTTTGTTTTTAGCGAATATATTGGCTGGTAGAGGACTTTTAGGCGGCCTTCTTCTTCTGCGTTGTTGAGCAGCTTTTGCGTTTTGAAGAGGAAGTGGATGTTTTCTACCGGCAGGTCCTGGCTTTTTACCAGGCTTAGGTTTTCTGCTATTCCCTTGTCCAGTATGTGCATGAGGTAGGCTTTTATTTCGTCCGTGGATGAAGCCTGGTCCGGGCAGCAGATAAGGCTTACCGTTGCCGGTATTAGAATAGACTTTTCTTTTCCTGCGCGGAAGTTTGTAAAGATTTCGTGTGCCTTTTTAAGGACAGTGTTGGCAAAGTCTTCGTCTTCTTTGTCCAGAACTATCAGGTAGGCACCCGGGAAGAATTTGAATATGAGGGAATTTTTTAGGAGGTTTCCAAAAGACCTTTTTCTTATTTCCGTTACCATTTCCGTTCTGTCTCTCTGGACAAATGCTGTTACGGTTTTTGCGTCGTGCAGGCAGACGGCTATGCAGTAGGTTTTTCTTTTTCCCGATATTTTTTTTGCGCAAAGTTTGTTGAAGCCTTCTTCGTTAAAGAGGCCGGTCATTCTGTCTACGAAAGATTCCGGGGCTGGCATGGTAAAGTATATGCTTACGATGGAGATGGAAATTGCCATCGGGAAAATTTCTTCGGTATGCAGTACGTTTTCCACAACAAGGGCTACTATGCAGGAAAGGAGTACGAATATGTAGATGAAGGTGTTTTCTACGGATGTGTAGACCCTTGCCGGAATAAAGAAGCATGTTGCCGTAATGAAGCTTATGGCAAGCGCGACCGAGTAGATTGTTTGGAAAAGACTTGTCTCCTTGTATTTTAGCGCGCTGTCTATGTAGAATAGTGATTTTGTAAAGAAGTTGATTACCAGTATGGCGGAAACTGCCAGTGCCAAAACTATGATTGCTGGTTTTAGCTTTCCAAGGCTTAGCTTAAAGTTAAAGAGGGCTGCAAAGTAGATTGGCCAGAGGAACATGGTGTAAAAAAAGAGGGTTACGATTATGTTCCTTAGGACAAAAAGACCTGTGGCACTTCCTATAAGCCCCGATGAGTCTATGACGGAACCCAGGTCTATTATGACTGTGGCTATTACAATGTTAAGGTAAACCTTGTCCTGAAAAGTCATGAGCGGTTGCCTGATAAGGAATATGATCAGGAAGGAGGCTGCTATTATGAGTGCGCATAGGTCAAAAGAGATTATTGTATTAGGCATTCAGCGCCTCCAGTGAAAAGAATTTTACAAGGCCTTCTTGTGTGAGCGGTGGTGAATATAAGTCTCCCTGCAGCATTTCCACTGCATATAGCTGGGCTGCAATGTTCTGGGAATTGGTGCTGATTTTTTTTGCCTTCACCTGTGTGTTGTATTTTTTGAATGCTTCTATTAGCGTGTTCATTGACTGGGTAATTTTGCCCTGCTGCTCGCCATGTTCAAAAGACGGCATTATAACTGTGGCTTCTGCAAGGTTGGCATTCATTAGCATCTGTATGTTTACGTGGGTGTTGCCCAAGTCTTCAAATGTAAAGCTGAATCCCTGCTCCTGAATTTTGTGTATGTTTCTTAGCACAAGCGGTGAGTAGCTTGCAAGTGCTGTGTCTGAAAGGATGAATCTTATCATTGAGTGGGGAATAAAATAAATGTCCGCTATTTCGCAGATGTTTTTTTCCGCGTCGGTTTTTGTTAGCTCGCTTAGGGGGAGGGGCAGTTCCACGAATAAAACCTTGTGGTCTATGAGGCGGGCCTTTTGGATTGTTCCGCAGACTGAATGGTAGGTGTAGAGGAAAATCTGCTTTGCAAGTCCAAGTTCTTCTGCGGCTTCCATAAGTTCTTTTGAGTATGCCAAGCCGATGGACCTGTCCTTGATGTAGTATTCCATTTCTATGCTTTCCGCTTTTTTTGTGCTGCTGTTGAAGGCGGGCTGGTAGGTGATTTTTATGCTTTCGTCTGCCAGGGCTGTCTGTAGCAGGCTTAGGATTAGCTTCTTTCTTTTTAGCGAATTTATGTCCAAATCCAATGCGGAGATTTGCTTCTTTGCGGGTCTGTTGTAGGGGGATGCCGCCAGTTCTATGAAGGAGCAGAAGTCTTCGTAGCTTGAGTAGTGTTCCGGGTAGGAAATCCTGCAGCAGCAGAATGTGTGCACTATGTTTATCTTGCCGATTGTGAAGGGGCTTGAAAATCTTTTTTCTATTAAAGAGCGCACCCTGTCTCCTTCTAGCTCACTGGTTGATTTGTAGCAGAGGGCAAACATGTTCCTTTTTACGTGCATGACGGTAATCTTTTTTGAGATTTTGCTAAGGAATTTTGCCGCCAGGGAAAGAAAGTCGTCTGTAAGGGCGCTGTCAAATTCGTTGTCCATGGAGGGGATGTTGTCCAGTATTACAAGCAGGCATTCCCACTTTGCCTTTGCACGGATAAGGGTGGAGCTTGCTGAATAGAAGGCAGTTTCGTTTTGAAGGTCTGTCTTTATGTCTATGTAGTTTGAAGTTGATTCTATTGTCTGGTAGGCAAGCAGGGCTACAAGGGGGAGTACCAGGTTTGTTACATGGACTGAAGGAAATGCTATCTGTATGATTATGGAAAAAAAGCAGATGGCAATTAGAAAGACAACGATTGGCCTGTCTTTTTTGGTCATGCTTTCCCAAGCCCTTGCTGTTAGAATGCAGATGTAGGCAAGGTAGTAGGCGATTATGGCAAAGAAGAGGGGCAGCTGCTTAAATGAACCGTCTTCCGTAAGGTAAAAGAGAAGGGGCTTGAATTTGTTTACGGCAAGCAAAATGACCGAAAGTACCGCCGGTGCAAAAATAAGGAACTGCTGGCGGGGCAGGGAAATTCTTCCGTGGACAACGGTGTAAAAGTAGCCCGTAAAGAAGGCTGCGCACAGTATGAGCGACAGTGCCGTGATTGCGCTAAGCAGGGGAAGGATAAAGGGGAATGCTTCTACGGTTTTTTGTGAGTTTTTTGCCAAAAGTCTAGCTGCGTCTGCGGTTATAAAAATGACGTTTATGGCACAGCACAGGAAAAAAAGCCTGTTTCGGGAGACGGATGGGGCTCTTCTGATTGCGGCCACGCTGCCTAACAGGGCTAGGAGTACAAAAGCTGCTATGTTAAACCGTATATTATCCATGCTTTTAGTATATTAGCAGATTTTGCTGCTGTCAATTGAAGCTTTTTTGCTGTTTTTTTTTGCGGCAGTGCCATTTTTCCCGCTCCATTTTCCCTGCTTGCCAATATTCCTTGTGTGTGGCGCTTGCGGGGTTCCGGCTTTCGCCTACATTGCCTGGCGGCAACGCTACGCGCCCCTCCAGTGCCTGCCGCGTTTTCTTTTGCTTGCCAAGCAGTACCGAGCCATGGATGACGGGGTGGCAGCATGCAGAAGTGCAAGGCGTTGCTTTTCAACAAGTGTTTTTTTGGGGGCTGCATCACCTAGAATGGAGCCGAATGGCGGTTCTCGCAACGGAATTTCAAGCGACCCCGAAAGGGCGGTGACGAGGGGCCTGTCCGGTCGAATTAGCCAAGGCACGAATATGGTAGAGCATTTTAGGCTTCCGTCCAGAAAAGTACCATGCCCAAAAAATGCCTGATTAGTATCGTTTTGCAAGGTTGATATTAATACTTAAATAAATCTTAAAGCTAAAAATAGCGTTTTTTCCTTGAATTTAAGCCAAAAACACTATATTTAGCAAAAAAAATTGTAAATATTACAAAATTCAGTTGCTTAATTTTTTTAATTGGAGTAGTATATAGTTAAGGACGGAAAGGAAACTTACCGCCGATAAAGTTTAACCCTAAAACAAATTTTTATATTCAGTGAGGTTAGAGTATGGTCCAGAGAGATGAGTGGAAAGGTTTTAAAACCGGACGCCTTTGGCAGGACGAAGTAAACGTCCGTGAATTTATTCAGCTTAATTACACACCGTTCGACGGTGATGCAAGCTTCCTTGCAGGTCCAACTGACGCTACAAAAACGCTTTTTGACGAGCTTCAGCGTCTCCAGAAGGAAGAGCACAACAAGAAGTCTGTTGGTCTTGACGGAAAGGAACGCTCAGGTGTTCTTGACCTTGACACAGACATCGTTACTGGAATCAATTCCCACAAGCCGGGCTACATTTTTGCAGACGGTTCCAAGAAGGATTTGGAGCAGGTTGTTGGTCTCCAGACAGACAAGCCTTTGAAGAGGGCTTTCATGCCATTTGGTGGAATCCGCATGGCAGAGCAGAGCTGCGAGATGTACGGCTACAAGCCAAACGCAGAACTCCACAAGGTATTTACAGAATACCACAAGACTCACTCTGACGCAGTATTCCAGGTATACTCACCAGAAATCCGCAAGGCACGTTCAGCACACATCCTTACCGGTTTGCCGGATACATACGGACGCGGACGCATTGTTGGTGACTACCGCCGCATTGCACTTTACGGTATTGACTTCCTTATTGAACAGAAGCAGAAGGACTTTGCAAACATCGGTGACGGCACAATGACAGATGACGTTATCCGCCTCCGCGAAGAAGTTGCAGAGCAGATTAAGGCTCTTGGCCAGATGAAGGAAATGGCTGCTTCTTACGGCTTCGACATTTCTAAGCCAGCAAAGACAGCAAAAGAAGCATTCCAGTGGCTCTACTTTGGCTACCTGGCCGCTATCAAGACACAGAACGGTGCAGCTATGTCTGTTGGCCGCATTGCAACATTCCTTGACATCTACATCGAACGCGACATCAAGAACGGAATCCTTACAGAATCACAGGCACAGGAACTCGTAGACCACATCGTTATGAAGTTCCGCATGGTACGCTTTGCCCGTATCGAAAGCTACAACCAGCTCTTCTCTGGCGACCCAATCTGGGCTACACTCGAAGTTGCAGGTCTTGGCCAGGACGGACGCTCAATGGTAACAAAGAACGACTACCGCTTCCTCCACACATTGGAAAACATGGGCCCATCTCCAGAGCCAAACATCACAGTTCTTTACTCTCAGAGATTGCCAAAGAACTTCCGCGACTATGCCGCAAAGATTTCTATTGACACATCTTCCATCCAGTACGAGAACGACGACATCATGCGCCCGGTTTGGGGTGACGACTACTCCATCTGCTGCTGCGTATCTGCAACACAGACTGGTAAGGAAATGCAGTTCTTTGGTGCACGCGCCAACCTTGCAAAGGCTTTGCTTTACGCAATCAACGGTGGTAAGGACGAAGAAGCAGGTCTTACACCTGGCGTACAGGTTGGACCGGAAATGGCACCAATCACAAGCGAATACCTTGACTACAACGAGGTAATGCACAAGTACGACATCATGCTTGAATGGCTTGCTGGTTTGTATGTAAACACACTCAACGCAATCCACTACATGCACGACAAGTACTACTACGAAGCTGCAGAACTTGCACTTATCGATACAAACGTACGCCGCACATTTGCAACTGGTATTGCAGGATTCAGCCACGTTGTTGACTCCCTCTCTGCAATCAAGTACGCAAAGGTAAAGGTTCTCCGCCGCGACATCAACATCACGGACAAGAAGGGCAGGAAGATTTTTGCTCCTACCATGGCATACGACTTCCAGATTGAAGGCGACTTCCCACGCTACGGCCAGGATGATGACCGCGCAGACGAAATTGCAAAGTGGCTTCTCAAGACATTCATCGGAAAGATCAAGAAGCACCACACATACCGCAACGCAGAGCCTACAACCTCTATCCTTACAATCACTTCAAACGTTGTTTATGGAAAGGCTACAGGCGCATTGCCAAACGGACGCAAGGCTGGAGAACCATTCTCTCCTGGAGCAAACCCATCATACGGTGCAGAGACAAAGGGTCTCGTAAAGAGCTTGAACTCTGTTGCAAAGGTACCTTACGAATACTCACTCGACGGTATCTCAAACACACAGACAATCAACCCGAGCGCTCTTGGCCACTCAGAAGGCGAGCAGATTAACAACCTTGTTAACATCATGGACGGATACTTTGCAAAGGGTGCACACCACTTGAACGTAAACGTATTCGGCGTAGAAAAGCTCAAGGACTGCCAGGCTCACCCAGAAAAGCCAGAATATGCAAACTTTACGGTTCGCGTTTCAGGCTATGCCGTTCGCTTCATCAACCTTACAAAGGAACAGCAGGATGATGTTATTGCACGTACCTGCCACGCTTCTCTGTAGTTTTTACTTACCTGCCAGGGCTCGTGCTTTAGCGTACAAGTTCTGACAGCATAAGAACCCCGCTTGGATAAAAGTCTAGGCGGGGATTTTTTTTCTTTTTTTGGGACGCAAATTCTTCTTTTACAAGCATTATTTTAAAAACAGCCAATCCGTTTAACTCCGGCCTTCCAGGGCTCGGTCACCCTCGGCCCCGCATCCGCGAGGCGGCTTCGCCCCCTTCCACGCCATGCTCATGCCTTTTCCCTTTTTTCCACAGATTATTTTGTATGCAAAAGCAAAAACTCCAACACAGGCAGCATTTTGTTTAAGAGTCCGGCTTTTATCAAAAGGTTCCAGAAGGGCTCAAGCTTTTTCCAGCCGCCGGTGTAGGCAAAGTGGGAAAGCTTGTTGGAAAGGCTTTTGTCGTGGGAGCAAGAAGCAAAGATATTCTTCCATGAATAAAAGTCCCGGTAAGCCTTTTTGTAGCCAGCTTCAAGTTCTTCCTGGCTAAGCCTTGCCGGTTTGTAAACTGCATGTCGCGTGTCGTAACGGCTCCAGTCATAGCTTGTTATGCGCCCCTCTTTTTCCATCTTTGCAAAAAGCCTTGTCCCAGGGTAGGGGGTAAGCACATGGAATGTTGCCGTAGTGATTGCGTTTTCTACCGCCCAGTCAACGGTACGGCTAAAAGTGTCATTGTTATCGTCGTCCAGTCCAAAGACAAAGCTTCCGTTTATCATAATGCCAAGATCGTGCAGCCTTCTTACAGCGGCGGCATAATCCCGCGAAAGGTTCTGTGCCTTGTTGCTTTGGGCAAGATTCTCCGGCGAAAATGTTTCAAAGCCAACAAAAATGCTTCTTAAACCGGCATCAGCTGCGCGTTCAATCAAGTCCCCGTCCAAAATTGACGCAACCGTAGCCGCTCCCTGAAAGACCCTCTTCATCCCCTTCATTCCTTCAAAAAGTTCGCGGGCAAATTGCCTGTTGCCAAGAAGGTGGTCGTCCAAAAAGTAAAGGTGCCTCCCAGGAAGTGACTCTATTTCCTTAAGTGCAGAATCCACCCGGCCAGTGTAAAAGGATTTGCCGCTTCCGTAAAAGGCATCCTTGTAGCAAAAGTCGCAGTGGTGGGGGCAACCCCTGGAAACAACCAGCGAATTTGGAACAAAATACCTGCTCCTCTTAATCAAGTCCCTGCGGACTGGCGGAATGTTTTCTATGCTGCGTTCTCTTGCAGTGTAGCACCGTTCAGGCCTTTTCTTTCGGAAATCATCTATAAAGCGGGGAAATGCCTCTTCTCCAGGTCCAAGAATCACAGTGTCTGCGTGGAGAAGGGCTTCCTGCGGCAGGGATGTTACGTGCAAGCCTCCCATGGCAACATATACACCCCTGCTCCTGTAAGAGTCTGCAATCTGGTAAGCGCGGTAGGCGTTTGTAACATAAACCTGCATGCAAACAAGGTCAGGGCTGTCGTCCAGCCTAAGCTTTTCTACATGCTGGTCAACAAGCACAACCTCGTCTTCCGGCAAAAAATATCCTGCCAGCGTTGCAAGTCCAAGCGGCGGAAAAAGCGAATACTTGATTGGCCTCCAAAATGGGCTCTTTGCTTCCTCCAGAGAAGGAAGAATCATCTTTACTTTCATACAACAAACCGAACCTTTGCAAAAAAAATGCCACTGCCCAGACTTGGACAATGGCACCTTTACAAAAAACTAAATTAAACCTAAAAGCCTATTTTGCAGCCTGCTTTGTTGCCTCGTAAAGCGGATAAACCTTCTTTGCAATGCCCTTAAGGTCAGAGATGCGGCTGTCGTTTGAAGGGTGTGTGCTCAAAA
>JAGCWT010000088.1 GCA_017961705.1 Treponema sp.
CCTCCGTGTGTAACTTTGAGCGGTTCACACGTTGATTCTATGGGCTTTTAGGTTTTCTTTCTATTGCCGTAACTGCCAAGCTCTGTCAGTCCACCGCCATAGGCGGTGGTTTACCAAGGATTAATTATAAGGCAAGGAGGGGGAAGTCTCCCCCTGCGGCCGCACTTCGTTGCGTCCTACCCCCTCTGCGGGCTCAAACGCCGCCCGCAACGCCCGCTGCAATTAGTTTGCATCAGCAGGCAAATCCCCCCACAAAAGCCTATGTCAACTTACTTGAATACGTAGCATATGTTACAGTCTTTCCTTCGTACAAAGTATTGTAAATGTCTTCCAAAAGACGAAGCCCGCCCTGGTAGCCCACATAGCTTTTTGAAACAATCAGCTGCTGGGTAATTGGTGCAGAAAAATACTGAAAAAGATTTCCGCTTGCCTTAGTGTATCCTTTTTCCCAGTCGCTTCCAAGAACAAGTGCCCTGCCTGATTTTGCAATTTCTGGTTCAACCTTCCGCCTGATTATTTCAGAGTCAATTTCAAAGAAAAGCTTGTCCTTGTATTCCGGAAATTCATTTGCAAAAATTTGCCTAAGGTTTTCCTCATTTTTCTTATTGGGATTATCCGTAACAAAAACTGCCCGCGGAATAAAACCAATTTCATCTTCCAGATATTTTGTAACACCAAAAGATGAAAGGCTGTCACCAGAAACATAAAGTTCAAAAGGCAAGTTGTTTTGCAAAGAAGAAAAGAAATCTGCCGTATCAACAAAATATTTATAGTAAACATCCTCTTCGCTTTTTATTACCTCTTCTACTTTTGCTTCATCAAGCCCGGCAAATTTTCCAACTTCCCTCAAGAAACGGCTAGCCTGTCCTGCTCCCACTGGCAAAATGGGATAATGAAGATATGGAGTTCCATACTTTCTCTTAAGATGCTCAACAACTTCCAGACCAACCCATGGAGAAAGCAAAAGGTTAAACTGTGCATTCGGAATCTCTTTCCATTCAGAAACACCTTTAGAAGTAATTCCAAAAAGTATATTTACCTTTAACCCTATCTTTTCCAAAAGATTTTTTATCTGTGGCAAATCGCCTCTCCAAAACGGATTCTGGGCAGGAACATCAGCAAAAACATTTACAAGCCCCTTTTCTACCTGAGGCTTTTTATTTCCCACAAACTGGTCAATTATTGCCTTTACAACAATTTCATGCCCATTGTAAGCATTCCCCTTAAAGCCCGGAGTGTCTGCACCAACAACAGGATATCCTTCATCCGCAAATTCTCCGGCAACCTCCGTTGTATTGTCACCAATAATTCCTGCAGTGCATCCAGAAAGAGCCACAAACAAGTCGCCCTTCATAACTTTCATTGCACCCTGTATTTCACTGCGAAGATCCTTTTCCCCGCCAAAAACTACATTCGTCTCATCCGTATTTGTAGACGGTATCTGGTTTCCACCGGCATAAGATTCCCCATGGTTGCCAAGCCTGGAAAAAGCCGTAACAATTCCAGAACAGCCCGGGCCCGCATGTACGATTGGAATCGCATAGGGAATTGCAAGCACAGTTGCCTGGGCTCCTAAAGCACAAGTATATCTTGGTTGTGAAATTTCACAGTTCATATTAAACTCCTCCTACAAAATGAAGCGGGTCTGTTTTTTCATCCAACCACCAGTCCGTATATGGAAACTCAACATGGCTGGCAATGGTTTTGTAAAGTTTCTTACTGGCAAGAATTCTCTTGATTCTATAGCCAAGCTCAATAATTCCGTCATAGCCAACACACTTGTTTGAATCTCCTTCCATAATTGAAGGAATACCAAGCTTGTAGCCCAACACAGACAAAGCAGGATGGCGTACAATCAAAAAATCAGGATGCAATTTTAAAAGCTGCTTAATCACCTGGAATGGCTGCTTATTGAATACCGTATAATTTGGAACGTTACCCACAGTTTCCGTCATAAACTTAAGGGTATTAATTTCTTTTGTGTCATAAGTCTGGTCGTGGTGGTAAGTTGTAATTCCAATAACTTCAAGACCCAAATCATGGCAAACGCTTGCCATATTATGTGCATAGGCCGCCCCGGACAAAACATAAACTTTTTTGCCTTTAAAAAATTCCCGCAAGCTGTTTAATTCAGGGGCAATGCGCTCATGTTCACTTTTAATTGCATCTTCTACTATGTCTTTTTTCCCGGTCAATTCTGCAACTGCCCTAAGCCAGCGGTCCGTCCACTGAACCCCGTAAGGAGCAGGGGCAATAACCTGGGGAATACCATAAAGCTTTTCAAGTCTGTTGGCTACAAAAGTTGCAAGAGTTTGGCAAATCGTTGCGGAACAGGCAGCCTCCGCCATCTGCGAAACTTCTTCAACAGAACGAGACTCCACCAAATAATTTGGCCGTAAGCCAATTGTTTTTAACAAAGGCGTAAAAGATTCAACACCAGAAAAGTTAAATATGTTCACCAAATCTGCCTGTTTCTTTTTGGGAGCCTTTACGGCAGTCTGCAATATTCCGTTAAAGGCCGCATCAAAACCCGTAGACCAAATCCTGGATTTGAATCCTTCACATTCAACTGCAAAAACAGGAATCCCCAGCTTTTTACTCATCTCTGACGCAACAGACTGAACGTCATCTCCTACAATTCCAGAAGCGCAAGATGTGGTAATATAAATAATCTTAGGGTTATAACGGCTAAAAGCTTCCTCTACAGCATGCCTAAGTTTATTGGCTCCTCCATAAATTGTATCCGACTCCTGAATATTAGTACAAATTGCATGGTGCTCAAAAGTCGATTTTCCGCGAACCGCTGCAACAGGAAGCATACTAAGCCAGCGCTCAGAAACATAGCCGTAGCAGCCAATTGGTGAATGGCTAACAACAGCCGCATCATGAATTGAATAAACCTGCATAAATGCACATTCTTCCTGGCAGTTTCCACACTGGCTAAATTTAAAGCGCCCAATTTTCAACTTGTTTTCTTCAGATGCTTTTTCCAGCCCCTCAGAATCTCCATTATAAGTTAAAATGGTATGCAAACGATTTTCTCGAATTTCAACTTTCTTGGTTAACTCTACTTCCATTCTTAACCTCTTTCTAAATACCCAGTAAATTACCGGGTAAAGCGATAATATAAAAAAAAACAAACTCTGGGAAATATAATTTTCTGATAGGTGATATAAAAAAAATGTATTATGAAAGTTTTTTTTAATTATTGACAGAAAGGATTTAGAAGTGTATAAATGCGACATAATCCTACCAATACAGTAGGTAAAACTGTTACAGGGAAATTTCTTCTGCCCTTTGCTTTTTTTGCACAGAGTCATAAATGAATTTTCCGCAGCAGTTACCGGTACCCATGGGAAAACACTTAGTCACTTATTCTTATTAAAGAGGAGATTGAAAAATGAAAAGAATTGTAAAAACTGTTGGTGTTGCAATTACGGTTGCAGGTCTTTTTTCTTTTGCATCTTGCCAGAAAAAAAATAGCGAAAAAACTTCCAAGCCAGTAATAAAAATTGCCTGTGCCCAGGACGAAGGTGTTATTAGCTATGTTGATGAAAATGACCATCTAACTGGTGAAGAAGTAGAAGTCTGGAGAGAAATTGCAAAGCGTATCCCGGAATATGACATTCAGTTTATTGCAACAGGCCAGGATGATGTCCGCATTGGAATTCAGACAGGAATCTACGACGGTTCAATTGCAGACTTTTTCCTAACAAAAGAACGCCTAGAAAAATTCGAAATCCCGCGTGAGCCTTTGGACTTTACATGGACAGGCATGCTGATACGCAAGGAATATGCAGAAGGCGTACGTTCCCTAGAGGCACTTGCCGGTAAGCAAAAAGACGGACTTACCATTGCCCCGCAGAGTTCAGCCTATGGTTCAACTTATATCCTTGAAGTTTATAATGAACAGCATCCGGAAAACCCCTTAAAGTTTGAAACAACATCCGAGGGAACATGGTCTGTAGGCATGAATTATGTTGGCGTAGGCCGTTACGGTGCAACTTGCGCACAAAAACAGGATTACGAAACAAAATTCGTTTCTGAAGACGGCGCTTTCCACGAGTACCTTGATTATGTAACATGGGTTCCAACACAGAATGTCGGTGCCTATACCCTCTTCCGCAAGGGCATAGATCCCAAATTCCTTGAACGCTATGTAGAAGCCCTAAAGCAGGTAAAAGAAGAAGGAATAGCTTCTGAGCTTTCAAGAAAATTCTATGGCTATGATGCATATTCCGGAGAATATTTGGATATCGTTGAATAAAAAATGATTGAATAAAAATGGCGGGGGCACAGATGCATTTTAGGATAAAGAGCTTCTTTTCGTACTTTATAAAACTACTACCCTATCTCAAGACAACTTTTATATATGTATTGGTTGCCCTTTTGGTAGGGATAATTTTAGGATTGATTCTGACAGTATTCAAGCTAAGAAAGAACCCCTTTTTGCGAACACTTTCTATCGTGTATACAGCCATCTTTAGGTCGATTCCTCCAGTCGTCCTTCTGTTTTTGGTTTATTACGGTTTAACTGCAATCGTACAGGGGGATTCGCAAAACAGACTTTTTTATGTTTGCGTAACTCTTACCCTGCTTAGCTCTGCATCAATCTCCGAGATTATGAGAAGCTCCTACTGCTCTGTACCCCATGGGCAGTATGAAGCCGGAGAAAGCATAGGCCTTACAAACATTCAGATAGCAAGACGTATTATGCTTCCCCAGGCTTTTTACTTTGCCCTTCCCAACCTTTCTTCAATCATAATCGGTTTATTAAAAGACGGAAGCCTTGCCTTTACAATAGGACTGGTAGATGTTTTTGGAAAAGCCAATTTGCTGAACAATACAACTTACAGCAAATACATTCTTGAAATCTATACAGCCCTTGCTGCAATATATTGGCTCATGGCAATAGTAATAGAAAAAGTCTTTGGACGGGTAGATTCCCTGCTTTCCAAAGATAAAAGGAAAAATCAATAAGGAGAAAGCTTATGAAATTTGACACGAACTTTGCACTTCAAACAATCCTTATTGCACTCAAAGGATTGCCAATTACGCTTGAAATTGTTTTTATAGTTTTTGGCTTGTCATTCTTTTTGGGTTTTCTAGTTGCAGTAGGAAGAGAAAACAAGTCTTCCATAAGAGCAAAACTCCTAACCGCTTACGTAAGCTTTATTCGCGGAACACCATTCCTTGTTCAAACATACCTTTTGTATATTGCCATACCCACAGCAGTCCAGCAGGCCTTGTTTGAAAAAAACATACACTTTAACGTAAACGTAATAAAGGGCTATTGGTATGCATATATAATTCTTGTTTTATATTTTACAGCCCTCATGTCAGAAATGTTCAGGGCAGGATTAAGCGCAATTAACAAGGGACAGCTTGATGCTGCTTATTCTGTAGGGCTCACAAAAAGTCAATCTTACAGAAGGATTATTTTTCCCCAGGTAGTAGAACATTGTCTTCCTGTACTTTGCACCTATGTAACCGGAATTGTAAAAATGAGTTCCCTGGCCTTTGTCTTTGGCGTGCCGGAAATTACCGCACTTTCTAAGAACAATGCATCCAGAAACCTTGGCTATGTGGAAGCATATTTTGTAATTGCAGTTTTCTACATCCTAATGAATATTGGAATAGAATGGATATTTAAGCAGATAGAGCGAAGAAACAAGGCAAGACTAACTTTAACGGGAGGCAAGAAAAAAAATGCTAAGAATTCAAAATTTGCATAAGGCATTTGGAAAAAACGAGATTCTAAAAGGCGTGAACCTTGATGTAAACAAAGGTGATGTAGTTGTAATAATTGGCCCCTCAGGTTCTGGAAAAACAACTTTTTTGCGTTGCCTTGATTTTATGGAAAGTGCAGACCAAGGTACAATGGAATTTGACGGTATAAAAACCCCGCTTTCACATGCGCACAAAAAGACCATACTTAAAATAAGAAGAAAAACAGGTTTTGTTTTCCAAAGCTTTAATCTTTTTAATAATAAAACTGCGCTTGAAAATGTAATGGAAGGCCTTGTAACAGCGCGAAAAATCCCAAAGGAACAGGCAAGGCAAATTGCAGAAAATGCGCTAAAAGACGTAGGACTTTTTGACAGAAAAGATTTTTACCCCTCTCAACTTTCAGGTGGTCAGCAGCAGCGCGTTGGCATTGCAAGGGCAGTGGCAGCAAATCCAGACGTAGTCTTTTTTGACGAACCTACCAGCGCCCTGGATCCCGAACTCGTAGGTGAAGTTTTGTCGGTAATAAAAAAACTGGCAAAAGAAGGAATGACAATGATTATCGTTACCCACGAAATGGCATTCGCAGAAGAAGTGGCTTCCCACGTTGTTTTTATGGACGGTGGTGTCGTTGTAGAAGAAGGAAGCGCAAGAGAAATTTTTAACAACCCAAAAGAAGAAAGGACAAAAAAATTTTTGCAGCGAACCCTCAACAGAATCGAATACATCATTTAGCACAACTTTTGTTGCGAGAACCGGGGGTCCAGCTCCCGCCTCCATTGTCTAACGGCAACGGGCAAGCTGCCCCTCCACGGTGGCGTAGGTTTCTTTTAAAAACTTTTTAAAAATATTTATCCGTAGATTTTTTTGCCGCAACAATAATGGATTCCACAATGTCTATTTGCTCCGCAGAACATTCCAAAAGAAGATCCATAATTCCGCTACAGTCAACCTGGGGCGCATCAAAAAGCAGGCTGTCGGTTTTTACTTTTAGAGACTGCGACAATTTTACCAGAACCGGCAAACTTAATTTGGTGCTGCCTGTTTCTATGTGACTCATGTGGGTGGGTGAAATTCCAATTTGCTCAGCCAGCTGTTCCTGAGAGATTTTTTTCTGTTTGCGGAAATTCCTTATCCTCTGACCGATTTTTATGTAATCCATCCGAAGCTTACCTTTATGCCTATAAGATTAAACTCTACTTGAATTCTATAGGCAGATTTGATAAAATCACATAATCTACATAGGCAGAAATTCCAAAAACTTCGCCTATGCAATTAAACTTTTTCGAGGTTTTGTATGAAAAAATTTGCTTTTTTGTTTATCATCGCTCTTGCATTAGGTTTTTCATCATGCGCATCAAGCGACAAAGTAAAAGATGTTGTGCGTCATGAAAAAGTAATTGAATTTTCCGGCAAAAGCCAGAAATCACTTTATGCTTATGTTGACAGCTCATTCTCAAGAGTCTTCAACTATCCGGAAGTTCAGAAGGAATCTTCTGACGCAAGCTCATGCCAGGTTACCGGAAAGTACATGCTTGACTTTACAAAGAAAATGGTCAACTACCGCGTTCCTCTTTTTGTCTCTGTTTCAACAAAAGACGGAAAGGTTCGCGTCCTAATGGAATCAACTGTTTTCTATATGGACAAATCCAAAAAGGGTGCCTTCTGGGGAGGATGGGCAGGTGCATTAATGAACAAAAATGCAGAAACCCACTACACGGCATCTTATGAGATTGTTCAGAAAGAATTGGAAAGCCATTTCGAAAACATCTGTTCTGCAATAAAAACAAACATAGAATCAGAATCATCCTGGTAATCCCTTATGCAACACAACTGGAAATCAGTTTTATGTGCAGCGGAAGTCAAAGACGGCTGAAAACCCGCATTGGAGAGGAACGTACCCGGCAGCGTAGCTTCAAGCCGCGAAGCGAGTTTAATTTCCTATTCCGCGACACCGCGGGTTTCTCAGACGGCTTTGACTGGGAGCGGAACATAAAACAGATTTCCTGTTTGCTAATGTATTGACTAAAACAAACAATTCTTCCATAATCATTTATGGAACACATATCATTAATTCTTTCGGACTTGGACGGAACACTTTTCCGCAACGACAAATCGGTTTCTAATCACACAAAAGAAATAATCATTAAAGCGCAGCAAAAAGGAATACTCTTTGGCATTTCAACTTCGCGCGCACTGGTGAACGCAGTTAAATTTCTTGGCGGAATAAATCCAGACGTTATAATTTCAAACGGCGGTGCCCTTGCATTCTACCGCACAAAAGACGGAAGCCAGCAAAAGATTTATGATTCTGAATTTACAAAAGAAGAGACGCAGACTTTAATAGAAAAGACTTTCCAAGTGCTTGGCAAAGAAACCGTAATTTCTATAGACAACGAAAAGGGGCTTTATTCAAACGCTGGCGAAGATGATTTTGGCGACAAGTTCTGGACAAAAGTTGACTTTGAAAACTTTTGCGAGCCGGCAATGAAAGTCTGCATACAAACGCAGGATAAAAATGCCGTAGAAAAAATTGCAAGTTCCATAGGAATAGAAAACGTAGACTACCTTCCCTTCTCCGACATTCCCTGGTACAAGCTTACTAACAAAAATGCAACAAAGGAAAAGGCTATCCTTGCAGTAAGCAGTGCGCTAAAAATTCCAACGGAAAACATGGTTGCCTTTGGAGACGACTTTAACGACATTGGAATGCTAAAACTTTGCGGAAAAGGCATTGCCATGGAAAATGCCATTCAGGAAGTAAAAGACATTGCGGATGAAATTTGTCCTTCCAACGAAAATGACGGCATTGCAAAGTGGATGGAAATTCATACCGCCGGAACAAAAGAATCCTAGCCGGGATTGGAGGGGGCGCGTAGCGCGTACCCGCAAGGGTACCGGCCGTGAGGGCAAGCCCCGGAAAGCCCGTTATACCAAAAATCCCCGAAGGGGCAGTTGAAAGAACAATACGCTCCAGAAAAACATTCAAAAAATGCCCTATTCAAAAAAAAGACATAATGCTATATTTAAACTATGGAAAAAGTTCATGTAGACTGGCTTTTGGGCGAACTGAAAGTCTTAGTAGAAAAAGGCGTTGTAACAAACGAAGTCTCCACAAAGATTTCTGATTACTACAAAAATGCGGAATCCTCTGCCGGGCAAAAAGATTCGGCTGTAAAAGTAGAGGCAACATCTAAGGCTAGCCAAGAAGCCCCAGAAAAAAAATCAGAGCAAAACATATACAAACTTATTAACGAGAGAAACAAAAAGTCTGCGCAAAAAATTCCTGCCCTTACCACGGAACAGATTCCCGTTGTTTTAAGCGTAATGGCTTCCATTCTTATTGCGGCTGGAGTTATTTCCCTCATCGCCTACAACTGGAATGCCATTCCCCGTTTTGCAAAAGCAGTTGCGGCATTTGTAATGCTCCTTGCCGTTCAGGGTTTGGGCTGCTTTGTATTTTTTAAGAAAGATTTGATTTGCAAAAAGCACTGGAGGGAAGGTAGCGCTGTCCTATGGTCGCTTCTCTTTGGAGGAACCCTTGCCTTTATTTCGCAGATATGCCGTCTGCCGGGAAACACAAGCGGCTTTTTCTTTGTGTGGGCAATTTCTTCCATATTAATAATGTATGCCATGAATTCCACAGGGGTTTTCTTTTTTGCGCTTGCCCAGTCTGTGGCCTATGCCCTTTCCTACAGCAGCTCTGGCGGTGGTGCGTTTGGCTTCTACCTTTTGTTTGCGGCCATCTTCCCCTTTGCGCGGACAAAAAAATACGGTCTTCGCATAATGCTTTGCTTGGCGGCTTTGATGCTTTGCTTTGTTCTGGAAAAAGGAATTCCCGGGCTTTGGATTGTTTGCAGCGTTTCTTTTGCGGTACTCTGCCTTGAATATGCAATTGCCCACGGCGACAGGTTTATAGAGCGGATTTCTTTTGCAGGCCTTTGCATTCTTCTTTTGCTTTTAACCATAAATGTATTCTGGGAAGGAATCGGCTGGAACTTTGTGCGAAGCGATTACAATCTTTTAGGTTCAATAATGGACTGCATCTTGGCTCTTGGCCTTACCATTGCAGCTATTGCCTACCCGCTGATTCCTGTGCTAAAGGGAGTAAAGAAAGCTTCTTTTGAACTTGCATATTCTTTTTGCTCACTGCTTGTTGCCATTTTGTATGTAAGCTACTCCTTTATGAATAAGTCCATGCAAGAGTCTGCTTTGCTTGCACCAACAGCAATAGCCTATCTGCTTGCGCTTTTATTCTTTGTCCATACCTTCTTTGCAAAGAATTCAGCTGCGGCGGCTTTTTTGGTATGCCTTGCAGTATCTATCTTTTCTGCCAATTTTTCAAACGCCGTATTGGCATGCCTTGTACTTTTGCTTTTGCTGGAAGCATTCCTTCAGTACCATCTGCTTTCTGCCAAAGAAGAAGACAAGAAAGAAATCAAGTCCGGGGTCTATTACCTTTCCGTCCGCGTATTTTTCTTTATTGCCCTTGCCCTGGTTGCATACAATTCTTCCTGGCTTGATTTTGGCATAAAGGGATTCCTTCCCCTAAAGGCCATGATTCTGCCTGCTTCCCACTTTGCCCTGTACAGCTTGTGTGCGGCAGGAGCTTTATACCTTATAACAAAAGCTTCTTTTGCAAGGCGTTCGCTGGACATAATATTTATATCCATAGCAATATTCCTGCTTTTTATTGTGAACGCATTTGTAAAAATAAACGAACAGACCTTGTGCTTTGTCCTCTTTTGCATAGAATTTACGGCATGTGCATACGTCTTCTTCCTGAACCAAAAAGAAAAGCTTTCATCCCCGCTTTACTTTTGGGCACCCTTTGCTTTTATAGTGGCATACTATTTCTGGGCAAACCTAAGCTTTGACTATCCGCTTCTTGCTGCCTTTACCTTCCTCCTGTTCTTTGAAGCCCTTGGACGCTACCGTTCAAAAACCCGTGAATCCGAAGTGAATGCTGTCTTCTTCTTTGTAAGGTCTGCACTGTCAGTTCTCTTTATTGCAACTGCTTTTGAAGAAGCACGGCCTCTGCTAAAATACGTCTCTTCCAAAGAGGCACTCCCCTTCCAGATGGCGGTCTATGCCTTCTATGCACTTGCGGCCCTTATTCTGCTTCTAGTTTCCAGACGCTGGCGTGAATCATTGGATGCGGTAATCTTTATGGCAATAATGGCCTTCATGGTATTTGTCTTGGACAAGTCTTCTGCAGAGGATGCAAGTCTTGTGGCCAGCAACAGTCTTGCTCTTGGCAAACCAAAAATTCATTCCAGTCTGCTCTTTTCTTCTGTGTACTACGCACTTTCTTTATTTGCAAGCCTATATGGACTTTACCTGTGGAAGAAAAAGAAGAGTCTTCTCTGCCTGCCTTACCTGCTGCTCTTGGCGGTAAACCAGTTCTTTGCGCAGGACTACCTTTTTGAAAGCGGGAACTTTATTATCATAGCAATTCCTTTGTGCGCCCTGGTCTACTACAGCACCCACGACAAGGAAAAATATTCCCCGCTGGCAAGTGTTTCAGAAGCAATCTTTGCAGTAACAATATTTGCCGCAGCCTTTATAGAAATTGGCTTAGAAAGGCTTCCCTTCATAAATGATAGAGGGCAAAAAGATTTCCCATATTTGATTTGCTGCCTAATGCACACACTTCTTTATGCTGCAATAGTATTGCTGCCCCCAGTTCAAAAAATAAGAAGAAAAGTCTTCTGCAATTACTTTATTGCATTTTACGCACTGGCAATATTTATTCTGCTTGCATTCTGCGAGATAGTCCCAATCTTTGGTTACGAACTGGACTCTGGAATTGTAAGCCTAATATTCATCCTGCTTAGCTTCGTAACAATTTTTGTTAACTCAGGCTATTACATCTTTAAGGCCTACCGCACAAAAAATCTTGCCTTGGCAAATGCGGCGGGTGGACTTGCATGCCTTTCCATAATCATCAAATTCTTTAGCGACGACTTTGGCTTTGTGGTAAAGGGCGTGGTTTTTATAGTCCTTGGAATTCTAATGCTAATACTAAATATGTTCCTCTTGCGCCTTAATGCAAGCAGTGGCGAAAGCGAGGTAAAAAATGATTAAATTGGACGCAAAAAAAATAGGACTCTTATCTTTAGCCCTGGCCCTTTTTGTTCAGCTTGTAACAGCCGTCTCTTTGCTTAGCTACAGCCACAGAACAAAAGTCTATGCAGAAAAAAACGGACGTATAATAAACCTTGCATGTAAAGCATACGATCCCTACAGCCCCTTCAAGGGAAGGTACATTCGCCTTTCATTTGAAGAAGAAAGAATAAGCTCAAAAAACTTGGACAGAGAAAGCTTCCAAAATCACACAAAGCGCGGTGAACAGTATTACTTCCGCATGGAAGAAGGTTCAGATTCTCTTTGGACTGTCCGCGGAATAAGAAAAGAACTTCCCGGCAAAGCAGATGGAATTTCTACAGACGGAATTTATATCAAGGGAAAAACCTACCCCTACATGCTTTACCCTTCCGCCTCAGAAACAATTTCTGCAAACTTCCCCTTCTCTGAATACTACATGCAGGAAAACTACGCACAATACGTGGACACAATAGAGTGGGAAGACTTTAACGCCCTAAAGCCCATACTCTCGCTCTACGTAGACAAAAAAGGCCAGTGCATTCAAAAAGGGCTTACCGTCCTTAATGGCACTGACCGAATCAGTATCGAAGAATACTGTAGGATAAAAATTAAAACACCTTAGACAATAATACCTTTTGTAGAAGGAACTTCTCCGTTACGGCGCACGTCTATTTCCACAGCGGCACGAATTGCGCGGGATGCAGCCTTAAAAAGACCTTCCATCTTGTGGTGGTCACTGCGGCCGCGGATTGTGTCCAAGTGGATGTTGCACTTTGCTCCGTTTGCAAAGCCCTGCCAAAAATCTTCAAAGCAGTCCGTCTGGAAGCTGGAAGACTTACCTTCCGGCGAAATTGAAACAAGAGGAATGCCCGTCAAAGCAGCATTGCAGAAGCAGAATGGACGACCGCCAAAATCTACGCTTACCTGCAAAAGACTTTCGTCCATTGGGTATACAAAAAAACCGGAGCGGTAGATGCCTGCACAGTCGCCCAAAGCCTTTGCAAACAAAAGCCCAAGAACAATTCCTGTGTCTTCTATCAAGTGGTGCTGGTCCACGTTAAGGTCCCCGCTGATTTCTCCGCTCAAGTCAAACATTCCGTGCTTGCAGAAAGCGGAAAGCATGTGCTCAAAAAAACCGATTGGATTCTTTACGCTGTACTTGCCGCTGCCGTCCAAATTAAGCGTAAGCTTTATCTGAGTTTCTTTTGTATTGCGTTCTACAGTTGCGATTCTATCCATATCCGCATCACCCCTTGCCCGCATCAAATCATCACTTTGCGAAGCTCGTATTCCACAATGTCGCAAGCGCCAAGACTCTGAAGCTTTGGCAAAAGTGTTGGAACCTCGCTCTTCTTTACGGCAATCTTTATAGCGTAACCGTCGCCGCCAAAGAGTGTGCTAACGGTCGGACTCTTCATAGAAGGAAGCCCCTTAACCAAAGCATCAAACTTGTCCTTGGAAACATTCATCTCTAGCATTACGCGGTTTCTTGCGTTAAGAACCGTCTGGAAAAGCATCTTAAGCTCCATAATCTTCTGCTTCTTTTCCGGATCCTTTAACGCTTCCTTGCTGGCATACATTCTTGTGGATGATTCCATAAGAGTGTCCACAATCTTAAGATGGTTTGCATGCAGGGAAGAACCAGTGCTTGTGTTGTCTATCAAAATCTGTGCGATAGAATCTTCCGTGTCCTGAACAAAACCTTCGCTTGTACCCCAGGTGCGGAAAATCGTTCCCTGAATCTTTTTGTCTTCAACCCATTTTCGGCTCAAAGTCTGGTATTCGGTAGCAATCGTAACCGGAGACTTTATAAGCTTTTCGTAGTCAACCGTATCTGGAACAGCCGCCACAATGCGCACTCCGTCAAAGCCCAAGTCCATGATTTCTTCAACAGAATCCTGAACACCGTTTTCGTACACCCAGTCTTTTCCGCTAAAACCAACGTCTGCCTTGTTGCCCGCAAGCAAGTTGCTTACAATCTGTGGCTTTACAACCTGAAATGCCAAGTCTGCCTGATTCGTTATGGGAAAATAAGTCCTGTCTGGAAGATAAATAGAAATTCCAACATCACTTAAAAGTTCGTATACCGATTCATAAATGCGGCCCTTAGCCAGCAAAATCTTCAATTTTTCCATACGCTTATTTTATAGAAAAAAACATACACTTGCAATAGCGCCCGCCTTTAATACCATCTCCAAGGAGGGGGAAGTCTCCCCCTGCGGTCGCACTTCGTTGCGCCCTACCCTCTCTACGGGTGGCAAGCCCCCCCCGTAACGCCCCCCTATGCAAACAAAAAATTGAACTAGTTGTCAAGCACCAGCCGCACACCTGCACCGCCTGCCTCTGCGTTAAAGGCCGTGATTGTGCCGCCAAGGGATTGTGTCAGAGCCTTTGCAATGGAAAGCCCAAGCCCTGCCCCGCCTGCACTTCTTGTATGCGACTCGTCTCCCCGGTAAAAGCGGTCAAATACATGCTCCAGGTCTTGAGCCTTAAAACCGGGACCGTTGTCTACAATGCAAAGTTCCGTCTTTGTCTCTTTTTGCAAAGCAGAAAAAGTAAGCTCAAGATTTTTTTCCTTGCAGAATTTTATACTGTTGGAAATTGCGGCCATAAAGATTTGGTGCAGCATTTCCTTGTCGGTAAAAAGGGTCAAGTCCTTGCCAACGGTGGCTGAAACTTTTGCATCCGGACTAAGGCTTTGCACTTCTTCTTTTAGCCTGTCAAAAAAATCGGCAAGAAAAAACTTTTCTTTTTGAGGAAGCAGCTTTTTGTTTTCCAGCCTTGTTATATGGAGCAAGTTTGTAATCACCGCATTCATTGATTCAGCTTCGTCCATAATTATTCCCAGTGATTTTTCCAGCTGGGCCTTGTCGTCCTTTCCCCAGCGGCGCAATAGATTTGCCTGCCCCAAGATTACGGCAAGCGGAGTCTTTAGCTCGTGCGAAACATCACTGGTAAAACCGCGCTCCCGGTCAAAGTCTTTTTTTAGCCTTACAAACAAATCGTTGAATGTTACGGCAAGCTTGTCCAGTTCATCCAAATTTCCAGAGGAAATATCATCTGCAATAGAGTCCTTCTGTTTTACAGGCAAAAGTTCTCCCAAGTTTGTGCTGCTTATTTTTTTTGCAGCCTCAGTCATCTTTACCACAGGGGCAAGGGTCCTTTTTGCAATAAGAAGTGCCGTCAAAAAAGAGACAAGCAAAACAGGCAAAAATGCAAGCAGAACAATTACAGGTATTCCCCGCAAGAGCAGGTTGGAAGAATCAGTGTCCAGATTCAGTGCTGTCTGGATTACAAGGCTTCCGTATTCATCACTTTCTTCTTCCATTGCAAAATATAAAATCCTAAGGTCACCGTCTATAAAATAATTCTTGCTTACAAATTTTTTTGTCTTTCCCTTTGTTGCTTCAAGGAGCGGCAGGAAGGGATCGTTTGTTTCCAAAATTTCCTGGCTTTCTTTTTGGTAAACGGCATAAGTTATGTAATAGGGTATCTTTTCTTTTTGCTCTGGCTGGGCATCGGTCTTTAGGGCAAGCGCAAGAAGCTCCGCGGAATCTTTTAGCTCACGGCTTTGCGAATTGTAGATGTAGCGTTTAAGGGCAAATGTAAACAAAACCGCAAGCGAAAGAACCGCAAGTGCAAGCACAAGAGAAAATCTTAGCGCAAGCGTAAATGTTACGGAAGGCGCTTTTTTTCTTACGGCAAGGCAAAGGCTCATTTTTTGCTTTCCTCCACCATCATGTAGCCTGCACCCCGCACAGTCTTTATGTATTCCTCTTTTGCAACCTGGTCAATTTTTGCGCGAAGGTAGCCCACATATACATCCACATTGTTTTCGTCTATAAAATGATTTTCGCCCCAGACGGCTGTTATTATGCTGTCACGGCTCAAGACCTGCCCCTTGTGCTCCATAAAATTCTTTAGCATCAAAAACTCGGTCTTGGAAAATTCAATTGGATTACCGTTAAGGCTTGCGCTCATGCTTTCTGGCATAAGTTCAAGTCCGCGAATCTTTAGGCTGCCCACCGCTGTAGTGGCAGGAGCAGAACTTCTTCTTAGGACGGCACTCATTCTGGCAATTAGTTCTTCTATGCTAAAGGGCTTTGCAAGATAGTCATCAGCACCGGCATTCAGACCGTTAACCTTGTCGTAAGTTTCTCCGCGTGCAGTCAAAATTATAACAGGAACATTGGATTCCTTTCTGATTCTGCGCAAAACTTCAAGCCCGCTTAATTCCGGCAGCATTATGTCCAAAAGGATAATATCCGGTTTTTCTGCCGCAAAAACTTCCAGAGCCATCCGTCCGGTACTTGCCAGGCAGGTTGAATATCCTTCATGCTCAAGCTCAAGTTTTACAAAGTCGCTTATGCCCTCATCGTCTTCTACAATTAAAACTTTTTCCATACCTTTTCTTCCTTGTCAAAAAAATACTTGTGGCCGCATTCAGCAGATTCAATCTGGGCTTTTGGAACAGGGCTTGCATTGTAGGAACGGATTCCGTCTATGCTAAGAGAAAAGGAATCTTCCCTTTCCAAAACAATGCGCATACATGTAGCCGACTTGTTGAACAATATTTTGTGCCTTGGACTAAGCGCAAGAGAATTTACAAGAATATTTTTATTGTGAACTGAACGCGGATCTATGCTCTGGTTAAAAAAAAGTTCAAGCGCAACAAATTCCTTTCCGTCTTCCGTAACAGGAATCACGTTTATTCTTACAAGACGGCAGCTTTCCTTGCGCAAGGGTTTTCTTCTTCCACGAAAATTTTCAAATCGTCTTGCCGGAAAATTTTGATGCCCAGGAACAGGCCCCTTGTCTTCCTTACAAAACCCCTGTCCACAAAAAATTGCCAGCAACAAAAATAAAATGCATATTTTCCTATTCATGTCGCGCCTCCTTCACGATTTATTCTACTATCTATTGAACAAAAAAGTAAGAGTTTTTTGAATAAGAGTTTTCTTATCTTTCTCTTAGCAAAGATTCATGTTCCGCGTAAAGAGAAATGCTATATTAAGGGCGTAATGAGCGAGAGACGTTCAAATATTTTTTTATAGAGAGGTATTGTTATGAATAAGAAAATTATGGTAAGCGGTCTTGGTTTTGTTTTTGCAGCCTTTGCAATGAGCGGAATTGCTTTTGCACAGGAAGCAAATGCCCCAAAAGCAGCTCCAGAAGCAAAAGCCCCTGCAGAAGTTGTTCGCCCTGCCCCCAAGGAAGTTGCACCCAAAGAAAAGGCTGGAGAAAAGAAGCTTAAGAAAGCCCTTCCACCAAAAGGCCAGGTAGAAGACAAGGGCAAGATGATGCCAAAGCCAAATGCAGACGGAAAGAATTTTGCAAAGCCAAGAGGCAAGATGAACGGAAAGGGATTCGGAAAGCCAAGAGGCAAAAGAGGCTGCGGATGCTGTGCTGGCGGAAGGATGAACCGCAAAAAGATGATGCCAATGCCCAAAGATGGCAAGAAGAATTTTAACGGCAAGAATCTCCCCGGCAGAAAATTCCCAGGAGGAGAATTCAAGAAGGGAGATGTTAAAGGAGAAGTTCCAGCTCCCAAGCCGGTAGCGCCAAAGGAGGCTCCAAAAGATGCAGGTGAAAAGAAGGTAAACTAATTTTCCAGCGTTACGCCATCTAACGCAGAGCCAAAATCTTTTTCACCAAAAGGCATTTCGCCACCCCGGTACTCCACAGTGCCGGGGATTTTTTTTAGCAAAAGTTCAACATCATCCTTACTTGCAAGTGAAGAAGAAAACGCTGCCGCACTTCCGGAACAAACGCCTCTTTCCAAAGCGCACTTAAACGACCGCGAAGTTTCGTAACCGGCAATAAAGCCCGCAACCATGCTGTCTCCAGAACCAACAGTATTAACAGGTTTTCCAGAAGGAGCCTTTGCATAGTAACTGCATCCGTCAGAAGCTGCAAGAATTGCACCGTCCTTGCCAAGAGAAAGAAGGGCATTCTGCGCACCAAGGCCAAGCAGTTTTTTTGCATAGCCAAAGGCATCCTGCATTGAATTTATTTTTGCCTCGAATATTTCTTCCAGCTCAGAAAGATTTGGCTTTACCAAAAACGGGTGGTAAGGCAAGGCTGTCTTTAAAAGTTCTCCCGAAGCGTCAACAATAAATTTTATGTTCTTGGTTTTTAGCGAATCCATAACTTGAACATAAAAATTTTTTGGCAGGGAAGAAGGAACGCTACCCGCAAGAACCACGGTGCTGCCAGAATCAATAGAACCTAGCTTCTGGAAAAGCATGGCAATGTCATCTTTAGAAATTACAGGCCCGTTACCGTTTATTTCCGTCTCGCCCATCCCCGGCTCGTTGTGCAAAATTTTTACGTTTATTCTGGAAAGGCCCTGGGCAACATTTATAAAGTCAGTCTTTATTCCATCCTGCCTAAGAATGGATTCTATCTGCCTGCCGGTAAAGCCAGCCGTAAAACCAAGAGCCGTGCTTTCCAGCCCAAGATTGTGAAGAACAATGGAAACATTTATTCCCTTTCCGCCCGCCGTAATCTTTTCCGAACCGCTACGGTTAAGGCTTCCCGCCACAAAATTCTTTATCCCGACAATATAATCCAAAGAAGGATTCAAGGTAACTGTATAAATCATCGTATTTTTATTACAAGACAATTTTTTTCCTTTGTCAAGTTCATAAAATTCTGGACGGTCATTTTTTCTGCTCTACCATATTATTCCCTGACTAACTCGACAGACATGCCTATGCGTCACCGCCGTTCCGCCCTTCGGTAACCCTCATCCCGCTAGCGCGGGACTAAAGGGGCTCCATGGCGGCGTATGTTCTTTTGGCAAGACATATTTTCAAGACTTGTAATGCAAAAAAATTAGAAAGCACTGAAATGGAGGCACACAACGGTAGCAAGTGCGTGGCGTTGTGGCGGCAAAAAAGCATTTGCGCGGTGCGAACGAAGTGAGTCAGATACCTTATATCCGCGCTCGGCTTTTTTGACACGGTTCCTGCCGGGAATGGAAGTGCTTTCTTGTTTACATTTGTATTTTTTCCAACAAAGACCTTTGCCTTGCCGATTTTACATCCTTACTATATAATTTCCTTATGCAAAACAAATACACTGCCTCTCTTGTAGGCTGCGGAAGAATCGGTTGGACTTTAGGCTACGACAAATTGCGCGAACAACCAGCCTCCCACACAATGGCGCTAAAAGCAAACAAAAGAATTCAGCTTGTTGCAGGATGCGACACGGACGAAGAAGCCTTGCAAAAATGGGGAAAGGCTAACAAAGGATGCAAACTTTTTTTAAGCGCACAAAAACTTTTTTCTGAATGCAAGACAGACATTGTTACCATTGCGGTAAACGAAGATGCCCACATAAAAATTGCACTGGAAGCAATAAAAAACAAACCCCGCCTTGTAATTTTGGAAAAACCAGTAGCCCTTAACACAGAAGAAGCCATGCAGCTAAAAAATGCCGCAGAAGAAAACAAGGTGCCTGTCCTTGTAAACCACGAACGCCGCTTTGCCCTGGACTACAATCTTGCAGCAGAATACCTTACGCAAATTGGAGAAATACAAAGCATAAACGCAAGCCTTTATTCCGGAATGAAGGTCTACGACAAAAGCGAAGAAGCAACCGGAGCCTACAGCCTTATTCACGACGGAACCCATCTTGTGGACATTGTGCTTTTCTTTCTTGAAGCCCTGCAAAAAAATGAAAAGCTAAATGAAGGTAAAGCAATTCTAAGCTCGCCAAGTGTAAGCGGAATCTGGCGGGACGAAAAAGGTGCCGTGAGGAACGTAAGCGCAACCTACTCTTTGCCAAGCGTCCCCTGCGTAACAATAAGCATAAGCGGAAGAAGCAAATACTTTGGCTTTGAGGTGGACATCCGCGGAACAAAAGGCCGCATACTGATTGGAAACGGATTCTTTAATATTTACATGTCAAAGGAATCAAAACTCTACACTGGATTTAAATCTCTGGAAGAAATAAAATTCAAAAGGCCAAAAAAGACCCTCTACTTTGCAAACATGGTTCAGAATGCAGTGGACTTCTTGGACGGAAAGGAGGAACTCCGCTCAACATTGCAAACAGGAATGAATGCCCTTGCCGTTCTGGAAGAAATTAAAATGGCTCTTATGTAAATTTTTGCAAAAGGCATGAGGCCGGATTGGAAGGGTGGCGAAGCCATTCCGGAGCGTAGCGGAGGAATGGAGCCGAAAGGCGGAACCCTGGAAAGCCGTTCCACGATGAGCTCTTGTTTGCAAAAGGCATAATTCATTTACCAGAAACTGCCGTCCAAAAAATAATGCAAAAGATGGATAGAATCTTGAATTCTGCGCTGATTGGATTTATGATTAAGCCAAGAGGTAAATTATGAAGCGTTTTTCAATTCTTACACTGTTGGTTTTATTTGCGGCATTTTTTGCCACTGCCCAGAATTATTCCAGGCTTTTGATGCTAAAAAAATCCCGCATGAACGGAGAAGACGTGCGTGCAGTTCAAGTTGCGCTGAACAACCTTGGCTTTACGGAAGTTGGCGAAGCGGACGGATGGTTTGGGCCAAAGACGGAAAAAGGCGTAAAGGCATTCCAAAAGCTTGCGGGATTTTCTGTGAATGGCGTTGTTAACAAAGATGTTTACGACCTGCTTGTTAAGCAAAAGGGCGGCAACGTTATGCAAGCCTACCTTAACGAACTGAACCAAATAAATTACTATCCAAAGCTGGACCTTTCAAAAAAGACTTATGACTACAACGGCCATTCATCGGAGGGCGGAGAAATCTGCGTATACAAGTCAGATTCGGAAAGCCTGTATGCAGAAATGGACCTTTGCGGGGAAATGGGAAAATACATTGCAACCCTTTACAAAGTTTCCGGCACCAACTTTGTCCTCGTGTGCGAATCAATAACTTACAAGAGCCACATGAACCCTGACCCAAAGACAGATTCCGTTGAATACAAAATCTACTATTACAATTCGGGGCTATACTTTAACATTGTAAACGGCCAGGCTGTTGACAACACGGACAACATTCAGGACCTTGTTAGGGAACTTAAGAGCCGCATGTAGGCAACCCCAAGAATTACTTTTTCTTTTTTGCAGGAACTTCTTCTTGCTCCCCCTGCAACTCTGGGGGAACAGGTTCTTCCTGTGAAGGGCCGTTATAGTTTACAAGACTGATTGAATCTGGAAGGTTCAGGTTTGTGTAAACCGGTGTCTTGCTGAATATATCCGCGTCAACTTCTTTTAGCCAGCTGTGGCTGCTCCACTCCACTTTTTCCAGCGACTCGCAATGAGCAAAGGCCTTGGCTCCAATTTCTGCAACGGCGGCAGGGATGGAAACCTTTTCAAGACGTGGGCAGTGGTAGAATGAACTCTTTCCAATTTGAACAAGTGTTGGCGGAAAGTCTATTGTCTTGAATGCGCAGTTTACAAAGGCATTTTCTTCTATTTCCGTAAGAGCCTGGGGAAGCAGAACCTGTTCAAGCTTTAGGCAGCCGTAGAAAGTTGAATTTCTTACCTTTGTAATTCCTTTTGGCAGTGTAACGCTTTTTAGTGAGGCGCATGAATAGAATGCGTTTGCACCAATGTAATTAAGCTTTGCGGGGAATTCTATAAAGAAAAGCTTGTCGCACCAGCTAAAGGCTCCGGCTTCTATGCGGGAAAGGCTTTTTGGCAGGGCAACTTCGGACAGGGCGCGGCAGTGGGAAAATGCCCATGAACCAATAGAGACAACCCCTTCTGGTATTACGATTGAGCGCAGGTTTTCGCAGTGGAAGAAGGCCTTTGGGGCAATGGCAGTAACACCTTCCGGGATTTCGGCAGTTGCAATGCCCTTGTCCACGGTGCCGGTTACGGTTTTTCCGTCTTCGCTTAAAATTAGGTTTGAATAAACAATTCCTTCGGGAGCTTTTGCCTCCACAGCAGTCTTTTGTTCACTACCCTTTTCTGCGGCAAAAAGCAAGGCTGGCAAAAAAGCGGCAAGTGCAGTATATAAAATAAAAACAACTTTTGTCCTAAGATTCATGTTCTCTAGTATATATAAAAAAACTCTTCTAGTACAGTGTGTAGATTTACAGAGTGCAGGTTATCTCTATCATGCCAACCAAGATAGAGCCACGGAGGGCGGCTTAGCAGCATGCAGAATTGCAAAGCGATTCTGCAATCCTTGGAAAAATCCATGGAGGGATTTTTCCAAGGCAACTCCACCAAACCTACGCCCGATTGGAGGGGCGGCGTAGCCGTTGCCGCAAGGCAATGGAGGGGTTTGGGGCCCCCGGAACCCCGGAAAGCGGGTAAACCCAAAAAACGTCCGGTCGGATTAGCCAAATAATAAAATGGTAGAGCAATCGGACTATCGTCCCAGGGACTTCGTCCTAGAGGCTTCGTCCAAGAAATTTACTCCCAAAAAACATGCCAGCACCCCCTATTAACTAAAACCATTCTTTTCTATATAATACCTTGCATGAAAACATCACAATTACCTTTACACACGCTGCGGGAAGCTCCTGCAGAAGCCATAATCTCTAGCCATCAGCTTATGATGAGGGCAGACTTAATCCGCAAACTCGGCAACGGACTTTACACATATATGCCTTTGGGACTCCGCGCCTACCGCAAAGTGGAAAACATCATCAAGGAAGAATGGAACAGAAGCGGCGCATGCGAATTTAAGCCAACAGTAATTGTTCCCGGTGAAATTTGGAAGCAGAGTGGCCGCTGGGACACAATGGGTCCACAGATGCTCAAGGCAAAAAACCGCGGCGAACAGGACATGGTTGTTAGCCCCACCGCAGAAGAAGCATTCACTGCAATATCAGCGGCAGGTCTTACAAGCTACAAGCAGCTGCCAATCAACATGTACCAGATAAACACAAAGTACCGCGACGAAATCCGCCCAAGATACGGTGTTATGCGTGGCCGTGAATTCAATATGGCAGACGGTTACTCCTTTAACAAGGACGATGCTTCCCTGGACGAAACCTACCAGGCATACGCAAAGGCCTACCTTAGAATCTTTAAGCGCCTTGGACTTAAGGTAATTCCAGTAAAGGCAGACACCGGCGCAATGGGTGGAAGCGGAAGCGAAGAATTCATGGTGGAAAGCACTGTTGGAGACGACACCCTTATCCTCTGCTCAAAATGCGGCTATGCAGCAAACGTAGAAAAAGCGGCATCTTTTGCAGACCCGGCTGTAGACAACGACGGCAATCCACAAAAGCCAACAGACCTAAAGCCTGAACTTGTGGAAACACCCAACGTCTTTTCTATAGAAGACATGGAAAAATTCTTCAAGTCCACGCCAAAGACCTTCATCAAGGCACTCATCTACCGCGTAATAAATTCAACCCTGGACTTAAGCAAGGCACCCCACTGCAAAGACCTTAAGCAGACCAAAGACGGCGACTTTGCCTTCTACCCGCTTTCTTACGTGTGCGTAATAATCCGCGCAGACCTAGACGTAAACGAGGCAAAACTTGCAGGCGCACTAAAAGCAAGCGAAGTATGCCTTGCCGACGACGAAGAAATACTTAAAATTGCCCAGGCACCACACGGCTTTGTTGGCCCACTCACATCACTTTGCCCAATCGTGCAGGACCTTAGCGTAAACGACATGCACGATGCAATCACTGGAGCCGGAAAAGCTGGCTACCACCTAAAGCATGTTGAACCAGGCCGCGACTTTACAGCATGGATCAACACAGACGTTCGCACCGCAAAAGAGGGCGACACCTGCTGCACCCCAGGCTGCGGCGGCAAGTACCACACAACAAAGGGCAACGAGCTTGGCCACATCTTTAAGCTTGGCAAAAAATACACCCAGAGCATGGGCGTAACCTACCTTGACGAAAACGGAAAAGCCGCAGTACCAACAATGGGCTGCTACGGAATAGGCGTTGACCGCGTACTCGCAAGCATCATCGAATCCTTCCACGACGACAAGGGAATCCTCTGGCCAATGACAACCGCACCTTTCCAGGTGGCAATCGTTCCAATCAAATACGACGGCCAGATGAAGGAAGCCGCAGACCGCCTCTACGAAGAGCTTACAAATGCAGGAATCGAAGTGCTTCTTGACGACAGGGCAGAACGTCCGGGCGTAAAATTCAACGACATGGACTTGATTGGCTTCCCGGTACGCATCACTGTGGGCGACAAAAACCTTCCCAACGTAGAGGTAAAACTCCGCAGCGAACAAGATGCCCAGCTTATCCCTCTGGAAAACGCCTCGGCAAAAGTTGCAGAAATCGTAAAAGCAGAACTTGACCGCCTGAACGGCTAGCAAAACCGTATGTCATTCCCGCACTTGATGCGGGAATCCATGCAAAACACCATTGACGGATTTTTTATCCGCTTTGTTACAAAAAGCATTTTCTGTTGTTTGATTTTTGAAAACAGGACAAATAATACTTTGATAAAAAATTTTATTTGTTCTGTTCCATAGTTTTTACTATAACTTTGGGGTTTTTAGGGGCACCGCCCCTAAACCGTGCCGGGAAAGGGTGGGGTTAAAGGGGCGGGAAAACCCTCGCTTCGGAGTAGGGGGTTGTCCCGCCCCTTGGCTTCGGGGCAAGCATGCCTTTTGCAAAACAAATTTCAGGAGTACCCATGAATCTTTTAAAAAAGCTTTTACCCTTCCTTTCACTGGCATTGATTTGCGCAGTTTACACATTCGCAGTACCGGGCGTAACACAGCAGATTGCAGACACATCAGGAGAATACGCATTCTACAGGGACTCTAGCTTTAACAGAACATCCTACATTGGCATAATTTATTACAATGATTCAACTTATGCCTTCCGCTACTACTCTCCCGCAAGCCAAAAGGACTCACTTGTAGAAAAAGACATCACAATCTATTTTTCCGTAGACCCGTCCAAAGACAAGCTCTTGCTTACAGGAGAAAACATCCGCGGGGCTGGGGCAAACGATTCAGACATCATAAACTACCTGCACGACCTTTTTTACGAATTTACCGCCCGCAGGCAGAACGTTGAATTTGGCAAGAACACAAGGGTAACCCTTTCCTCTGATTTTGCCCAGTTTGGCGGAGAAGTTTCCATCGTTTACAACAAGCGCATCCCAATTTTCAGCATAGAATCAATAAAGGCCAAAGACGGCAGGGAAATATTTTCTTTGCTAACAACCGGCCAGCTCTACAACTCAACGGACACAAGCTTTACATCCTTTAAGGGAACAGAAGGGCTTCCCAAAGACAAGGCCCGCACCTTTGCAAAAGACACAAAGGCAAAACCGCAAAAGGCATCCTGCGATGACATGAGCGTTACCGTAGATTCATCCTGGCAAAAGGCAATGGACAACATGTGGCTCTTGGGAGACAGCGCCGTGCTAACAATCGCATCAATTCCGGCAGCAGGCATAGATGCAGACGCATACAGGGAATTCATAATCAGAAAATCTTGCCAGGGTTCAGACTGCACCTTTTCTTTGTGGCCCTTTCAGAACGTAACAACAAGCGGAAGCACCACAAACATAGAGTCCGTCTACTACCGCCCGGCAGAAGCATCAGTTACAAGAACCTTCAAAGTGCTAAAATGCCGCAAAGACGGTTCCTATGCCTGCCTAACCCTTTCAGTCTACGACAGCATCTACCAAAAGAACAAGGCCTATTTTGACACAATCGTAAAGGCTGCACGCTAAAATAAAAGACTTGTCATTCCCGCACCTGATGCGGGAATCCTTGTTTTTTTAATAAAAATCCATTGGACATCTCTTTCCAAATCTGAATGATTGATGGAACTTCTGGAGGTGGAGTTCTTTTTGCATATAAAAATGAAAGCGCAAAAATAAAAATGCTAAACAATACAAATTTCTTTTTTATTTATAAATCCTGTTTGCTAGAAGAATTACAAAATTCTTCGTCCCAGCCATAAAGTTTTATTCATTCAAGAACTATTCTCTCTAATGAAGAATAAATTTCTTCTATTTTTTTCCTACATTCATCTGTTATTGCTGGAATAATAATTGCACTATAATCTTCAGATAAAACTGCTAAATTATTACCATAATAAAATAGATATTTTAACCATTCTTTTTTAAAAACTTGATAAACTCTAAATGAATCACATTCTATAGAATCCTTAGAGAATTTATATCTTATTTTCCCTTCATTTATCTGCTTTATTTTATTATTATTTTTTTTATTTATTCTTTTCATAATTTTTGTATCAATATAAAAAACCATAGGAAGAATAAATATTAAAGAATATGAGATATATCTTAAAAGAATTACTTCAGAAGTTATCATTTCTGTAAACACTAAAAATAATAAACTTATTAAAAATACTATTATGGAAAAGTTCATTGCATAAGGTTTTATTTTTAAATATTTCCGTATTGCATTTAAATATTCTTCTTTATTTTCTTTTTTATAATCTATTTCTATAATTACTTCTTCCATTTTCGTCCTATGTATCCCAGTGCCGGCGGTCACATAACAACGCGCTTAAACGGTGGCGGGCGCAGACCCAATATCCGATTTGAAGTGCATGTTATGCTTTTTTATCTTAATAACGGAATGATACCAGAAATACAGGTGTCATCCCATTTATCGCCTTTATAAACTTCCTTTATATACAGTATTAAATTTGTTGTAGGTTGTTTTAAATCAATTCTATTCAAATATACACAGTCATCTAAATGAACATCAAATTCTAAATTATTATCTACATCTTTTATTGTAAAAGTTTTTACTCTCGAGTTCTTTTTATACAAATCTGTTCTATTTGGATCTACATAACCATTTAAAATTTCTAAGCTCTTAAAAGATTTTTCCGTTTTAATCTGAACAAACTCGTTTTCTCCATATCCAGTTTTTCCTTCGACCCACGGTTTATGTCCCGGATTCCATACAGTTTCACCTTCTTTGCTATCTGGAGGAAGAAATAATGTACCTAAATTATTTACGGAATATACAATTTTCCCTTCTTTTAATTCTGAACTGGCTGTGTATTTTGTTTTAAATACTTTAAATGGGAAAAATGAATTATGCTCTTCGGTATATTTTTGTAGTTCTTCTATAAATGCTTTATGGCTAATAGTATCTTCTTCATTATCAAAATCGATTAGTGGATGATAGCAAAAACCGTTATTCTGAAAGATTACTATTTTTCCAAATAAATAGTAAAAACCATTTTCAGCCAATTTAAATTCATTTCCATCATATTCTTTTGAAATCTCTCTATCTTCATCCTCAAATATTATTTTATCTTTAGTTATTGTGTATTTGTGACAACCGAAATTGTCTGTATAAAAAACAATATTCTCTTGAGCAGATAAATACATAATTGGAAAGAATAATAATATTAAAAAAATTTTTTTCATTTTCTTCCTATGCGCCCCAGTGTAAGCGTCCACAGAACATACTGTACCCTTACACTACAAAACAAACATATATCCACACCATGTAGTGCAAGAAATGCCAGGAACTCCCAGAAAATTCAAAAGAAAATGCAGCCTAGAAGCTGTTCCTGTTCAGCGGGGTGCCTATCCAGACGCCCTCGCTTCCAAGGTAGTCTTTCTGCACACCGTCCACCAAGAACTGAACGCTTTCTACCGTTGGAAAGGCTGTGGCTGTATAGACAATCTGCTGCAACTGGCCGCGCAGACCTTCAATTCCCCACTGATTGAATTCAAATTCACCGCTAAAGTTAAGGGTTGCAATTCCGTTCTTTACAGAGGCACCAAGCAGACGCGTACCGGAAGAAACAAGAGTTGCACAGCCCTTGCCCTCCTCTTCCTCTGAAGGTCCCTTTATAAGCGCATTGATTGCATCCACAAGAGGGCCGCCTGTCTTTTTCATAGAACGGGTAACTTCCCTGCGGGAAACAGAACCGTCGCTGTTGATTACCATAAAGAAAAGCTTTAGGTCTATCATGCGGGGCACTTCATTGGTCTGGGGCTTTTGCTCACCAGCATCATTTCCGCTTTCCGGCTTAGAATTCAATGCAGCCGTTTCCCCAGAATTATTCTGAACATCCTTTGCAGCCTGGTTTTCCGACAGAATACCGCTTTCGTAAGAATAGTCGCTCTTTCCCTGTCCGCCAGACAATTCTATGTCTACGCCAACACCAGGATCAACATCATTCTTACCGGCCTGCTCCTGAACCGACACTTCCGCATTTTCCACAAAAGCAGGTGTCTTTCCAAAAAGCCGCCCAAAAAATCCCGTGGACTTAAGATTAGAGACAATTTTTTTCTGATTTATAACAAAAAGCGCAAACAGTGCTATTGCCGCAATAAGCCAAATAATAAGCGCAATAAAAGAGCCTGTCTTACCCTCTTCTTTTTCTTCATCTTTTTTTGCCATTTAAACAATTCCAGCCTTTTTCTAAATTATAGACCACAATTTATAAATTTTCAACTGATATTCATAATTGGGGGGAAAGCCTTGCTGGAAACTCCGTTGCAAGTTCCCCCTAGTTCGCACTTCGTTGCTCACCTACCCCCTTCTCCTAGGGGTTGCTGACCGCACCCCTAAAACCCCGGCTGCTTGGCAAAAGAAGCTTGCTACTTTTAAACTTTTTTTGTAATATAGCACTCAATAGGGGTCGCTTTGCAAATACTGGCGGCTTGCCTCCGATTTCTCGTGAATGAAGGAGGCCGTCTGTGACGAAATACGAAAAAGCAATGCTCGTAATTGCAATAATCGCACTTGTTATAGACACGCTCACCTTCCTAATCAAATAAGGAAAAGAGCATAAAAAAGCCCGCCCTGTAGTGAACCAGACTTCGGACGGGCTATTAACATAGCTTTACGGAGGCGGTCGCTTTAATTTGCATTGCGTCCCCGTTTGCTTATAATATATACTGTTATAATCTTTTCGTCAACTTTGAGCTATGGGCAAAATAAAAAACCGGCAGCCAGGAAGCTACAAACCCAAACTGCCGGTTCTATCTTTTATTTTACGCCATGCCTCGAATCCCGGTTGGAAGGATTGCAAGGCTGGCATTAAACCCTTTACTTACCGCTTATGGATGCGTGTATGTCTTGCTGTCTGCCAATGCGGTATTTGTTGCCCTTTCCTCGTTGTAGGCATTCTTGTAGACAGAGTACTCTATGATGTAAGAACCCGGAACATACTGACCTGCTGTACCGCTCTTGTTGTGTGACAAGTCGTTCCATATATAGGTTCCTACATACTGGGCACAATATTCCTTGTTGCTGTTGTTCGGTTCAGCACCTGCTGATACACCACTGATGCCATTTTCTGGAATATCATAAGGATTATTCCAAGATGAATACATTCCAGAAACTCTTCCTGTACTAGAAGCCATACGTGTATTGTAGAATTGCTGACCTGCTTCTGGTCCACAAGCCCAATACCATGCAGCTCTTAGGGAGCTTGAATCTGAATTACCAGAACCGTCTGCCAAGCTGCTTGCAAAGCTCCATGTTGAAGAATCATAATTGCCGGACGCGTTCACACCTCTTGTAGCACCAATCCAACCAGTAGCGGCGGCCGGTGTAATGTTCGGGTTTCTCGCATATACACGGTCATAGATGAATTTGTTCTCTACATGAGAAGTTATAGTCATAAGATAACCGTGCAGTCCGTTGAAGGTGCTTGCTTTTGCGGCTGCGTATGCAGTATCCCAGCTCTTGTCATTGCCAGGGAAGGTAACAACCTTATAGAAGCTTCCGTTAAAGTAAGTTACACCGCTGCTTTGTATCTCGTCAAAAGGCACAGTCTGCAAGTTAACGCTTACCTTAACACTGGTACCGTGGAATACAATTCCTTCAAGATAGGCATCTGCAACTGTTGAAGAAATCTCGCCAGAAGTTGATTTGAACTGGATGTACTGGTATTGTCCTTCCGTACTCAAGCCAGAACCGTCAATGTAAGTTACCGTTCCATCCGTTGAGTATGGAATTGCCATATCAAATTCTGCACCAGCCAAAGTTGTAGAAGGAACTGTAAAGTAACCGCCGTCAACAAATACGCTAAAGTATGTTCCGTCCTGCAAGATGTGGCTTGACCCCAAAGTGAAAGCATCTGTACCTTGCCATATAGCAACAGCAGGGAGTTCTACACTACCAATTACAACAACATAGCTGCCACTTTTGCCAACATTCAGACCGCCCAAGGTTGGGTTGCTGTTCAAAAGTTTGAACTTACCGGCATCGGCATAATCACTTCCAGCAGATTCTGCAATGTGGGTTCCGTTCCTAGTTGAGCCGGCCGCTATTACCGTAATAGCTTCTGCGCTTGCAGAGCTTATGCTGCCTGTCAAAGTAACAACACGAGATGTGAAGGATTTGAGCCAGATACCGTTGTCGGTCTTGTCGCCAACAGTCGGATTGCCAGAAACCTTTACGGCCATATTGTCCGGCTTACCGGAAGCATCATTTACAAATCCTACAACATCAGTTGTAACGCTTCCGCCCTTAAGATGAATTATTACGTTCTCCCTTCCGGAAAGGTTTGTAGCGTTGCCGTTGTAGCCATAAATATTGGAGAGACTTCCGCTTTCCATTGTGATGGTGCAGTCTGTTGCAGTAACGCCGTTGTCTATGCCAACCAAACCGCCTGCATAAAGCGTGTAGCCTGTCAAATCCTGGTATTCATCAGCCACATTTATTGAAGAAAGTGCAATTTCGTTGCCGTTAGCACCCCTAAAATAAACCATCGTCTTGTTGCTGCTGTTTTTCTTTACGGTAACATTCATGCCGTTTGCATAGATATTGTGGTCTTTTACATAAGGTGCAGGACTCCAGTTTGCTTTTACACGAATGTCTTCCGACTGTCCGTATGCACCCCAGCTTGATATATCTTCTGTTGTGGCAAGGTTAGTCCAACCCGTAAAGTAATAGTTGTCTTTTACCAGGTTGCCCCCGCTGGGAAGAGTTGCCCCCACTTCAATATTGTACACATTTGGAGGAGTTACCTTCATTTCGCCGCCGTCCAAATTGTATGTGATTGAACGTTCAGAAGCACTTCTCTCTGTTACAGAAACAGTCCAAACTTTTCTGCTGCCGTCTTGAGCTGTAACTGTGTAATCAACAGGATTCGTAAAATCTTGTGCTACACCAGAAGCAGGAGAAATTCTTGCACCTTCCGAAACAAGAATAACCGGCTTAAGGCTTCTCAAATTTTCTTCTGTAAGAGAATTAAATGGATAAGTTACAGTAACAGTTGCAACATCACCTTCAGTTGCAGGGTTTCCGCTCAAATCTCCGCCAATACCATTTGCATTCGCAATTGCAGGATTGTTTGCACGAGCAAAAATAAAAGACACTATCTCTGCATTTGAAGAAAGAGCAGGTGCAGCTGGAGCCGGTCTTGATTCAGCTTCATCAGAACCGCCACCACCCCCTCCCCCACCACCCCAGGATGCGATAATAAGTGAAAGTGCTAAAACCAACAACAAATCAATAAAAACTAGTAGCTTTTTCATATGCCAACCTCCTTTCCCTCCCAGGAAATAAAAAAGCCGACACTTTTTTTAATAAAAGTTACTAAACCAATAAATTTTATTGCATAGTCATTGCCGTATTTTGTTTAGCTCCTACTTATATATTACGGCACAAATGTCCAAAAAGTCAAGAAAAATCTCTAAAATGTTAAAAAAAATCGTTGAAAAACTACAAAAATCTCCAATTTTATACATTTTTTGCTATTTTTTTTCTGGGCGAACTCTTTGCCGCTCTACCACCCGCTGCATTGCTCCAATCGGCCGGCATGGCTTTTTTTACGGGCTTTCCGGGGTTCCGCGGGTCCCTACCCGCTCCATTGCCTTGCAACGGCTTCGCCGCCCCTACAATCCCGCGTAGGATGTTTTTAAATTAAGCAACTCACACTTTAAGGAACCTCTGATTAATAGCATCGTGTCATTGCCGGGCTCGACCCGGCAATCTATAAATATCAATAATGCAAATAAATAGGTTATCGAGTCAAGCCCAGCAATGCTGCATTTCTTTAGTTGTAGGTTTGCTCTGCGTACAGCTTGGGGTACTTTAGCTTTTTTGCGTAGTCTTCACCGGTCGCCTTGTTCTTGTAGGGAGTGTACTCTATGACATAATAGTGAACGAGCCAGCGCCGGTTAGACATGTCCTTAAACATCTGCCTGTACAAAGGTCCTTTTTCGTGCCCGTCGTTCCAGATGTATAGGCCTGTGTATTGAGTATAGTATTCTCCATTAAATCTGCCGTCTTGTGTTTTAACCTGACTGTTCGGCTCTTTATCCTTGTATTTGTTCGTAAGTCCATTCAATGCACAGTCTACGTCATTTGACCATGATGAATACATTCCATCTGCCCTGTAATTCTGATTGGTTACATAGACTTTGTTCGTATAGAAAACCTTTCCTGCTTCAGGACCGCAAGCCCACACCCAGTCGTCTCTAAGGCTTTTAGAATCTGGTGGGGTCTGAGACCAAGTGTTAGCGTCGTAATCGTATGCCGGACTTTCCACAGGTTCTGAACTTTCATTTGCATTTGCTCCAGCATTTGCCTCTGAATCCGAAGCTTCACTTGGCTCAGCACTTTCATCTGCTTTTGGTTTTACGCGTGTGCCACCAATCCATGAGCCAAAGTCATCGGAAGTCATTCCTGCCTGTTCTTTTTCTGCCTTAAAAATCTGGTCGTAAACAAATTTGTTTTCTGCATCACTTGTAATGGTCATAAGGTAGCCCTGCATTCCGTTAAAGCGGGGGGCTTCTTTTGCCGCATTGTATGCCTGTGGCCAAGTTACACTGTCACTCCCATCGCTTTCATCGCCAAACCTTTCGCTCTTTCTGTAGAAGCTTCCGTCCAGGTAAAAGACGTTTTCGTTCAGCTTGTAGGAATTGCCTTCATCATCCTCACCTTCTATTGGTACGGATTCAAGGTTAACACGGATGTAGATGGGCTGGCCTTCTATCTTGTGGAATTCTATTGTAGAAAGAAAGTTGTCTGCTGCAAGGGCAGAAATTTCGTTGCTTTCTGATGTAAACTGTACGTAGCGGAAGAATTTTTCTGTGTCTACCCCATCCTGATAAACGAACTGTATTGGCTTACCGCTTGCATCCACGGGAATGCCCATGTCAAAGTGGACGTTGCCTTCTATTTCTGTTTCGGTAAGGGTAAAGTAGCCGCCCTCAGCAAAAACAGAGAAGATTGTTCCTGCTTTTTTTATGTTTCCGTGGCCTACGGTATAAGTATTTTCTTTGTCTGCCTTTTGAAGCAGTTCTTTTGGCAAAGAAACAGGGGATGTGACCACGTTGGGGCTATAGTCATCATCATCGCTGCCGCCACCGCCTCCTCCGCAGGTTGTAGCAAGAAGAGCAAAAGTAAAAACCGTCAATAATTCAAGAAAAACCAAAAGCTGCTTTTTCATACAAAACTCCTTCTTTCCCTCCCAAGGAACAAGAAATCACCCTTTTCTACTATATATTACGGAATATTTTAAACAAAATTAAACCTTATGATTTTGAATGAACCAAAATTAGGAATTCCTCTGGAGAAACAGCTGGGATACTCGACTTTTCAAAATCAGACTTATTGCGTGTTACAATATAATCAAGACTAGAAGAAACAGAGGCTTCGTTTTGCATGGAATCTTCTAAATCATCAAACAATATATTATTCACAGCAGATACTATTTCTCTTCTGCCTAATCCTGCAACATCAAAAACATACAGGAGCTTGTTAAAGGTATTTCGACATTCATCAACAGAAAAATCTTCCAGTTCATGAAGAATGTAAAACATGTTTGAAAATGTGTGAACTGCAATATATCCGTCCACGAGCGATTCACAACATTGCAAAACCCGCTTTGATTGAGCAAGATGCGGTTCTCTGCAAAGTATTACATCAAGCAAAATGTTTGTGTCAATCAAGGCTTTCATATTTTCTCCAAACAGCCTGTGCAATTTCCTTATGCCCATTCATACTGATTTCATGCTTTGCGGGACGGCTCATTGCAAAAAGTTCTTCCAGAGCCTGCTTAGCTTTTTCCCTTTGCTCCTGGGTCTTAGAATTTTGAAGAGATTCTTTCTTACGCGACATGGATTCTATAAATGCAATAACACTAAGAGTTTGTTCATCATCGAGAGTATCAATATAATCCATTGCCTTTTTCCGAAGAGCCAAAGCCGTCATATTTTTCCTCCTTCTGCATCATACCTAAAATATAACACATTTTTACTTGTCTGTGTAAAATTTTACCCACTTGCATAAATCTTCACACAAAAAAGCCCGGCTACCACACTGGCAGCCGGGTATTATTTCCCTCCCACGGTTTACGGATTAATCAATTGTCTTTCTCAACGCCATGCGGATTGTCTTTGTTATAGACGTACCCATCATGTTATCCCAGTGGAATGCAGCAGCTGAGTCGGTTATGGTACCAGTATAAGGAGCACTATCCCATACATGGTTCACATAGGTATTACCGTCATAGTTTCCATACCACAAGCCTGTTACATCATCTACACCTGTTGAATTCTTTAAGTACATGACAAGAATCATGTCAACTTTATCCCTGCAATTATACCTTGTAGAACCAGGCCCATAAAGGTAGTAACCGTAATTTGTTTCCACAATCGGAACATCATCAGCATTGAGTATTTCCGTGTCAGAACAAGCACCAAGAGAGACTCTATATCCGTTTGGATTGTCTATCTGGTGGATGAGCGTTGTGTAAGAAATACCGTCTGCCATCTGAACTTCAGCCCTTACAGTAAGTTTAATACCGTTGCCACTGTATGTAGCATAAGAACCGTCAGAAGATGGCGTTATGTTTATTTGCCCTTTTGAGACACCGTTAATTTTAAGATAGTAGTGCCAAGCATTACTACTGTAAGTTGTATTTGTCCAGTTACCATTGTTTACACCGCTTATGCGGCCCTGGAAGTCCACACCACCGTTGCTAAACTTGAATGAAGTCATGTTGTCATATTCTGTTGCATCAGGAACAGAGTAGTATCCGTTGGACTGCTTTTCCGTTGCGGCAAGGGTTTCAAGCTGTGAAACCTCAACAGGGAAAGTGTAAGTTACGGTCTGTGCCGGATTCTTTGCCTGTACAACATAAGTAAGCGTGATGTTTGAATAGTAGCCGTATGTTCCTACAGGAATTGAACAAGCACCGTTTGCATCAAGGACAATCTCGCCTATCTTCTTTGCTGGGTACGAAGGAGCCTTAGTTGAGTCAGCAAGAGTTCCTGTAAGACTTGCACTTACACTAACAAAGTAATCAGTATCCCATTCAGGTGTTACAACGATGTTGCCTACATAGTTAACGCTTGTCTTAAGGTTCATTTCTGAGTAGTCAACAGTGTAAGGGCTGTACATTTCCGTAATGTTGTAGTGTTCGCCACTTACAGCATTGCGCTGACCGTACTGGTTCATCTTTATGCCTTTGAGCGGGCTGTTTCCTACAGAATAGTTTCCATCCACGCCCCTGCCAATATCATCAATACGAATGTGGTTTTCTGTATCAATAATTGTTACGTCATCACCAACATCTACGTTGTCATCAGCCTTTACGATTACTGTACCTGTTGCAAGTTTGTCACTGTCTGTTGTTACAACGGTTATTTCTCCAGTAACATCGCCTGTTGCAGTTATAAAGCCGCCGTCAACAGAGTCAAGGTCTATACCTTTTTCTGCAGATGGGCTTCCGATTGTAGGATCACCGCTTATGTTTACAGAGGATTCACCTGTAACTTTATCCTTGTTACCACTAACTTCTGTTACGCTTCCGCCAGAAATGTTGATTACAGAATCACCCTCGGTTGTACCAGACTGACTTCCGCCGATTACTTTTCCAACAGTACCACCGTTAATTTCTACAACAGTGTCTCCGTTAACAGTGCCAGATTTGTTTCCACCGTATACAGTACCAATTGTACCGCCGTTGATTTCTACGTTTGTATTGGAAACACTACCGCTTCCGTTACCACCGTAAACTGCAGCAAGATTTCCGTCATTTACAGTAACGCTTGTGTCTCCGCTGTAGTTTCCGCCCTGGCTTCCACCGTATACAGTCCATCCTGTAAAGTCAATTGGGTTGCCGTTGTCATCAAGAATAACTTCATCTTCGTCCGCAACACCGTCCTGATCTTCATCAAAGTATATTCTGGTCGCGCTGCCCTCTTTCTGTACGATAAGAGAAGCTCCGTTTGCAGAGATTGTCTTTGTTGTGGTGTTCATCTCGTAGCCCCACTTTGCGTAGAGAATTTTACTGCCTGTACTTCCAGCAGCAATTTTTACGAGTTTGCTTCCACTGTAGTTGTTGGATTCGTACCAACCTGCAAATGTTGCACCTTTTTTGCTAACAACTGGAGAGGTTGCAAGCAGAACATCACCGTCGTATGGGCTGTATTTTCCCTGAAGAGTACCAGGCAAAGTACCACCAATGTCATAGTAGGTTATAGAATAAAGCGACATAAGGTCAGAAACTCTGCGGATTGCTGTAGACTCAAGACCTGTTGCAATGCGAACATATTCCGTGTATGTCTGTGTAAAGTTTTTGCCGTCACCACTCATATAGAACTTAAACGTCAAGATGTAATTTCCGTTTGCAGGTTCTATTTCATATGTAACGCTCTTAAAATTGCTATCCACAGTATTTTGTGTAAGTGGTCCACCTTCTGCACTTCTCCAATTAGTTCCGTCAAGAGGTTCAAGTGCGGCTGTTACCTTGGTTACTGTATAAAGACCTGTGTTAATCGGGTATTCAAGCAAAACTTTAAGGACACCGTTTCCGTTTGCTTCTGCAAGTGTGCCAAAGTTGAGCCTGTTGCCGCCGCTTCTAACCTGCTGCTCTTCTATGCTCTTCAGCAAAACAGGAACATAGTTGTCGCCGGATTTTACGAATGCTGTAACAGTAAAGTTCCAAGAGCCTGTTGTAAGTTCAATTGTGTTGCGGGAAATGTCTGCAAGCATGAGTGTGTATGCGCTTCCTGCATCGCTTGAGTCCCAAGTGCCAAGTTCTACTTCTGCTGGCTCTTCTGCATCAAGGGCTGTGCCACGGAGTACAAAGCGGTCAATAGAAGTTGCAAGGTCAAAGCTGCTGTTTGGCAAGATTGTGCGTCCGTTGCCAAAAGAGATGGAAGAGAGATATGCCCTTCCGTTGTTTGAAGAAGAAGCTTCATCGCGGTCAGAAACGCCATTTACGCCTGAACACGCAACCAAAGCTGCACAAACAAGAAGAGAAGCTGCCTTAAATATATTGTTAAAAAGATTTGTCTTAAGCATTTTCATAACGCACCTCCTTAGTTAGCCGTAAAGATAAACGACTTTGAATCACCTACGTAATTGTCACCGTCTTTAATGATAAGCATGAGCTGGTGACTTCCAGATGAAGAAGCTGTGTATGCAAATGAATTTTCATTAACATTTCGGTTTACACCGTCAACGTACCAAGTATAGGCTACATCTTCAGATGCAGGTGAATAAGAAGTTCTGAATGTAACAGGTGTGCCAACAGTAAGGCTAGATGAGGATGAAGTAATGTTAAGATTTACATCTCTGTAAGATGGTGCAGTCATGTTCAGAACAGAGTTTTCATTCCGAACTGGAGCAGCAGGCTCGCTGTAATCGCTGCCACCGCCGCCTCCTCCACCACCGCAAGATGCGATAAGAAGAGCAAAAGTAAAAACAGTCACAAAACTGACCAAATTCAAAAGTAGCTTTTTCATATGCCAACCTCCTTTCCCTCCCGGGATGAAAAAAGCCGACACTTTTTAAATTAAAAAAAACGAATTAACAATCTACTTTCGAAATTTGGTATTACAGTTCTATCTGTCTTTATAATACGGCATAAACTTTTAAAAGTCAAGTAAAAATCTCTAAAAAATCAAAAAAATTTAAAATAAATGCCCAAAAACTCCATTTCTTCTATAAAATTTCTTCAAATTGAAGGAAAAAGTGAATTAATTCCAGTGTAAAGCAGATAGATGGTGGAAGAGACCCTGAAACGAGTTCAGGGTGACAATTAAGTTCAGGTGACAGTTAAGTTCAGCGGAACAGTTAATTGTTATTTGCCATACTAGTTTGAAACTTCGCTTATAAGGGTGTCTTTGTATTTTGTTCCGGGGTAAACGGAAAGAATTTTTATTGCAAGAAAAGTTCCTGACTGGCTAAGTTCATAGGGATCAAGTTTTTTGAATTCTTCTGAATCAATTTCCTTGTATTCATCCAGATTGAGCTTTTGCCAGCCGTTTACGTCTTTTAGGGTGAGCGTCTTTTCTCCGACAACTTTCATCTTGTAGTTGGGGCTGTTAACGGAATGTCCTATTACTTCCCCCTGAATAACAAAGACTTTTATATCTTTGGGGCGGTTGTTTTCTTTCCAAAGTTTTTCGCTTTTGCCAAATCCGCTCCAGATTCTTACGGGTCTTTTTACGTCAACCCAAGCTATTACCACTTCCCCAATGCCATCGTCTGATTTTCCTTCGCACCAGGCAGTGTCCGTCTTGCCGTCAAAACATTTGCCGGGGCCGTACATCTCTGTCCAGCTGTCGTAGCGGTTCTTGTTTGCCCAGTCAATTTCGCTTTCGTCCCAAGAGTTGCCGTTTTCGTCCTTTTCGTTTGCCATTAGCGTTCTTGGCGGATTTCCTTCTGCCGGAAGCCATGAACTTGCCAGAACAGCATCGTATTTTCCGCCAAAGCAGGGATAGTATTCTTTTTCCAGCGTGTCCCCCACCTTCATTTTCTTAAGTGAAAGATTCCAGTCGGACTGCTCCAGCGCCCCTTTTGTCCAAAGCTGAGCAAAGACCGCATTGCTGACGATTGCCGTTATTAAAATAGAAACAATTGCTTTTTTCATTTTTCCGCCTATGTGCTTAAATAATTTACAAGTATATACCATATAAATGGTCAATTTCAATGTCGAGGTTTTGGGTGGCAGCATCTCTTGTGCAAATAAAACATTCAAAATGAGGCAGTGGGACGTAGGAAAAAAGCAAGGAGGGACCCTTTAGGGAGGATTCCTTGATTTTTTCCGTTACTGGGACCCGCTGACTCATTTTGAGTGTTTTATTTGACGTTTCATGCTGCCAAACAATATTGAGCCATGGAGGGCGACTTAACAGCATGCAGAATTGCATAGCAATTCTGCAACCATCAAAAAATCCATGGATGGATTTTTTGATGCGACCTACGCCGCCGTGGAGGCCCTTTAGTCCCGCGCAAGCGGGATGACCGTTAGGGAAGGCCGGAAGGGCGGTGACGCAAAGGCCTGTCTGTCGAATTAGCCAAAAAGCAAAATGGTAGAGCAGAAAAAAGTTCCGTCCAAAAAATCTCCAAAATATAGAATAAATTTCAAAAAAAACTTAAAAAAGGCATTTTTCTTGCCGAATTTGAATTTGCATGTTAAGATATTTTTAGAAAGGAAAGAAATGTGGCAAGCCCACGCTTTTTGTTTATCAACTTCATATTTAAAAAACTAGACACTTTTTTTAAGGAGTTATTTATGAATGTTTCGCATAAAGCAACAGCGCGGCTACTTGTGGCTTTCTTTTTTATGCTTGCATCAGCTGTTTTTGCGTGGACACAAGATTCAGGCAGCAGTGAAAATCAAACCGGCAGTAATCACTATAGTGATATAGAAGCGATTATCAGCAGAGGCGAACTAAGGGTTGCAATTACGGAGGTGGATCAGCCGCCTTTCTATTTTATGGACAAAAACGGTAAGCTTTCGGGCTACGATATAGACCTTGCCAACAAAATGGCAGAGGAACTTGGCGTTAAGCTTGTAATCACAAGGGATGCCCCCACTTTTAACGACCTTATTCCGCTTATTTCTTCCGGAAAAGCAGACCTTGCAATTTCAAAACTTAGCCGTACATTGACCCGCTCAAAATTCGTTAAGTTTTCAACCCCATACATGACATTCCGCCAGGGCATTCTTTTTAACCGCCTGCAGCTTGCAAAAGTGGCTTCTGAAGATTCCGTGAACCAGTTTGTTCGCAATTACACAGGAACAATCGGTGTTATTGCAAAGTCATCATACGCAAATTACGCTAAGGAAAACTTTCCCAAGGCTACCGCAACCGAATATCCTTCCTGGAACGCCGCAGTGGATGCCCTTACGCGTGGAGAGGTGCTTTCTGTTTACCGCGACGAGCTAGAAATAAAGAGGGTTCTAGCATCCGTTCCAAACAGTGCCCTTCTCTTTAAGCCCATCTACTTCCGAGACCTTACTGACCCCATAGCGATTGCAGTCAAAAGCAGCAATACCCAGCTTCTCTACTGGGTAAACATATTCTTGGAAAATCAGCCCAAAATGACTGCGGACCAAGTTCTTGAAAAATACGCAAATAAATAAGAGGTATATATGGTTGGCAAAATCCTCAAAAATCCTGTAACTATACTTATTGCCGTAGTACTCGGCATTCTGTTTGGCTTTTACGAAAAAAACATAGCTTTGTCCTGGGGCATAATCGGAGACGTTTACCTTAACCTCTTCCAGATGACGGTTATCCCAATCCTTGTAACTTCCATTGTGGCAAGCCTTGCCATGTTGATGAAGGACGCAAACGCAAGGTCCCACATTACAAAGATTCTTCTTGCCTTTATGCTTATGCTTATGGCTACGGCAGTCTTTGGAACTCTTGCCGGTGTGCTAAGCCGCCCGGGAAAAGACCTTGGGGAACAAACTACGGCGGTTCTTGACCAGATAATCAAGACTTCTTCGGACAACTCAAAAGACGAGATTGCCCTTTACGACCCTTCAAGCGACACCAGCACCAACAAGTCTTCTTTGGTAGACTTCTTTGCAAACATTGTTCCTTCCAACATCTTTAAGTCTTTTAGCAACGGCTCAATCCTGCAGCTTGTTTTCTTTAGCATCATCTTTGGCGTTGCAATAGGCTTCTTGAGTGAATCTTCATCGCTAAGGCTTATAAACGGCGTTGTCTCGCTAAAGGAATCTTTCCAAAAGCTTATCAACTGGACAATGTACGGGCTTCCGATTGGCCTTGTCTTTTTGATGGGTAAGCAGATTGCCCAGGTAGGTGTAGAAATACTCCTTGCCATGGTAAAATTCATCGTGGTATTTTATGCGGCTGGTCTTGCCGCCATGCTTGTATGTACAATCATTATATGGATTAGGTCTGGAATAAAAAATCCGTTTACGGTTTTAAAGAAGGTAATGGATCCAATCATAATCTGTTTTGCAACCAGAAACAGCTTTGCTTCCCTTCCTTCTTCAGTAACAGCCCTTAAGAACCTTGGGCTTAGCGAAAACACGGTTGACCTTGTATTCCCGCTTGGCGTAACAATCCTGCGCTTTGGAAACATAATGTACTTTGCCCTTGCAGCTTGTTTTGTTGCCCAGATATACGATGCAACGCTTTCGTTTCCTTCAATGCTTCTGATTGTGGTAGGCTCACTTCTTGCCGGAACTGCTACAGCTGGAGCTTCGGGGCTTCTTACCCTGCCAATGATTTCTCTTATCCTTGACCCGCTTGGCCTTCCTGTGGAATCCATACTTGTTGTCTTTATGGCAATCGATTCCCTTATAGACCCAATGCGCACACTTCTTATTGTATACATAAACATTGCAACTACGGCTGTTGTGGCAAGCAGAGAAACAGAAGAAGAGCGCAACGCAAAAACAAAGATGCGTCTTGCTGCAAACCGTGGGGACGAAATACTTCTGGAGCAGGGAAGCGATTCGTCTGCTTCTGAGCTACCAGACTTTAGCGCAGACATTCAGGCTGTAAAGATTCAGAGCCAGGCAGCATACTCCACCGTAAAACTTCCGGAAATTTCCACAACTGCGGTTATGGACGACAGCCCGGACTTTGAAGACACTTCAAGCCTATCACCAGAAAATGGCATTAACACCGCCCAGCAAATTGCCTCTGCGGGAACACCTGCCTACCAGTCAAAGGTAGCAACAATAACCCCGTCTTCAAGAACCACAAGAAAAGAAAACCTTACCACAGCCCTGCCCGGCGGCATAAAGATAAAAATCCGCGACGCTCTTGTTCTTATAAATACCGTCCTGCTCATACTTACGGCAACGGTAATCATCCGCATAAATTCCCACGGTACACAGGATTCCGTATATTCAGTTTCCACAAAGCTTGTAACAGAAATCCTCAAATCTGTAGACACAAAGATTCAGGCCTACTACACACCGGCAGACCAGGCAATACACAACATCTCTTTCCACTACTGGAACGAAGACCGCTTCCACTTTAAGTACAACAACGAAGCTGCCCTTGACTACTTTATGGAACTTTTGCAGACCCACAAGGAATTTGCAATGGTATACTTTGGAGACACAAAGGGCAACCTTATAATGGGAAGACGCATGCCGGACGGTACGCTAACCCGCCGCTACATAACAAGGACGGAAGATTCCGTAATAACAAAATACATCCACGAAAACAAAGCCTTTAACGCATCATTCCCAACAACGGAAGAAAGCCTGGAATCCGGCTACGACCCAAGAACAAGAGGCTGGTACAAAAAAGCCGTAGCCCAAAAGAAAGCCGTATGGACAAACGTCTACATCTTTGCAACAGACAACATGCCGGGCTTCTCCTGCGCAGCTCCAATCTACAGTAACGACGGAGAACTGGAAGGCGTTGCATGTATAGACATTGGAATCCGCGACCTTTCGCTCTATCTGGGCGGCATTTCCACAACAGAAAATTCAAGGCTCTTCATCTACGACCAGGACAACCAGATAATAGCAAAACCGCTAAAGGCAGAAGACCCGCTGGACGTGCTGCTTAACGTATACCCCGGAGCAGACGGAAGCAATTCCTACAGCATGAAGAAGGTAACAGACGAAGCAGAACCAATAATTGCAGAAGCATTCAAAAAAAGTGCAGGCCGCGTCAACACGGAAGGCATATATTCATTCGACCTGAACGGAAACAACTACTTCTGTAAGATAGACTCCATGCCTCTTGACCAGGATCTTTCCTTTAACGTAGGAATGATTGTTCCAGACAATGACATTATGGGTATTGTCTACAAGAACAACAGGACTGGTCTTATAATCTCCCTAATAGTAATAATAGTGGCAATAATCATCTCCATACTTATGTCTTCTCTCATTTCAAAACCAATGAAGATTCTTTCTACGGAAATGAATGACATCAAGGAACTGGATATAGACGACGGCGAAGTAAACATCAATTCCGGCATAAAAGAAATAGACAACATGGTTGACTCTTTCCAGGGCATGAAGCAGGGACTTATAAACTTTAAGAAATACGTTCCTTCAGACCTTGTAACCCAACTTGTAAAGAACAGCCAGAGCGCAGAAATTGGAGGAAAGAAGCAGATTCTTACCCTCCTCTTCTCCGACATAGAAAACTTTACGGGCATTTCGGAAAAGACAAAGCCAGAGGAACTCATAAACCGCCTCTACGACTACTTCTCAATCTTTGCCCACACAATAACCGGCAACAGGGGAACCATAGACAAATACATTGGCGACTCAATCATGGCATTCTGGGGCGCACCGGTAGAAATGGACGTAAAGCAGCACGCAACACTGGCCTGCCGCGCAGCACTCACTTGCCAGATGCAGGGATTCAACCTTTCCAACCAGTGGATACGCGAAGGAAAGCCAAAGTTCCGCACAAGATTCGGAATCCACACCGGCGAAGTCGTTGTAGGAAACATGGGTTCTGACGAGCGCATCAACTACACGGTACTTGGCGACAACGTAAACCTTGCAAGCCGCCTTGAAGGAATCAACAAGTATTACGGCACGGAAATCATAATCAGCGCAAACACCCACGACCTTGTAAAAGATGATTTTGAATTCCGCATGCTGGACAAAATAACCGTAAAGGGAAAGACGCAGCCTCTCTTTATCTACGAGCTTCTTGCAGAAAAAGGAAAGCTTAACCAGAACCTGCTAAAGATTTACAGTGCATACGAACGCGGACTCAAATTCTACTTTGACGGTGACTGGGACAACTGCATCAAGTACATGTCTGCCGTAAGGCACCACGTAAACGACAAGGCAGCTCAGGTAATTTTGGAGAGAGCCGAAAACTTCAAGGTGAACCCGCCGGAAGGATGGAGCGGTGTATATGCATTCGACAGAAAATAAAAGAAAGGCGATCGGCATAATTGGAGGCATGGGCCCCTATGCCGGTCTTGATTTGGAACGCAAAGTTTTTGACAGCGTAATGGCCACAAGCGACCAGGACTATCCGGACGTAATGATGATTTCCGCATCACGCCTAATTCCTGACCGCTCATACTACATCCTGCACCCGGACACGGAAAACCCCTGCATAGGAATTAGCTACTGCGTAAAAAAACTTGCAGACATGGGCGCAACCCACATTGCCATTCCCTGCAACACGGCACATTCCCCAATAATACTCAACCAGGTAAAGCGCTTCGTAGAAGTAAACGGAATTGACGTTACCCTCATGAACATTGTAGAAGAAACCTACAAGTGGGTAAAAGAAAACATCCCCTCAAAAAAAATCGTACTCTACGCAACCCAGGGAACTTACTACTCCGGCGTTTACCACCTCTTCTTTGACGCGCAAAAAAATGCAAGCGGCCAGCAGGACTACAGCATAGTCGAACCGGAAGACGCAGACAAGGAACTAATCTGGAACGCAATCTACAGCCGCGAATACGGAATCAAAGCCTACTCAAACCCAATCCAAAACCAGGCCATAGAAAATTTCCGCATCGTAACAGAAAAAATGTTTGCCCAAGGCTACGACACCTTCATCATGGGCTGCACAGAAATTCCACTCGCAATGGGACGCCTTAGAATGCCCATCACAAAAATTGACCCCGCCAAAATAATGGCACGCGCCCTGGTAAAAGCAGTCTGCCCCGACCGCCTAAAAGAGTTCTAATTTATAAAAGGGGGGAAAGCCTTCCCCCTGGCCTCAGCCCAAGGTCTTCGGCACACCCCCTTCTGCGGGCTCAAACGCCGCCCGCAACGCCTGCTATAATTGGATAACTGTCCACATAATCAAATGCGAGTTCTCGCTTGCGAAAACTCGGAGAGCAACCGCAGGTTGCGACCAACGCCCCAATATTAATTTGCCCGAATGTCGACTTTTTTCAAGAAATGTGTCATTATTGGACTTGACCCGATAATCTATTTAAAAGATTGCTCACGTCTTTCGCAACAAAGTTTCCAGCGAGCCCCAAATTACGACCGTCACCTTGCACACAGAACCTTCATGCCGACGAAGAGCCGTCATGCTGAACGCACTTGCAAGCAAGTAATTTCTGCATCTGTAAAAATACTAAATTGCTTGCCAGTCACAAACACATAGTCATGTAAATAGGAAGGTAAGTAACATCCGCATCCCTGTCACAGAATAAATCTTTCGTATAGATTATAAAGCGCTCATGTTTTTTTTGCCCATATTTTTTTGCAAAACAGTCAAGCGATTCATGCTGTTTATAGCTGGATGATTTTACTTCAATAGGAATTATTCTCCTTTCCTTTACAATCAGAAAATCAACTTCGTATTTTCGCTCAAAACCATTTTTCTCTTTCTGGTACAAAAACTCGTGGAAGTACAAATCATAACCCCTGGCCCTAAGCATTTGTGCAACAATATTTTCCATTATCATTCCAATGTTGGTTCCAAGCTTGTCAAATATAAGTTTCTTGTAAATATCACTCTCTGTTTCCTTTGAATTTCTCATTATCTGCGTCACCAAAAGTCCAGTGTCGCCCATAAACAGTTTAAAGTTAGAAGAATCTGCAAACAGTTCAAGAGAAATTTCTGGATTTGTAACATTCCTGCAACAGTTTGCAATCATAGAATCTCCCAAAAATTTTATTGACCGAATATAATTTTGGTACCTTGCTGTTTTGTCTACCATCGATAACTTAAACATAGAATTGTGATTCGAAAGCTGTTCTGCAAGAGTTGCAAAAATCGCAGAAGTTTTTTCTGCATTTTCATCATCATATTTACCTAAATCTTCTTCATAAAGACTAAGGATAGAGCGCTTTACGGCATCAATTGTTGAATAAGTTTGCTTTTCCACAAAGGCAGCAACAGCCTGAGGCATTCCTCCAACACTAAGATAAGTTCTGAAGGTCTGCATTATCTTTCTGTGAATTGCATCGCCAATGGGTAGGCGTTTTTCAAAATGTTCGCGGATTATTTTTGCGGTAACATTATCGCCTGTTGCCCACAAAAATTCCTCAAAATCCATTGGATACATTTTACACTTATATTCTTCTGATGGAATTAAAATCTGTGCACTCTTTTTCTTTATGCTAATAAGGGAACCAGTCTCTATATAGTCAAAACGCCCGTCTGCAACCAAATATTTTATTGCTTGACGCGCTTGGGGAAAAAGCTGTATCTCATCAAGAATGATTACAGATTCTCGGGGAAGAAGTTCTTTCTGCTTTAAGACAAAAAGATTATTAAAAAAAATGTCCAAATCAGAAAGATTTTCGGTAAACAGCTTTTTTACATCTGGACTTTCCTTTGCAAAATCAAGTATAAGATAGTCTTTGTATTCATTTTTGGCAAATGCTTCCGCTATGGTTGACTTGCCTATTCGTCGCGCACCTTCTATGAGAATTGCATTTTTTCCATCAAATGTTTTTTTCCACTCCAAAAGAGTATCATAAAACTTCCGCTTAAACTCCATATTCCTATTATAAATTTTCTTAACGAAATTTGCAAATCTTTTGGGCCGTTTTTTAACGAATTTTGCAAATGTTTTTGCAGGAATTTTAACGAAATTTGCAAATGTTTGGATTTTGCATGTATCAGCTTACCAGTCAACAAAAATGGGCAAAAAAAGCCCGGCAGGGATTGTGGGAGGTACTGCCGGGCGGGTTATGGATAAAGCTATGCCGAAAGTGATTTCTGGCAACCAAATTCGGCAGCTGTTCCTCTACAAAATACAGTCATGCCGACGAAGAACCGTCATGCTGAACGCACTTGCAAGCAAGTAATTTCAGCATCTGTTCCCCCAAAGGGGTTATTCGTAGGTCTGTTCTGCGTGGCTGTTGGCCTTGTATACAGCAGGATCCATTGGGATTGCAATTCCGGCAACAGGGTTCTCGTACGGAGTAAATTCTACGATATAGTAATGTATCTTCCATCGTGCCTGACTACCAGCACCAGTTGAAGCATCGTTCCAAACATAGTGGCCGGTATACTGGAGGTAAAGTTCTTTTGCCGTATCACTGTTGTCGCCTCCTGTGTAATTGGCGTTACTTTCGTTGTTCGGCTCGTAATCACCTGCATAGGCTCGTGGAATACCGTTTTTCTTGCAGTCTTCCGGGTTTGACCACGCTGAATACATTCCTTCTGCCCTGTAATCCTGGCCATCCCTACTGAATGTGTTTGTATAGAAAACCTTTCCTGCATCAGGACCACAAGCCCATGACCAATACTTGTTAAAGCCGTCTGCTTCCCAAGTAGAAAGGTCATAATCAACCTTTGGCTTTTGCCTTATGCCTCCAATCCAAGAACCAAAGTCATCAGGGGTCTGTCCTTTTTCCCTTTCAGCCTTAAAGACCTGATCATAAATGAACTTGTTCTCTGCATCAGAGGTAATGGTCATAAGGTAGCCTTGCAAGCCGTTAAATCTTTCTTCTTTGGCCTTGTTATAAGCCTGCTGCCAACTAACCTTTGTACCGTTGTCAAAGGGCTCGCTCTTCTTGTAGAAGCTTCCGTCAAAATAGAAGACGTCCTTGTTCAACTCGTAGCCCTTCTTGTCATCTTTATCTTCAACTTTAATAGGAACAGTCTCCAAGTTAATGCGAATTTTAAAAGGTTTATTATCTATCTTGTGGAATTTTATCTTATTAAGGAAAGCATTCGCCTTTTCAGAAGAAATATCTCCGCCAGTAGACGTAAACTGAATGTAGCGGAAATTTGTTTCCGTAGATACAGAGTCGGCATATCCATTTTCCTTAAAGTTAGCGTCAAGAGGAATGCCCATAGAAAAGGATGCACCCTCAAGGCTTGTCTCTCCTACATTAAAGTAGCCGTCTTTTGCAAATACAGAGAATATCGTTCCCTTCTTTGTTACGTTCTCGCCAAAGACATAGAAGGTGTTTGGATCGGATTCATCAGCCTTTAGCGATGTAGGCAAGGAAAGATCGCCATTCACCATAACGTCATTTCCCACAACCTGGGCATTGCGCTTTCTTTCTGAATTTATTATTGCAAAGAACTTTGTATAGGCCTGTCCTTCAAAAGTAGCAAGAACAGTTCCCTCAGTTGCGGTAGGTGCAATAAGAGTAATTGATTCTTCAGCTGCATGGTTAAGGTTTCCGGCAATAATCTTTTTGTCCCTGGCAGCCGAAAGGTCAATTCCTATATTCTTCTTGTTTCCAATAAGAGGAGCTCCGCTCACATGTATGAGTGTACCGCCTTCAACCGTACCGTATACGTTACCCTTAATAGTTCCGCCTGCAATGTTAACAACAGCATTGGCAGAAGTGGTCTTTATGGAATCAAGCGGGGAAGTTCCGTTATTGTCATCTCCCAAGATGCTACCGCCGTTAATGTTAACGGTGCCTGTGGATTCAATAAACCTAACGCTTCCTCCGTTAACCGTAACAGAGCCATTGCTCTCTCCGCGGGCATAGATATTTCCAACAGAACCACTTTGTATTGTTATGTCATCCTTACCGCCTGCTGGATAGCTTCCGTTTGGTAAAGAACCGTAGACTTTCATGGCAGCATGAATACTGAATGGCCTTCCGTCGTCATCAAGAACAATGTTGTCTTCATCCACTTTGTCAAAGTAGGCATAGGTCACGTTATCAGAACCTTCTTTTTGCTGCAAGATTATTTTTTCACCGCAAGCATAAAGCGCGTCGCTAGTTACGTTATACTTCCACTTTGCATAGAAGGTTTTTGCGCCCTTGGAGCCAGCAGGAATTTGTGTTACCGGATTCTTAAAGTTGGGGTCTGAATACCAGCCTACAAAAGTAGCAGCATTTCTGCCTGCAAGTTCCGGCATGGGGATTGCACCCTGATACGGAGTGTATGAATAATGAACATTGCTATCCTTAAAACTACCGCCATTGCGTTTGTATTCAACCGGGTAAATTGTGTTAAGGTTTTCTATGTTAACTTCTGCCTGTGTTTTTCTGCCGGTTGCAATCTGAACAAGCTCGCTCCACACCTGGCTTGTTTCTCCAGCACCGTTGTCCATTGTAAAAGTAAATTTTACGATGTACCAGCCATTTTTGGGGTCATCGGTAAAGACTACGTTTCTAAAACCGCCATTAGAATCTTTGTCCAAAGCAGGCTCTATAGCAAGAGTCCTGTCTGCAACAGAATATCCGTTTTCTTCGTCCTGGGGAGTCATGCATACACTTACGCTTTTTACGCCCTCATCAGGAAAGTTTACCTTTATAGAAAGAGAACCGTTTCCTGCAACCTCGTCCAAGGTGCCAAATTCTATTGTGTTCTTGCCGCTTTTTATATTCACTGGCTTTGTAGTTTTTTCAAGAACAAGGAATGCCTTTGTGTCTGCGTCTTCATCTGAACAAGAGACGGCTTCGGGAAGGGCATAAGCCTGAATGGTAAAAGTATAAATGCCAATTCCAAGTGCAATCTTATTGTCGCGAAGGTCATTGTCCATTTTGTCGTATGCAAATTCATCGCTTGTCTGAACCCAAGGCTCGTAGACAATTTCTTCGCCGTCCACAGGTTTTCCTTTTAGGATGAATTTGTAAATGTCCTTTCCCTTAAGATCAAAGCTTTCGTTTGGAAGAATGGCACGTCCGCTTGCGCCAAATTTTACGGCAGAAAGATAAGCCACTCCGTCCGAAGACTGCTTATCTTCATGGTCAGAAACTCCATTCAGGCCACTGTTACAGGCAAGGAGAGAGAAAAGTAGAAATATAGAAAATGACTTTATTAATTTAAGAGCAAAATTTTTCATATGTGCCTCCAATCCCTCCCTGGAACTAAGAAACCCATATGAATTATAAATCGGTAATAATATAGAAAAAAATGAATTATTTTGAGTACAATTTTTATCGTTACACATCATGTTTAATATAGACTATTTATTTGTAATAAAAGGGGTTACAGATTGCAAGGCAGTTCTTGAATGCCCTGCAAAGCCAAAAGCTAAAAAATCCGGCAGGGGTTAGCTGCCGGATGTATGTAGAAAAGAGCGTCATGCCGAAAGTGATTTCTGGCAATCAAATTCGGCAGCTGTTCCTCTACAAAATACAGTCATGCTGAACTGCTACGCCACATTCGCATGCACTTGCTACGAACGTGGATTCAGCATCTGTTCCGCAAAGGGGTTATTCGTAGGTCTGCTCTGCGTGCAAGCGTGGTGCCCTTGGAACATACCTTTCACCAGTTGTTCTACTTTCATATGGAGTAAACTCTACAATATAGTAGTGTGCTTTCCAACGAGCCTGAGTACCGTTAGCTGCCGGTTTTGCATCGTTCCATACATAACGGCCTGTATAAGTAGTATAGTATTCGTATGGTTTAGTTACACTAGGATTACTGATGCTATGATTATTTGAAGCCTGATTATTCGGTTCATAATCAGCCTGCTTATTAGATTCATTAGCAGGTTTTGTGCCATCATAGAACCATGTAATCCCATTCAATGCACAGTCTACTGGATTTGACCATGAAGAATACATTCCTTCTTTCCTGTAATTCATTCCATTTACAGTTTTCTCATTTCCAGCCGAGTCTTTCACTTTTCCACTAAACTTTTTTCCCTTTGTCTCATCATTATCTCTATAGATAGCATTTTCATAGAAAATTTCTCCAGCTTCGGGACCGCAAGCCCATACCCAATACTGGGTATAATCTATATCTCCAGTTTTTTTAGTCCATTTAGAAGCATCATAACCTTCTTTTGAAGTCTGTCGAGTACCACCAATCCAGGAACCAAAGTCATCAGGTGTCTTTCCATCATCCTGTTCCTTCTTAAATATCCGATCGTAAACGAACTTATTTTCCGCGTCAGTTGTTATGGTCATAAGATAACCATTCAACCCGTTCAATTTCATTTCTTTCGCCTCTTTATAAGCTACAGGCCATTCTTTAGTTCCCGGATCAAATTCCACCTTCTTGTAGAAACTGCCGTCCAAATAGAAGACGTCATCATTCAACTTGTAGTCTAAACCGTCAGGATCATGCCCCTGAAGTGCAAGCTGCTCAAGGTTGATACGAATCTTTATAGGCTTGTTGTTTATCTTGTGGAACTCTATGCTTATAAGGAAGTCATCGGCGGCTTTCGTGGAAATTTTTCCTGAATCAGACGTAAACTGTATATAGCGGTAGTTTTTGCTTGTAGACACAGTTTTATCATCATCATAACCGTCTTCCTTGAATTCGGCATTAAGAGGAATTCCCATGTCAAAGTGAACATTGTCTGCTATTTTTGTTTTCGTAAGGGTGAAGTAGCCATCTTCTGCAAAAACAGAGAATATTGTTCCAGCTGCCGTTATGTTTCCGGCATCCAGAGTAAATGTATTAGGCTTACCTTCAACCGGATTAAGTTTTGCCGGCAAAGAAAGTCCTACTTCCATCTTAATGTTGTCTCCATCAACCTTAACAACCTGTTTGCGATTAGAGTTGATTATTGCAAAGCATCTTGAAAGTGCAGGTGCACCTTCAAAAGTTGCAAATACAGTATCTTCATCTGCAAGTGGATGAAGAATCAGAGTAATCGCTTCATTTACTGCATTGTTTAAGTTTCCTGCTATGACCTTGCAGTTCTTAGCTTTGGAAAGGTTTATACCAATATCCCTTTGATTTCCAATAACAGGTTTACCGCTCACTTTTACCTGTGTATTACCATCAAACAAGCCGGTTACATCTCCATTTATTTCGCCACCTGTAATCTCTACAGTAGCTTCATCAGAGGCTGCATTATATATTGCTGTATGAGAATCAGCCTTTCCTAAAATTGATCCCCCGTTAACCGTAACAGATCCGCCGACTCCACTAGATTCTATGTATGTAACGATTCCCCCATTAACTGTAACAGAACCGTTTGTGTTCTTTGAGTAGATTTCGTTAACACAGCCACTATTAACAGTTATGTTATCCACACTACCTTCTGGATAGGTTCCATCCTTTTTGAAACCATAGATTTTCCAATTGGTAATAATTAGAGGGTCTCCACCGTCATTACGAACAACGTTATCACCCGGAATATAATTACCATCTCCGTCTACCGTGCTATCAACTTCATCAAAGTAAGCATATGTATTTGTAGAATTTAAATCCTGCTCTACAATAACTTTTGCACCACCGGCATAAAGTTTTCCAATTTCAAAGTCATACTTCCATTTTGCATATAAAGTCTGTGTGTCTTTAGACCCAGAAGGAATTTCTGTAATTCTTCTATTATCACGTGCTGAATACCAACCGTCAAATACGGCACCATTTCTAGATTCAAGTTCAGGAATTCCAATTGCGCCCTGATACGGTGAATATGACATAGGGAATGTATTTCCACCTCCCTTAATCTTTACCTTTTGTTCACTACACCTAAAATTGTACACAATTGGGTAAAGAGTGTTAAGGCTGTCTATAACAATTTCATCCTGAGTCTGTCTGCCTGTTGCAATCTGAACAAGTTCGCTCCAAACCTGATTTGTGTCCCTTACGCCATTATTGATTGTAAAGTTGAATTTTACAATGTACCAGCCGTTAGAAGGATTGTCGTCAAATATAACGCTCCTGTAGCCACCGGATGCTTCGGAAATGGCAAGAGACTTGTTTGAAACTGAATGTGTATTGCCTTCGTCCTGGGGAGTCAAGTCCACAGTTACGCTTTGTACGCCCTCATCAGGGAATTTGACAGTTAGCGAAAGGGTTCCGTTTCCAGAAGCTTCGTTCAATGTGCCAAACCTGATTTTGTTTGAGCCGCTCACAATAGAAACAGGGTCTGTTGTCTTTTCAAGAACAAGAATTGCCTGTGAATCTATGCTTGAATCCTCGGCTTCTTCTCCATCGTCCGCATCATCACCTTCGTATGTAATTCCATCAGGAAGAACGTAAACCTGTATGGTAAAAATATATGCTCCAGTTCCAAGCTGTATAGTGCCTTCGCGCAGGTCGTTTTCCATAGCATAATAGGCGCTAACCGGATCTCCGTCTTCATCCTCTGTGCGAACCCAGTGTCCAAGCTCCAAGTCCTGTGTACCACCAGCGGGTCTTGCGCTAAGGACATATTTGTAGATTTCTTCTCCCTTAAGGTCAAAGCTTCCGGTTGGCACAATTGCGCGCTCGCCATTACCCAAAGAGACAGATGTGATATATGCTTTGCCGCCAGAAGCGCCGTCTTTTTTTCCTTCGCCTACACCGCTTAAGCCGTCGCTACAGGCAGAGATGAGGACGCATGCAAAAAGCACTGCAAATATGTTTAAGCCGTTAAAGATTGATTTTAATGTTTTCATAGCGCACCTCCTTATTCGCTTACAACAAGGTTCACACTAAGGGAACCTATTAAACCATCCTTGGTTACTATTATCAAAATATTATAAATACCAGCCGATTCCGGTGTAAAAGTACACGTCCTTCCGTTTTCATTCAAAGTTCCGGGCGTTACTCCCCTGCCATCCAAAGACCATGAGTAGTTGTTATAGTCTGCCTGTTGAACCACAAACGATGCCTCGTTGTCTTTCTGCAGGCTCAAGCTATTTCCATTTACAACAGCTCCATTAACAAAAAGCGTTACAGGCAAGTCATTGTCATATCTTGGGGCTGTAATTTGTATTGTGCCGTCACTGTTTGTCTGCATGATAGGAGCAGGCGAATAATCATCACCGCCACTGCTTCCACCACCACCGCAAGCAACAAAAGAGAAAACAACAAATGTAACAAGGATTAACTTTATTAATTCATTAAAGATAAGTTTCTTCATATAGATCTCCTTCCCCTTCCCAGTTCACGAAACCCATACGATTTTTAAATCGGCATAACCATGGATAAAACTTAAGCATTTTTTCAGAATTGCTTTAGCACGACAGCTTTCCCAAGATTACACTTCACTTTTATAATATAAAAATAATATTGAATAGTCAAGAAAAAGTTTTTTGGAATTCTAAAAAAAGTGTTATATTTTTGCGCTTTTTGGCATAAAACAATGATTTTTTCAATCTTGGAGGGTAAGCAGAACCCCGGTTCTCGCAACGAAGTTTCAAGCGAGGGCGGTGACGCATAGGCATGAATGTCGAGTTAGAGAGGAAACGTATGGTAGAGTCTATGCAAGCACCGTCCAGAAAAAACAGATCCCGAATCAAGTTCGGGATGACGGGCTGCGGTCGGGATGGTTGGTTACCATCCAGGATGACGGGCTGCGTTCGGGATGACTGGGTATCATTCGGGATGACGGGCTGCACTCAAGATGCGGCTGTCATTCCGGGCTCGCCCCGGAATCTGTGGAAGGTAAAGACCAGAAGTGACACCCCCCCCTTGTGCAACTAGAACTTTGCCTTTCTTAGGCGTACGCGTTCAACATCCTCGCAGAAGAGTTCGCGCAAGTCGTTAAGGCCAAGTGCCATAAGAGCCATGCGGTCAATTCCGATTCCCCATGCGAGTACAGGTACGTCTATGCCCATAGCCTTTGTAACTTCCGGGCGGAAGATGCCAGAACCGCCAAGTTCAAACCAGCCCAGCTTTGGATGCTTGATGTGCACTTCTATGGAAGGTTCCGTAAATGGGAAGTAACCAGGCACGTACTTTACTTCTGTTGCACCCGCAATTTCTACTGCAAACATGCGCAAGAAGCCCAAAAGTGTGCGGAGGTTTACGTCCTTTCCAAGAACAATTCCCTCTGTCTGGTAAAAGTCGCTCAAGTGGGTTGCGTCTACCTTGTCGTAGCGGAAGCAGCGGGCAATACCAAAGTATTTTCCTGGTATCTTAGCCTTGTGCAGCTGGTGGGCGCTCAAAACGGTTCCCTGGCTGCGCATAATAAGGCGGCGGGTAAATTCGTTGTCAAATTCATAGTTCCAACCGCGGCTGCCTGTGTTTCCACCGTTGCGGTGTACGTTTGCCACATTGCTAAGATAAGGCTCCTCTATGCTCTTGGCGTGTGTTGGGTTCTTAAGCCTGTAAACGTCGTGAATGTCGCGTGCTGCGTGGAACTGGGGCATAAAGAGTGCGTCTCCGTTCCAGAATTCAGTTTCTACAAGAGGACCGTCAAATTCTTCAAAGCCAAGTGAGCAAAGTTGGTCTTTTACGCTTTCCAAGAACTGAACATAGGGATTGGTGCGTCCCGGAATAATGCGGGCAGGTGGAATCTGAATGTTGTAGCCACGGAAAGTGCCTTTGCGCCAGTCTCCAGATGCAAGCATGGAAGGTGAAAGTTCGCCAATTTCGTTGCCAGTGATGCCGGCTTCCTTAAGTGCCTTTGTAACCTGTTCAAAATCACCGGTAAGCTTATAGGTAACGGTTTCCCTTTCCAGTGTGCGAAAAGGAGTTTCGCTAACACCGCGCTTTTTTGTAAGGCCAGCCATTACATCAAGCTCTTCCTTGCTAAGTTCAGTTGATTCAAGCTGGGAATTTTCCTTTTTAGCAGCCTTTGCAATAAGTTCCTTCGCAACAGTAAGGCGGGCAGGAACAGCGGCTCCAGTATATTCAGCCTTTTTCTCTGCATTCATCTTAAGAACGCCCTCTTTGCTAAGAGAACCGAATGCAGAACCAATGTCCTTGTTTTCCAAGCCCAGTGCGGATGCAATTTCCGGCAAAAGATGCGGGCCATTGTCCTTTAGGTATGATATTATGCGCTCTTCGGCAAAACCGTTTTCTGCAACGGTGCGGCCAAAGTCTGTAAGTTCAAAGTAAGTGTGGGGTTTGCGTGAAGTTTCTGCAAGAAGATTTTTACCGCCAAGCCAGCTGAATGCCTGGTTTGCGTGGCCTTCTTTGTATCCAAGTTCCGCCTGGAGCCTTTCAGAAGTAAGTTCGTCCTTCAATCCGTATTTTAAGAGGACTTTTGTTTCCAGCGGGTGCAAATTTTTAATAAGGGTTTTTACGTCTGTCAATTTTTTTCTACCAACCTTGTAAAAACGGAAAACTCTAAGGTAATACATTCCCTTAGAGTCGTCCGTTACCGAAAATTTAAACTCTATCTGGCCAGGATGCCAAACATTTGCCTCTAAAACCGCCAGCTCCGGCTTTGTGCCGACAATCCTTAAAGATGGCGGTTATTGGCTAAAGCTTGTTAGTTTCCTGCCTTTGGAGCCTTGAATGGCTTTTCTGTGTACTGAACCCAGCGGCGGTATGTTGCCATGCGGAGGTTTGAGTCCTTGAGCTTAAAGTAGCTAGTTCTGTCCTTCTTTACGAAGATCGGCTTTGTGTGGAAGCCCTGTTCAGCCTGGAAATCCTCAAGAACTGCGTCTACAGTATTCATTGCTTCGCCCTGGTCATAGCTAGGGGCTGAGCATGTGTAGAATACACGTACTGTTCCTTCATAAGGTGTGTATTCAAGGGTAAGCTGTACACTCTTTGCATGTGGGTGGAATTCCGCATAATTATCTTCTATAGTAAGATACTGTGTGGAAGTGTCTACGTAGCTGTCCAATGCTTCCAAGCCACCGTTGGATGATTTTGAAACCTGTGCAAATGCAGCTCCAAAAGCCAACAATGCTATAGTGCACATCATAAATATCTTTTTCATAAGTTTCCTCCTAAGAAAAGATTTAATAATTACTGTATAGAATTATTCTATCAGTTTGTAGAAAAAAATCAAGGTCAACTACATACTGACCTTCACTAATATAAATGCGCGGATCCTGAATAAGTAACACGGTTCCCATAATTTCTTTAGGTTTATTTTTAGTTTGACCGCGCCAATATTCACGTACAGCCTCTTTTACGGCCTCTTCCACCGCATTTTGTATGCCTTCAAAGCCATCTTCTACCCTTCCGCGCCCCCTGCCCTGGATTTTTGGATGAACTATGGAAGCCCATCTTTCATAGGCAAGCTGCTGCATTGGAGTACGGTCGCAAGTGGCCCAGCACAAAAGTTTCCCTTCCTGCTCAAGAGGAACGGGATCCCTGTATGTTATGGGGTTAAGGAGCTTGTCGTAGGGCTTTACCTGCCCCATCTCGAATATTTCCTTAACCTGCCTTGTTTTATCATAAGGAACATAGTCAAATGTCCAGCCTTCTAGCATTCCCTGCATTAAAAAAGGCGTAATCTGCCTGGCCCTTGATATTGAATAGCGGAAAAGTTCAACCATGCGCTTGTCTGCTTCTGCGCTGGAAACAAAGGCGTCCTTTTTACCGGAAAGTTCCTTTGCGGCTGTCTGGGCTGCGGTAACCTGGGGTGCTTTAGAAGTGCCTTCCCCCGCTGGATTTGCTGAATTTGCCGTATTAGTTGAATTAGCAGAATTTGTTGAATTTGTAGCCTGCCCTTCATCAGAGCCATCATCTTCGCTAAAAACGCCCGGAATTTCATCCAGTTCCGACCAAATCTGTATGCGAAGGCTTTTCTTTTGCGAAGGTGTCTGGGAATAAGCAGAAGACAGTCCAAGAAGCCCCGCAATCACCGCAAAAAAGGCAGAGAAAATTAATTTTCTAGAGACTAATGCTTTCTTCAATCTTTTTCCGCATCCGTAGAATTGTTTTTGCTGGATTCATCCTCGAACAGCAGCTCCGGATTCCCCATGACTGTTAAAAACGAAGGATCTGCAAAGGTTACGCGGTTGCGCCCGTTCCTCTTGGACACATAAAGCGCCTGGTCAGCCTGGTCTACAAGAGCCTTTGCCGATTTTACAGGGTTTGTCTCCGAAGAGAATACTGCAACTCCGCCGGAAACCGTTACCTTCATGTGCTTGTTTTCGTATTCAAAGTCGTAGGCTTCTATGTTCTTGCGGATTCTGTCGGCTATAAAGACCGCATCCTTTTTGTTGGCATCAGAAAGCAGAACGGTAAATTCTTCGCCACCATAACGGCTTGCCAAGTCCTGACTGCGTATGCTACCCTTTATTAAAGAAGCCACCTGCTGCAAAACATAGTCTCCGCATGCGTGTCCGTAAGTATCGTTGAATTTCTTAAAGAAGTCTATGTCGAACATGAGCACGCTAAGGTGAACATCCTGCATGATTGCAGCATCCAAGTTGTCTGTAAGCACGTTAAAGAAATAGTACTTTAGCTTAAGATGGGTCATCATGTCCGTGGAAGAAAGCTCCAGAAGAGATGCGTTGTTTATAGCAACAGCGGCAAGGGAAGCTATTATGGAAACCTGCTGCTTGTCGTATTCATCATAGACCGCACCGTCTTCCGCACCGGCAGCAAACCTTTCTCCCAAAACGAGTAGGCCGTTTACGCGGTTCTTTAGCACAAGAGGAACAAGAAGGGTTATGTTGAGTGACTGCAAAAGCTTAAGTTCCTTTGAGCCAGCTATGTGCTTTTCAAGCTCTTTGGGTGTAAAAACCTGCTCCCTGTTTTCCACGATGTATTCAACAAGAGTGCTTGCCATGGGGATGGAATATTCCCTGGACATGTCAACGTCAAAACCGTTGTAATTGTTTCCAAGCGAATAGGCAAAGGAATCCACTGAATTCAGTATGAAAATTCCTGCGGCAAGAACGTGCATCTGTGCCATTGTTATAAAAAGGGTCGATTCAATCAGCTTAGAAAGTTCAAGCGTTGTACAGAGAGAACGAGAAATTTCTATCATCTGCTTTAAATCATAAATTTCCTTCTCATATTCTGCGGGAGTCTTTGTCTTTTCCGCCGGCTGAGATTCTTCAGTATGATTCGTTACAGAGCCCTTTTTTCTTTTTGCCATATTTACTTCTTCTCTGTATTGGTTATTATGACGTAGTTCTTCATTATCTCAAAGAACAGAGGCCATAGTCCGTGCTGCTTTTCCATATATTCTGAATTGTCCCTGTTTCTGGACGAAAGCAACAATATCCTAAGGTTTGTTATGTTGTTGGAGCTGGCCGTTTTTGATTCAACCAGAATTTCACCTACAATCTTATAGACGCGGAACATGTTGTTAACCTGCTCCTGAATCAAATCCTTTGCTGTCCTGTTGATTTTTTCAACAATTTCCTTAAGGCGGTTCAGGAAGGCAACGTCCTTGTGGCTGTCGCGGATAAGGCTTGTGATGTTTGCCTCGTCAAAGTCTCCGTTGCGGCTAAAGCGGCCTTCAAAGCTCTTGATTACGTCCATGCACTCGTTAAGGGCATATACGTCTGTTGAAAAGTTTGACTTGTAGGCGGCGTTGTTAAAGAATCCTTCTATTACAATGTCGTTAAGAAGCGGCTTTAGGTGTTCTTCGTAGAAATTCCTTGTAAAAGTCTTGAGGATTTGCATAGGCATTACAAAGGTGAATGAAGTTGGCGTGCTCTGCTTTAAGAGGGCATTCATCTCGTTGCTGTAGCCACGGACAGGATCCATGTTTATTCCCTGGAAGATGCGGTTAAGCTCTTCGCTTATCTTTTCATCCTGAAGCTCGTTCTTTAGGCGCAAACCGTCCACGTTAAAGCGATCCTCAAGGTAGTCGGCATACTTTTGCCTTGCGTTGCCGTTGTAGCCTGACTTTGGCGGAATATAGTCGGGATCCTTCTTGGCCAGGCGGATTAAATTGAGCAGGTTCTCCGAATTCATCACCTGGCGCATTACACCCTGAATCTTCTTTAGCTTATCGTAAATTTCCTCTCCGTCCTCGCTGGTGAATGAAGAGCGGTGGCAAAGCTGGTAGAGGGCTATGATTGCGTTGCTTACGGAATTGCTTATGTCCATGTCCGCACCAACATAGTACAAATCCTTGAGCGAAGTTTCCAGCATGTCTACCGGAATGGCCTGGAAGTTTGGCGTATAGTCCGGCGCACCAGAAAATTTGTTGTCAAAGAGGCGGAGTGCGGTAATGTAGTCAAAGCGGCAAATGTCGTTCAGCTGCTTGATTTTATTGATTACCGTGTCTATCTTTACAAATTCGGGCGTGTTCAGGTGCTTTACGATTTTTTCCAGCTGGCGGTGCTCATTTTCCAGGAAGCGGGAGATAGACTCCGACTGGCGTGCCCCTGCCTTGCGGTTCTCGTAGGAAAGTGTTTGCAAAATGTCCTGAATCTCCGGCGGAAAACCGGTAAGAAGCAGCTGTTCCTCAAAGATTCCACTGCGCTGGATGTCTTCGCTACAGATGGTATTAGCAAGAATGTCGCCAATCATCTTTGTGTTTTCAAAAAGAATCCTAAGTGACTCAGCAAAATTCTCGTGCACAAGGGAATTCTTATAGATTACAGGAATTGCATCGCGCAACTCATTTTCAATTTTTTTCAAAGCCTGACGCTTTTTCACCTCAGGAGAAGAAGAGAACAGTATTGACTGAAAAAAATTAGACAAACCTTCTAAAAATGCCATAGTCCTACTCTGTTATTCAAGATAAACCGCAAAGATTCTACGGTACTCTTCTATCGTATCGGCAAAAACCACCTGCTTTCTTAATAGTGCACCACCTTTAATTCCTGAACTATAGGCACAAAACTTCGTTCTCATCTGCATACAGGCATTCTTTTCGCCCTTTTCCTGAACATTCAGCTCCAGTTCCCTAAAACCAGTCTTAATACGTTCATCAGCGGTCTCGTCATCGTAGCGGCCACACTTTAAGTATTGAATGGTCTTCTTGAACAAAAATGGATTTCCCATGGCACCGCGGGCAAACATCACACCGTCAACACCGGTCTGCTCAAGCATTGCCTTGGCACTTTCCGGCGAAAAAGCATCCCCGCTGCCAAAAACAGGTATCTTTCCTGCAACAAATTCAACAAGCTGCCTCTGTATTTCCCAGTCAGCCTTGCCTTCATAGCCCTGGGCCCTTGTCCTTGCGTGAATCGTAATAGCGTCCGCCCTTGCCTCCAAAGCCGCTGCCGCACACTCCTTCCATGTAAGGTGGTTTGCATCCCAACCGGAGCGGATTTTTATGGTAACAGGCACGTTTCCCCTCTCCGGATGAGCCTTTGCATAGGATTCAGCAGCATTTTTAACAGAAGAAACTATGGCGTAAAGCAAATCCGGGTCCCGCGTAAGACTACTGCCAGCCCCACTTTTGATTATCTTGGGAACAGGACAGCCACCGTTTATGTCTATACTGGTACATTCCGTAGTTTCAAGAACAATTTTTGCCGCATCAGCCATAACATCAGCATTTCCGCCAAAAATCTGAACAGCATAGGCCTTTTCCGATGGAGCACGAGCCATAAGAGCCGCAGTCTTTTGCGAACCACGGGTCAAAGCCTCTGCGCTTACCATCTCGGTCGTGCAGTAGGAAGCTCCGTTTTCCACGCAAAGTGAACGGAAGGCCCTGTCGCTGTAACCGGCAATCGGTGCCAAAAAGAGGTTTCCGTCCAGTGTGAGGTTTCCAATTTTTACGCTGTGGTAGAGTGCCACCTTTTACCCCTGCCTACTCCGGCAGCTGGAATATCTTGCAGCTGTTGGTCCAAAGCTGGGCTGCAAGGCTTTCCAAGTCCGTTTCCAGCATTTCCGCAAGGAATTTTGCAGTAGAAACAAGGTATGCCGGCATAGTGCGCTTCTTTTCGCGGAATTCTGCTGGAATCATGAAGGGGCTTTCGGTCTCTATAAGAATCCTGTCGCGGGGAATGTTAAGCACCGTGTCGTGAAGGTTGCGTGCATTGCGGTAGGTCAGGTTGCCTGCAAAAGAAAAGTACACGTTCATGCCAGCGTCAAGGCATTTCTTTGCATAGACGGCATCTTCGCTGTAGCAGTGGAAGATTGCGCCCTTTTCCGGAATGCGGTCCTTTAAAATGTCAAAGATGTCGTTGCCTGCATCGCGGTTGTGAATGATAACAGGCAGTGAATACTTCTGTGCAAGCTCCAGCTGGGCAATAAAAAGCTCTATCTGGCTGCGCTTGTCCCCAAACTGCTTAAGGTAGTCCAAACCGGTCTCCCCTATTGCAACAACGTTGGGAAGCTTAACACTTTCTTCTATTATATTCATCCAGTCAGCACCGGGAGCGGTAACTTCCGAAGGGCCAACACCAACGGCATGGTAAATCCCCTTCATGGACTTTAGGACGGTATACTCCTTCTTAAAATCGTGGAGGCTGTTGTTAATGCTTATAATACGTGTTACCCCGGCCTGCTTTGCTTGCTGAATAACGCGAAACTGTTCTATAGGGCTGTCATAAATCAACCCTATGTGGGCGTGAGTATCAAAAAACTGCATGGCTTTCTTCCTTAAAAGAATATAAAACTATTAGAAGAGGCAGTTCAACTGAAAAATAAGCAACTGTCTCACATTTTTTTTCTTTGTACCGATAGAATAACATAGGATATTGCAGAAGTCAACCTTTGACTTTTGGACGGTATTCATTGTGTCGGGCAAAAGTTTTTTATGCAAAACACAAATCCATCTGCCATCCCCGCTTTTCGGGGTTCCGCGGGTCCCTTCCCGCTCCATTGCTGTCGCAACCCGCCTGTGGCGGGCCCCTACAATCGGGCGTAGGCTGCACCGCAACTACCTGTTAAGCGCCAAAGCAGAAAAGTCACTTTTGCGTTCAGACAGATTTGCCCTTATGCTAAAAAGCCGGAAATCAATTTTTGGCGCAGCGGGTTTTCAGACGGGTTTGCCTGGGAGCTGCGCCCAAAATTGATTTCCTTGCTTTTCATTTGACACTACTTGCTTTGATATGCTATAATTTTGTGATAAATTATCGGGAGTTTTCTGTGGCACGTACACGCAGATATAAAAATTTAGAAAATAACTTTGTTTCTCGAATAATGAATGCATTCGTATTGGGCTTTAAAAAGGCCGGCAGTTTTTTTGTACGTGTGTTCCATATATTCGACAAGAAACTTACTATAATGATTGTTCCGCACGCAAACGGAAAAGTCATCAATATTCAGACAAACGTATTTGCCCTTTCTGCGGCATTGGTAATAATCGCGGGACTGGTAATCTCTTTCATGCCCTTTGCCCGCAACTCAACGGGTTCCAGCGCAGAGTTAAGCAGGCTCAAGGAAGAAAACAAAGAGGCACTTGCAAGCCTTGACGAACTTAGGGACGAAAACAACAACCTTTTGCAGTCAGCAAAGCGCTTCCAAAATTCGCTAAGCCAGTCACTTGCCCTGCTTGGAATCGAACAGAGCGAACCAGTAGAAAAGACAACCGGCGGCAATGGCTCAGACCTTGCATCCCTCTTTGACACAAAAGACGTCATCTCTGGTTCCCTCAAAGAAACATCAGACATAAGGCAGCTTTCCGAATACCTAGAAAGCGCAGTCCAACCGGTAGAGCAAATCACAAACATGCTCAAAAACCAGGGCACCCTTTTTAAAGACATTCCAAAC
>JAGCWT010000089.1 GCA_017961705.1 Treponema sp.
AGCATGATGAAATTTACAAGTGGTTCTGCATTGCATTGGACAAGTTTGGCCGCACATCCAACGAGCAGTGTACGGAAATAACCCAGCAGATATTCCTTGACCTGGATAAAAATGGCTATATCAAGGAACACACAAACAAGCAGCTCTTCTGTACACACTGCAATATGTTCCTTGCTGACCGTTTTGTGCGTGGAACCTGTCCAAAGTGTGGCTATGAGGATGCCCGCGGTGACCAGTGCGAAAAGTGTGGCTCCCTCCTTGACCCTGTTGAACTAAAGGAACCCCGCTGCTCCACTTGCTCAAACACACCAGAGGTGCGCGAGACAAAGCATCTTTACATTGACCTTCCTGCAATCAGCCAGAACCTTGACAAATGGATGATAAAGGCAAGCCAGGACGGCCGCTGGTCAGAAAATGCTGTCAATATTACAAAGGCATGGATACGTGATGGTCTTAACGAAAGGGCCATAACCCGCGACTTAAAGTGGGGAATCCCTGTTCCAAAGCCAGGCTACGAGAACAAGGTTTTCTACGTATGGTTTGACGCTCCGATTGGCTACATTTCAATTACCAAGCAGCTGGCAGACGAACTTAAGGCAGCAGGAAAGCCTTCTTTTGACTACAAGAGCTGGTGGCTCCCGGAAGAAAGCGAGGAAGCAAAGGGCAAGTCCCCTGTTGATTTGTTCCAGTTCATCGGAAAAGACAACATTCCTTTCCACACGGTTGTATTCCCCTGCAGCCTCATTGGTTCAGGCCACAACTGGACAAAGCTCTACCACATGTCATCTACTGAATACCTTAACTATGAGGACGGTAAGTTCTCCAAGAGCAAGGGTGTGGGCGTATTTGGAAGCGATGCCAAGGAAAGTGGCATAAAAGCTGATGCGTGGAGGTTCTACATCTTCTACAACCGCCCGGAAAAGCAGGACTACCAGTTTACATGGAAGGAATTCCGCGAAAAATACAACGGAGAGCTTATTGGCAACCTGGGCAACCTTGTTAACCGCACTCTTTTGTTCGTAACAAAGTATTATGAGGGAAAAATTCCCGATGCCCCTGTTGATGAAGAAATGTGGGCAAAAATCCGTGATTTGGAAGCAAAAATTACGGAAAACCTTGAATGGGCAAATTTGAAGGATGCCTTCCACCAGATTTTCCAGATTTCAGACATTGGAAACAAGGCTTTCCAAGACGGTGAACCTTGGAAGACCCGCACGGAAGACCCGGAAAAGGCCGCAAAGCTTATTCACAACCTTTGCTACATGATAAAAGACCTTATGATTATGGCCCACCCCTATATGCCTCAGTTTACGGAGACAATCCTCTCCTACCTTGGCTGCAAGATTAGCGAGCCAAAGTTTGGTGAAGAAGCTGTTAGCGGAGGACTCAACTGGAGCAATTTGGGGCAGACAGAAGGCCTTACTTCCGTAGGTTCAACTGCAGTTTACTTTACCCCGCTCGACCAGAAATCAGCAGATGCTTTCCGCGAAAAATATGCAGGAAGCCAGAAAGACCGCAAGCAGGATGACAAGTCAAAGCCAAAGGCAAAAAAGCAGAAGAAAGAGTCTGTTGAACTTGCCGCTGACCAGGCTGCATTCTTTAATGAAAAGATAGAGCTTAAGGTTGCAAAGATAACCAAGGTGGAAAACAATCCTGAGGGAGAAAAGCTTTATATTGAGCACCTTGACGACGGAAGCGGAACAGACCGCATAATCCAGTCTGGCCTTCGCGAATACCTTAAGCCGGAAGATCTTCTTGGAAAGCACATAATCCTTGCCGCAAACCTTGCACCACGTACCATGCGCGGTGTAGAAAGCCACGGAATGCTTCTTGCAGCCGACTACAAGGATGAAAATGGTAAGGCTTGTGTTGAACCGCTAGAAGCTCCTTGGGCTGCTCCTGGAACAAAGGTAATCCTTGAAGGAGCTTCAGAGGCAGACGCCAAACCGGAAGAAATTTCTGCTGACGATTTCTTTAAGGTTCAGATAAACGTGGTTGAAGGAAGCGTTCAGATTGCAGGAAAAAAGCTTACCGCAAATGGAAAGTCTCTTGAAACCCTGCATGCAAAGAATGGCGGAGTAAACTGATTTTATGATGCCCCTAAGATTTTTGCAGACTGAATTCTGGGCCTCTTTTAAGGGAGAGCACGGCTGGAAACCTTACTATTTTAAGGCAGAAGGTTCTTCCTATACCCCTATTTTGTCCCAAAGCGAAATTCCTCTGGATGAATTGGGCTCAGAAAAGGTGCTGACGGTTCTTGTAAGGCAGTTTTCTCTTAAGGTAAAGAAATTCAGCATAGCCTACGTTCCTATGGCACCAGAATACCCGGATGCAGAGGACAAGCTTTCCGTGCAAAAGGAATTCCTTTCATCATTAGAGGCAATTGCTAAAGCCGTAAAGCCCTACCTTCCAAAGAACACAATCTGCGTGCGCTTTGACCCGGCAGTTGATTTTGGAAGCTGCGAAGAGCGGGACGAATGGAACAATAAGGCGGAAAGCATTTGCAAGGGCATAAACGTAAAGAGAGCCCCCGTTGCAATTCAGCCGCCGGACACGACAATTCTTTCTCTGGACAAGACGGAAGATGAAATTCTTGGCGCAATGAAGAGCAAGTGGCGCTACAACATACGCCTGGCCGCAAAAAAAGACGTAAAAGTAACAAGGCATTTTGCTACAGATTCTGACTTTGAAGCTGCCTTTGACCAGTTCTACGCCCTCTTTGAACAGACAAGCAAGCGCGACGGTGTAAGCTTTCACAATAAGTCTTATTACATTGATTTGCTTAAGCGGGGATGCCCCTCTTCCGAAAAACGGCCTCTAATCAGCCTCTATCTTGCAAAACACGAGGATGACTATCTTGCGGGAATAATAACCCTTTTCTGCCCCAGGGAAGCAGTCTACCTCTACGGTGCAAGCGGAAACATAAAGAGAAACCTTATGCCGGCCTACCTCTTGCAGTGGACAGCAATCCAGGATGCAAAGAAAGCAGGCTGCCCTGTCTATGACTTTTACGGAATGCCTCCTGCCGCAGACGAAAAGCACCCAATGCATGGACTTTACCTGTTTAAGACAGGCTTTGGCGGAGCAATAGTCCACAGGCCAGGAAGCTATGACGTAAAGCTTTTGCCCGCATACAATTTGTATATTGCCGCGGAAAGGCTCAGGGCTTGGTGGCACAAAAAGGCCCTAAAGAAACTGCACGGTAGATAGGCTATAATAATAAGCTTCCGCTAGAACCCGCTCTTTTTCTTTTGCGATATTATGCTCAGGTTTATTGTTTTTTCCATTGCCCGGGCTGGTGCCATGTCTATTTCCCAGTAGAACTGTACGGAAAGCGTGGATGAATCAATAACCTTGCTTTCTGGATTTGTGCGGTCGTTGAAATTTATTGTGTTCAAAAGGAATCCTGATTCTTCATTTGGCTCAAAGAGAAGGAGCGTCTTTTCCGGATTGTCTGTGATTTGCAAAAGGGAAAGGCCCCCGTGTTCAGCAGAATTTTTTGCGTGGAAAGGACTTCCAATCGGAATGTTCTGCTTGCTTCCCCTAAAAATCATTTCTGCGCCGTACTGCCCTTCTTTTTGCTTGGAAGAGCCTGTCTTGCAGGAAAAATCTGTCTTTGCAAAATTCATTTCTACTGCAAAAACGCCTTTTACCGGGAAAGGACTTTCGTTCTTTAGGATATACTGAACTATAAAGCCGTTAGAAGTTATTATGTAGTTCTTGCATAGCTTTACCGGCACTTTTAGAGAAGAATAAAGGGCCTTTGCTTCCAGCTGAAGTTCCCTTCTTTTTCCGTCGAATTTTACTTCGCTAAAATTTGAATTGCAGAAACAGTCGTTTTTTATGGGCTTAAAGTCTAGGAAATCATCAAAATCCTTGTTTTCAAAAAGATGCTCAACAAAAATACCACGGTTATAGGAATCATCTGCTGCGTCAAACTGCTTGATGCGCGAATAGTTTGCGGCATAATTGGAGCCAGAATTTACAAGGTCAAGCTCTGCAATCTGCCCGCCCCTTGGCGTAATTATTGCATGGTATTTTTCCATCTGGCACACATATTCATTCAAACCGTCCGCATTGTAGTCATAGCTTGTAACGGATTCCCTGAATTCCTTGCTTTCCCGGACTAGTTTTTCTGCTTCGTTAAGCAGCCTGAATGCATGCTGGATTTTTTGTGCTGGAGCCGGAAGTCCTGTGTTGCAGCAGACAAAGTTGAAGCCTGACTCTGCTTCCCAAAGTTTTTCCTGTGCGGCCCTCTTGCGGATTTTGTCTGCTCCGTGGGTCTGGGAAATTAGCATGCTCATGTACATTATGCGGTCATAGAGCTGCTTTACCATGGGATAGGCGTTAAGGTAGTCGTAAAAAGTGCGGCCGAACAAGTTGCTGTTTGAAGTAACGTACCTTTTTTTTACCCAGCGGGAAAGGCTTTCCGACATGCCGGACGGAATATAGGCACTTGAATACTCACGCGCAGATTTTAGATAGAGCTGCGGTAGATTCAACTGGGAAGATTCAAGCTTTTTTTCTGTAACAAGGGAGTTCAATTCCTCAAAAAAGCCGGAATTCAGCAAAGCGCATATTTCTTTTAGAGAAAACGACATGGAAACTATCGTTGGCATGGGCGAATTTTGTGACTGTGATTTTTTTTCCAGATCTTCAATCCATACAGCTGCGCTTTTTCCGGGCTGTGGCTTGAGTTCATTCTGAATGGGGATTACCTTTAGCGTTTTTCCCTGCATACTTGTTATAAAAGGCAGGAAAGAATTCTTTTCTGATGGCGTAATGCCGGGGATAAGGCTTGCGTCAAGCAGAATGTACTCTATTCCGCATGACTGGCAGGTTATGATTAGCGCAGGTTCCCAGATGCTTTTTAAGAGTGTCATGCCGCGTGGCTTTTTTCCAACGCCCATTCTTACTGCGGCATTCATTTTTTCTATCTGACCGCTTCTGTCGACGGGAAAAAGAAGCGGGAAAACTGGTGTGTAGAAGCCCCCGCCTAAAACTTCACCCTGCTTCCGGCTTGTTATCTCGCTGAAAATTTCCATGGCCTCTGGATGCACTGACTGTAAAAATTCAAGCTGGAGACCCGTAAACGAAAATGCGAAAGGAATCTTTGGATGAGAATATAGAAATGTAAGGAACTTTTTTAGTATTGTCTGATAATTGTTTTCCCACTCAGAATCAGACAAGGCCCCATCGTCTTTGAAGGACAGTTCCATGCAAATATTTAAAATACCCATACTTTTTTAATATGCTTCCCCACTAAGGCATTTCTTATAAAAAAGCTATTCTTGCTTCCCTTTGAGCATTGTATAGCACTTTTTCCAGAATTGGAAGTCTTTTTCCTCAATATTTTTGCTTATTGATGATATTTCCTCCTGGGCTTCCTCTCCGCCAAGAACGCTTATAAGCTGTTCCTTTGTATAAATTGCGGTTTTGCTGCCGGTCTTGGCCCACTTAAAGTCATCGTAGCGGAGGATTGCGTCCACTTCTTCCTTGGAGAACATTGGATCCTTTGCATTTATTTTCTGAGCCTTAAGTGATGGCAAAAGGCTTATAAAGAGAAAGAAAAGAACCGCTGCGCTTATAAAAATCAAAAGAAACAAAGGCAATATAGAAACTATCAA
>JAGCWT010000090.1 GCA_017961705.1 Treponema sp.
TTAAAATAGGCAACGCGGAGGGCAAGGTATGTGTTTGCAAAAAGCTTGATTGCTTCTGCTTCCGTTAAATGCGGATGAAGAACTTTTACATCCTGCTTTACGGCACCCTGCTTTAGAAGAACGGCGAACTCTTTTGCCTTTTGCAGGAGGCTTTCATCATCATCTGGGTAGCTTACTACAATGCGGCTTGGGTACAAGTTGTCGTAAAGGGCATGACCTTCGCGTAGAAATTCCGGGGAAAAGATAATGTTCTTAAAGCCGAAACTTTCGCGCAAAGATTTTGTATATCCTACCGGCACCGTTGACTTTATTACGATAGTTGTATTCGGATTTATCTTTTTTACAAGTTCCACAACTGCTTCTACGGAAGACGTGTCAAAATAGTTTTTTACCGGATCATAATTTGTCGGAGTTGAGACTATAACAAAGTCTGCACCTGCATAGGCTTTTTCCGCATCGGTTGTAGCGGTAAGATTCAGTTTTTTTGAAGAAAAGAATTCTGAAATTTCATTGTCAACTATGGGAGACTTTTTGCTGTTGATTAAATCAACTTTTTCCTGAACTATATCTACAGCCCAAACCTCGTTATGCTGGGAAAGCAAAACAGCCAGTGACAAACCTACGTAACCCGTTCCAGCAACTGCTATCTTCATTTTTCTACCTCGCGTGCATATAATAAGACAATTTTAGCACAATAAAAATATTCTTGCAAATGGACGGCATGCCAACTTTTACTGTGCCCGGCACTACGTGTCCGGTCAAGGCTTCTGCATTCCCCGCTTTCCGCGGTTCCGCTTTCGCTCCATTCCCTACGGGAACGCTGCGCGCCGCTACAATCGGGCGTAGGATTCTTGGCAAGAACTTCTGTTGACGAAAAATCGGTTTGTTACTATAGTTTATTTAATAAGGAAAGTCTTTGGAAAAAAAATACCGCCACGAATATAAATATCTTTCTCCTGAATACATACTCTCGTATCTTCAGAAACGGGTTGGCATGGTTTTGCAGCTTGACCCGCATACAGGGGATGCCAAGCAGTATTCAATCCGAAGCATCTATTTTGACGACATGTACAACACCTGCTACCGTGAAAACGAAAATGGAACCGACCCGCGCGAAAAATTCCGCATACGCATCTACAATGGTTCAACGGAGCATATCAACCTGGAACTTAAGCAAAAGGAAAAGACAAAATGCTTTAAATATTCCGCACCACTTTCCTTTGAGCAGTGCAAGGCCATAATGCAGGGGAAAATTCCGCAATACGACAGCACCACCCCATTCCTGGTAAAAAAGCTTATTGCCAGAATGCAACTTGTCCACTTGCACCCTGTTTGCATTGTTTCTTACGAGCGGGTACCCTATATCTGGAAGACGGGAAACGTCCGCATAACCTTTGACCGCAACATACGCAGCTCTTCGGACATAAACGCATTCTTTGACAAGGAGCTTCCATCGCGGCCAGTTCTTGAAAGCGGAACAAACATGGTTGAAGTTAAATTTGACGAGCTTCTTCCAGATTTTATATATGAACTACTCCAGTCAAGCAGGCTTATGCAGACAGCATTCTCAAAATACTATCTGTGCCGCCGCTACAACATGACGGGGGAATCCATATAAAGCTTTACAAAAGTAAACAATAAAAACAGGAGCATACAATGACAACATTCAAGGACATCTTTAAGAAATCGTTTTTGCAGGGATTTTCCAGATTTGATCTTACACCGCTGAACATGGTGATTGTTCTGGGACTTTCCGCATTATTTGCAATATATATCTTTGCGGTATACAGAATTCTTACCCGCAAAACTTTTTATTCCAAAAGCTTTAACATTTCCCTTGCCGCGGTAACAATAATCACTACTGCAATAATCATGACCATTCAGTCCAACGTGGTAATTTCACTTGGTATGGTTGGTGCGCTTTCTATTGTACGCTTCCGTACAGCCGTAAAAGAGCCCATGGACCTTGCCTTTATGTTCTGGGCAATAAGCACCGGAATCATCTGTGGAGCGGGACTTGCAGAAATTTCCTGCATACTTGCAATAATGATGACTCTTGCGGTTGTTGTATTAGACAGGATCCCGATTGGCCGTGCCCCGCAAATTCTTATGGTTACAATGAACGACTACAACAGCGAAGGAACCCTTATTACGGAAGTAAAAAAGACCTGCCGCTACTTTAGCGTAAAATCCAGAAGCCTAGCAAACGGACAGGCCGACTATGTAATTGAAGTGCGCGTAAGGGAAGAAGATGAAGGCTACCTGATAAAAGATGTTTCTTCTATAACAGGAGTGATTTCTTCCAGCCTCTTGCGCCACGATGGGGAAGTAACCTACTAACTTATTTTACCGTCATACGGGCAAAGACGCCAACGCTGTTCAACATGGCAAAATAATTGGGAAGGTCGTCATAGAAAGCATACTTAAGGTAGAGTTCATCGCGGAGGCCTATGCTTATCATGTCGGACAGCTGGTATTCATAGCTTAGGTTTAGCATGTTCTGGAATTCCAGCCCACAATCATAAGTGTCAAAGTCCTGGTCCTGCCAGGGGAAGGCATAGTGGGCATAAGTGCGGTTTTCCAAGGCAATCTTATTCTTTTCAAACAGGGTCCATTTGAAGGCAAGCACATTTTCTGCGCCAAAGGTGTAGCTGTAGCTGCGGTAGAGCTCGTCAGGCTGGGGAAGAATATCCCTTCTGTAATAGGCATAGTCGGTTGTGCCAAGAAAATTAGCACCAAGAATTTCTTTCCATTCAAAGACATTGTTCTTGCTGAATTCTTTTTTCTGCTTAATGCTTGCTCCCAAACCAAGCGAGCTTACTTCAAAGAAAGAATGCCATCTAAAATCATACAAAAGCGATGCTCCGACTGACGTTTCCGTGTTTTCGCTGTTAAGGGAATCCGGTGTACGCGCAAACAAGAAGCCGTCGCTTGAAATATTAACGTCGTACATAAAATTGCGTTCACCATCACTTGTACCTTCACCAGAACCTTTTCCAAAAGAGCCGCTCATAGAAAGCTCAAACTGGCTGAATGGAGTGTTGGAGTCAACCTGGTAGGGATTGTCATAGACAACGTTGCAGCCAAATCCTCCGTAAACAGGAAAGGTCTCCCTAAAGCTTTTTCCGTCCGCATAAGAAGCTCCTGTTGCAGAACCGAATCCCGCGCAAAAATCCAGGCCGTAAAGCTTAGACGCACGGGGAAGGGCTTTTTTCTGCAGAACCAAATCTGACCACATGCGCATTGGATTGGGAATGTAGCTTGCGTAATAGCCCAAGTTCTGCATCTCGTAACTAAGGTTGTAGAGCATTTCTCCCATAAAAGCAGCACCAACACTTGAATAAACCAAGTCGTTCACAGAAGGCGCATTTGTCTCGCAAAAATACTCCCAAATCAGCGAACCGGAAGCAGAAAGGAGAAGGGACTCAAAAGGCGTAAAATTGGCATTGCGTCCGCTGGTATAGTAAAGCGAACCCTGATATGGGTGCAATACAAAATTGGTCCAGTACCAGTCTGTGTCATATTCCCAGTCTTTTTCGTAAAAATGCTTCCAATCATCAAGCGTTACTTTTGTCCAGCCCTGCCTTGTTACAAATTTGTTCCAACAGAAAATTATGGAATTTGCAACCAACATGCCGCTAATACCTGTAATATAGTGATGTTCGGAAGGGTCGCCAAAAAGATAGGTTCCCAAATTAAAAGAGAGGTCTTCTTTTTCCTTATTCTTAGGCTTGCTTGTGGCTACACTAGTCTCCTGTTCCAAAGGAGTGGCTTCCTCATCTACAGCTGCCGCTTCCTGGGCAAAAATCATATTGGGCTTTAAAGCCAAACAAAACATCAATGCAAGAAAAAACGCTTTAATTTTCATAACGGGTTTCCTAAAACTATTTCTTTAATATAAAACACTATAGTAGAATTTTCAGTCCGATTCAAGAGTGGATTTTTCTTTTTCTTCTGGACCAAACTTCTATTGCTAACCCGCTTTCCAGGGTTCCTTGCATGGATGCAATTTTTAACCAACCGCCCTTCCAATCGGGGGTAGGCTTGTTTTGTTCACGAAAACAATTCCATTTGCAAATCTTTTTCGGGGAAAGCCTTCATGTAGGAAAAACATTCATCCGGGGTGCATAAAATCTTGTGCTTTTTGCTTTCCCTCTGGAAAATCTGCATTAACCTTGCATTGTTGGGGCTATCGCACACGTAGCTTTTTCCAAAGGATTTTTCGTATTTCTCCCTCATACCGGGAAAATGCCTGTCCAAGGCAGAATAAAAATATTCCCTGTTGCCATCGCGCAGGGTAAGCCCAAAGCCAAAGCAAATTATTCCTTTTACGCCAGCTTGTACACAGCGGTCCATTATTGAAAGCAAATTTTCTTCAGTATCGTTTATAAAGGGAAGAATGGGGCTTAGCCAAACAATTGTGGGTATTCCCCTTTCGCGGAAGATATTCAGCACCTCAAAGCGGCGGCTTGTAGGGCAAACATTGGGCTCTATGATGCGGCAAAGATTGTCGTCCGCACTTGTAATGGTCATCTGCAAAACAAATTTTGTCTTTTGGTTTATTGCTTCTATTATATCCAAGTCCCTAAGCACCATGTCTGATTTTGTCTGAAGGGCAGCACCAAAGCCACGTCTTTCCAGAAGCTCCAGAGTTTTTCGTGTAATGCACAAGTCTTTTTCGCAATGCATATAGGGGTCGCACATGGAACCTGTTCCAACCATGCATTTTTTGCGCTTATGGCTAAGGGCATCCTCCAGCAGTTCTATGGCATTTTGCTTTACCTCTATATCCTCAAAGGGAATTGGCGTATGGTAGCAAAGGCTTCGGCTGTCGCAGTAAATGCAACCGTGCGTGCATCCGCGGTAGAGGTTAATTCCGTTGGAATTCAGTATTGTCTTTGCGCTTACAAAATGCATTATACAACCTTCTGGTACATCCTTTTGACTTCTTCTTCCAGGGCAATCTTTACGCTCTTTGGAGAAACAACCTCCAGCGAGGAACCAAAGCTTAGCAGGTAGGTTACAAGCCAAACTTCATCAGGAATCTTAAATGTAACCGTTGTCAAACCGTCAGGATCCGCATCAGAAGCCTGGTTTTCTTCTATTTTGTAGTCATCCATAATGCGCCACACGTCTTTTTGCGGAATGCGGACCGTAATCGTAACAAGACGGTATTCTTTTTTTAGGTTCTCAGAATATTCCCTGTCATGCTCTTTTGACCGGGACTTTTTAAATGCAGGGGAATCTTCAAAAATATCCGCAGCCCGCCTGGTGTTGCGTATGTTCTGAATGCGGCTCAGCTTAAAATACCTAGCCTCTTCCTTTTGGTTGCACCAGCCGTACAAATACCAAGCCTGTCCTCGGAATACAATTTTCCACGGCTGAACAAAACGCCTGCCTACCTCCCCATGGCTTGAATAATAGTCAAAGCAAAGAAGCTGCCTCTTAAGGATAGCGCCTTTTGCAACGTCAAATACAGTTCTAATATATGCCCCCAGCGGATTCCAAGAGCCAAAGTCCACTTCCAGCCAGTCGGTCTTTTCCTTTGTAAGGGAACGGATTTTTCCTGCAGCAGCCCGGCTTGCATCATCACCAGACAAAGCAGAAACCGCATTTGCAGCGGCCGCAAGACTAACCTTCTCGTCTTCCGTTAAGACGGTTTTGTCCAGCGAGTAATGCTCGTCTATTTCTATGCCCCCGCCAAAGCCTTTTGTAGAAAAAATAGGAATTCCGGCAAGGCAAAGAGAGTCTATCCAACGGTAGATGGTACGCGTGGAAACCCCAAAATGTTCCGACAGCTCCCTAGCAGTGACCTTCTTTTTGTCTATCAAAATGTAAACCAGCTCAAATAGGTTTTCCGTATTAATCATAGGAATATTTTAGCATGAAAAATATGACAGGTAAATGTCATATTCTAATTGTACCGGAGAAAAAAAATAACCCCAAAGAAGATTTTCTCTGGGGTTCATTCCTTAAGGCTCTTTAGCGGCCCCAAGTCATAATCATATCGTAGTTGTCTTCGCGCACTTCAAAATACTGATTGTATTCACCGCAAGTTGGGCAGTAATCAGGTGCATTTGGACCTACAACGATGTGGCCACACTTAAGGCATTCCCAAACTTTTACGGTGCTGTTCTTAAGCTGGGCAGAAGAATCCTCATCCTTTAAAAGCGAACGGTAGCGCTCTTCATGACGCTTTTCAATTTTTGCAACTGCACGGAATTTTGCGGCAAGTTCCTTAAAACCTTCAGCTTCGGCAGTCTTTGCAAAACCTTCGTACATGTCGGTCCATTCAAAGTTTTCTCCGTCAGCGGCAGCCTTTAGGTTTGTAGTTGTATCGTTAATTCCGCTAAGCTCCGTCAGCCACATCTTTGCGTGCTGCTCTTCGTTACCGGCAGTCTTTTCAAAAATCTTTGCAATTTTTTCAAGTCCGTCTTTTTGTGCCACCTGAGAAAAATAAATATACTTGTTGCGCGCCTGTGATTCACCCGCAAACGCTGCCAGCAAATTCTTTTCTGTCTGTGTACCTGCATACTTGCTCATTTTAATCTCCTTACACTATAGCCAAATATTCTTCTATTATATTTCAGAATTCCCTTGTCTACAAGAGCAATTTTATTGTAATTGGCAAATACTTTTTGATTTTTGGAGCCGCCTTAATATTAAAACTGTGCCCGGCTACCCGCCGGTCAGACTCTCGTGTATCCCGCTTTCCAGGGTTCCGGGGGCCCCTACCCCCTCCATTACTCCACTTCGTTCCGCAACGGCTGCGCCGCCCTTCCAATCGGGGCTAGGTTTCTTTTCAAGATCGCTTGCACAAGAGGTATTTTTTACTATAATAACAGAGGAGAGAAAAATGGCCGAACAAATTTTTGCCATAGTAATGGTTATCTTACTGCTCAACATTCCAATCTTTATCTTTTGGATAAAGACAAAAGACAGCAAAAACCGTACCGTCATCATTGCCCACAGAATCATTTCCACACTAGAAAACCTTGTGCTAATCACAACCATTTCGCTTGCCCTTTGGAAAGCAAACCATTATCTTGTTCTTCTTGTTCCCTGCCTTGCTCTAATCATCTACCCGTTTTGGTGGGGAATAAACGCGGAGCTTACCGACGAAGAATGGGCACTTTTTGTTGCAGAACGGGGTCTTCGCACCTTTCGCCTAAGCACAAAAGCAAAAAGCATGATTGTTCAATTCATCACTTTCCCACCCTACTACCTTATAGCCGCATGGAAAATGACTACGCTAAAAGCAAACAAAGACAAGGAAAGCCAAAATGAATAAAAGTAACAAACCACTTACAAAGTCTCAGGCACGTGCAGGCCTCATATTTTTATTATGCCTATTGGCTTTTTATATTTGCCTTAACATTTCTATTACGACAATTCAAAAAAGAATACGCTCACACTGCGAAGAAAATCCGTCAAAGGTAGATGTCTCGCAATACTTAAACGAACACGATTCGGGAACCGCATTTGTCTTCTCTCCAAAAGACAACACAAACTGTTCTTACATCATATTTGAAATACTTTGCGGAGGAAAATCAGCGACATATTATTTTTACCGGTCGGGAAGCTGGATTATCATCCGTGAAAAAAAATATTCCAGTGTCTTTTTAAATTTACTGAATATGCCCAATAGGATTTCCTCATATAACATTGACGGAAAAAGGTTTTCGGTTGTCAGCAGAAAAAATGCTTTGTACCATAACAGCCACCTTGGCAGCTATACAAAACTACTCGTTGAAGTTGGAATCAAGCTGTCTAAAAATTAATAACAATATTTTACACCACATGAATAATTGTTATTAAATATTGCAAAAACATTCCTTTTAATTGCTGCTTTCCTGTGCTATACTTTTTACAGCAGGAGAAAAAAAATGGAACTTACCTTTGACACGGCAACAAGCAAAGACATAGACGAACTGGTTCGCCTTAGAATTGCATACATGAAAGATGATTTTGGTTCCGTAAGCCAAGAAGAAAAAAACGGCATGGAAAAGCAACTCCCCGACTATTTTAAAAGAAAACTGGGCACGGAGCTTGTAGTTTTTACCGCACGCGACAAAGAAAAAATTGTTGCGGTGGCATACCTGCACATAATAGAAATGCCTGCAAATTCAGTTCTGCTGAACGGACTTTACGGAGAAGTGCTAAGCGTATACACGGAGCATGAATACCGCGGAAGGGGCATCTGCACAACTCTTATGCAAAACCTGGTTGAACACGGCAAAAAAATAGGCCTTGGCAGAATAGACCTAAAAGCTACAAAAGATGGCTACCCAATCTACAAAAAAGTTGGTTTTACAGATGTTGAAGCCCGCTACACGGAAATGCGGATAAAATTTATTTAGCAGACATAAAAGACAAAGTGTGCTATTGTATAAGTAAATGGAAATAAAGGAAATACACGATAACAAAAAAGACTTCCTTGACCTTCTTCTTTTGGCAGATGAACAGGAAAAAATGGTTGACAAATATTTGCAAGAAGGAAGGATGTTCGTCCTGACCGATGACGGAGTAAAAGGCGAAGTGGTAGTTACCAACGAGGGCAATGGCATTCTAGAAATTAAAAACATCGCTACAGACCCAAGCTGCCACGGAAAAGGCTACGGTAAAAAGCTTATTCAGTTTGTGGAAGAAAAATTTAGGGGAAAATATTCTGTTCTTCAAGTTGGAACTGGCGACAGTCCCCTTACAATTCCCTTCTACGAAAAATGCGGCTTCAAGCGTTCACACGTAGTAAAAAATTTCTTTACGGAAAATTACGACCATCCAATTTTTGAATGTGGGATTCAGCTGGTAGACATGATCTATCTGCAAAAAAATATATGAGGAGTTTTTTATGGCAGTAAAATGGGGTGTATTGGGAACAGCCGGAATTGCGCGCTGGGCTACGATTCCCGGAATGAAAAAATCAAAAAACTGCGAACTGTACGCAATTGCAGGTCGTGACGAAAAAAAAGTCGATGCCTACAAAAAAGAATTCGGCTTTGAAAAAGGATATGTGGGCTATGATGCTCTCTTGGCCGACCCAAATGTTCAGGCAGTCTACATTCCTCTTCCCAACCATATCCACTGCGAGTGGGTTATAAAAGCACTTGAAGCAAAAAAACATGTCCTCTGCGAAAAACCCCTTGCCATGAATGCCGGTGAAGTTCAAAAAATGTTTGATGCCGCAAAAAAGAACGGTGTAATCCTAATGGAAGCCTATGCCTACCTCCACAGCCCCTATGTTGAATCTCTAAAAAAAGACGTGCAAAGCGGAATAATCGGTAACATTGATTTTATTGACACCGCATTTGTAACCCAAGGATACAAGGAAGACTTCCGCCTGCACAAAGAATTTGGCGGTGGAGCAATGTATGACCTTGGCTGCTACTGCACCACAATGATTTTGTCGCTCATAAACTCTGACGTAACAGAAATCCATGCAAGTGCAGACATTAAAAACGGCGTTGACTACTTGACGGTTGCAGGCCTAAACTTTGCAAACGGAGCACGGGCATCTTTTACCGTAGGAATGGCTTTGGGTGCAAACACAAATGGCCGCTATGACCGCCTATACGTTCATGGAACAAAGGGCAGCATAATAAGCGCAGTCGAATACAATCAGGAAGGAAAGCTCAGCTACACGATTACCGCAGAAGGGAAATCTATTGTAAGAAACATAGACGCCCCTCAGAACTATGCGCTAGAACTTGACCAGTTGAACGCCTGTATTCTAAATGGGGATTCACCGCACATAACGGAAGAATTTTCTTTAAAAAACATGCGCTTAATAGACAGCGTACTAAAAGAAATCGGTTACTAAGAAGACTGTAAAATTACTTTTTCCGCTATACTTTTCCAATCTGTACAGCGGAAAAAGTTTTTGCCTGGAAAGTCACAGCCTTGGTTCCATGGACGGTCATAGACAAGCACTTTTAGCTTTGGAAGATGATTAAAGAACTTAAAGGCAAGCGGCGAATCTTCCACGGCATAGTCAAAGTTCATTTTGTAGTAATCTTCAAGCGTAAGGTCAAATTTGCTACCCTTAAGAAAATTGTCCCTGCCATATTTGTCCAGGCAAAAAAGCTGAGCCTTATCAAGTCCCCGCTTATCAAGCCAGAGCCTTGACTCTTTATAAACGCTTAATGGTCTTCCTGTTATAACATAGACATTATATCCGCTTTCTATCCAGCTTTTTATAACATCACAAGCACCAGGTGTTTCCTCGTAAGAAAGAATCTTTTCCGGTTCATGCCCCTTTATCATCATTTGGTCATATTGTTCATCCGTAAGCGAAAAAGAATCTTTTAGGTTAAAGAAACGAATTTTTTCATAAGGCACTTTCTTTCCAAAAAGCTCCTCTGCATATTTTGAAAAAGCCCTTGCGGTTTCACAAATGCAGTCATCAAAATCAACATATATATTCATTTTGCCCTCCTGTTGCGGCTAGAACTCATTGCAAACCATATCAAGACCAGTATAAAAGAAAGTGACTGAGCAAGAGCCACGCGGACGGCCATCATTTGGTCAGCTCCGTTTTTTGAGACCACATGCAAAATGTTAACAATCGTATTGTTCACAAAATGGTCTCCCATTCCCATAAAGATGCTGCCGGTAATTTTTGTAAGCATGGCAAACTTAAAGCCCACAAGCGCAGACGTAAAGACCAGCATTATTGCATTAGCAACCGTTCCAGCCATGCTGCTTTCTCCGTCAAAGAAAGTTCTTACTGGACCAA
>JAGCWT010000091.1 GCA_017961705.1 Treponema sp.
GAATTTTTATGGAGCGGGCTCTGCATATTTTTAGGGCTCATGCTTTCGATTTTTACAAAATTCAGCATTAAGATTATTGTTATTGCTCTGGGTGCCGGCGCCATCGTAAAGGGCCTGTATGACTTTTTCAAGTTGAGGAAGCTTTCTGCGGACCCCACATTTAACCGGCTTATCTTGATCCGCTCTCTGGCAAGCCTTTTGGTGGGTCTTTTGGCGGTATTCCTTCCCCTTGCGTTCTTTACTACTGCGGAAACCATCATTAGGGTTCTGCTTTATCTTCTTGCGGTTTTCATTCTGCTTTCGGGGTTTATGCAGTTCTTTTTTGCGGCAAAACTGGAGCCTGAGGATATCCACATAAAGCCCATGAGGATAGAGGCGGTGAGTTCTGTCTTTGTCGCCATTTTCCTCTTTGTGATTGCAACCATCAACATTACCGGAATCATCCGCATAGTGGGAATCCTGCTTGTGGTCTTTGGGGTGCTCTATGTCGTCTACCTTTGGAGGCACAGGACCCTGGTTATAAATCCCGACAGCGTGCAGGATGATGTTGAAGATGAAGCAGAGGCGGAAAGTCCCCTTCAATTTGAACAGATAGAAGACAATACCTCTGACGAAGAGGAATGATTTAGAAAATTTAGTTGAATAAAAATCGAGGTTAGTATGGCTCATTGTATTGTTGCGGAAGCGGAAGAAATATTGGATAAGGAATTCAAGGTCTTGGACAAGGGATTTGTCCGTCTGGTTGACTATTATGGATCCGACCAGCGCATAGTTCAGGCGGCGCGCGTGTCTTATGGTGCTGGAACCAAAACTGTGAGCGAGGATGCCGGCTTAATCGACTACCTTTTGCGTCATCAGCATACCTCTCCCTTTGAGCAGGTGGTCTTTACATTCCACGTAAAGATGCCGATTTTTGTTGCGCGCCAGTGGGTCAGGCACAGAATGGGCAGGATGAACGAGGTTTCGGGCCGCTATTCAATCATGAAGGACGAATTCTATGTTCCGGAAAATTCCTGCATAGCCACACAGTCAAAGGACAACAAGCAGGGAAGAAACAGTGACGCTCTGCCGGAAGAAGAAGCCCAGGAATACCGCGATGCATTTACCAAGGGACAGGAAAATGCCTACAGCGAATACAGCAAGATGATAGAAAAGGGACTTGCCCGAGAAATTGCAAGAATCAACCTTCCCCTTTCGCTTTACACAGAATTTTACTGGCAGATGGACCTGCACAACCTCTTCCACTTCCTGAAGCTGAGGCTGGACAGTCATGCCCAGTATGAGATTCGAGAATATGCAAAAGTAATGCTCGAGATGGTCCGCAAGGTATGCCCCATGGCCACATCCTCTTTTGAGAACGACATCAACAATTCAGTTTCGTTTACAGGTGAAGAAATGGATGCGCTAAGAAAAGTTCTTGATGGAAAGGCCAATCCCCTTGAAGGCAAGAAAAAAGCCCGCTTTGACGAAAAGATAAAGTCCGGAATACAGCTGTAAAAACTGTCATTGTCTAACAACTAAACTGTCATTGCCGGACTTGATCCGGCAATCTTAACAATAAAGGCAATAGAGATTCCCGTGTCAAGCACGGGAATGACAATACCGTCAAATGTGGCAGCGTTCTTTACTTTGCGCGTGCTGCAACTGCTTTCTTAATCGCATCCGCAAACAGCTGGTTCTGGTCTGAACGTACTTCCGCAGAGAATTCCGGGGAGCCGTCCGGGGCCATTCTGTAGAACTTGAGCGAATCGGTTGTATATGCGGGTGTGTCCGGGTTGTTAATCCACCAGTCAAGAACTGCAATCACACACATGGTGTATTTAATCAGGTTGGAATTGGTGGCGGCTGTCGTCTTGTCGTCCTTCTTTGCACCCAGCAGAACATCCATGCGTTTTGACACAATGTTGGGGATGTCAAACTCGTAGCGGTCCCATGGATTCAAGACACCCAAAACAGGCTTCTTTGCGGAGGCGTTTTCGTCTATGCGGCGTCCCAAAACCGTAAATACCGTGCGCAGGTAGTCCGTGCGGTTGTAGAGGGGCTCGTACTTGCTGTCGTTCCTTGGCTTGGTGAGTGTAAGCGCGTTGAACTGCAGGTTTGGCATGAAGAAGAATTTTTCCCGCCAGAGGATGTTGTTGATGTTTTCCTTACCGTA
>JAGCWT010000092.1 GCA_017961705.1 Treponema sp.
ACAAAAGAACTTGCAGAATGTGCAATAAATCAAAAAGAGGAATCAGGAGCGGCTTAACCTATTGACAAAAAACATAGGAGGCTCAGGGACCACAAGCTCAGGGAACGCGGGGGTTGGGGTGGAAAGAAAAGAAGCCTAGCCCCGACAGTAAGGGCCCGCCGCAGGCGGGTTGCGATAGCAATGGAGGCGGGAGCCGGAACCCTGAATGGCGGGTAATACTAGGAGTGTCTGCCGATTTTAGCCAAGGAAGGGGGCGGTTTTAAAGCAATGCGCTCCTAAAAAGTAAAAAGAAAGTTACTTTTATGCCTATCTTTTATGCTAAAAAATTTAAAAAAGCATGAAAATTTTTGCAAAATGTTATATAATGTAGGCAAGTAAAGGAGACAATGGCGTTGGAAGGTAAACCTGGACAATACTACAAGAAAATTCTAGACACCCTCTCTACGGCGGTTCTTGTTGCAACCCCAATATACAGCCAGGACGGTTCAATCGCCGACTTCTCCATTGACTATACCAACGCAGCCTTTGAAGAACTAACAAAATCCTACATTCACCCGGGCGACAAACTTTCCGGCTTCCAGCACTTGCTTTCCCAAAAATTCCACTGGAGCGAAGTTGCAGACGAATGCGTAAAAAGTTCCAGCGGTGTGGAAAGCTCCTACTATTCAAACCTTTTGGGCTGCTGGGTAAGAATTGTCTTTACCGGCATAGAAAAAGAATTCATTACGGTAACGGTCTCCAATATTTCCCGCGACAAGGAAAACGAGATTCAGCTTAGGAACCAGAACCTTAGGCTTGCAACCCTTAGCGATGAACTTAGCAAGAGCCAGACGGAGCTAAAGACCAAGTTCTCCAACATGAAGAGCCTTAACGAGCAGCTCCAGTACACGGCCTTCCACGATTCGCTAACAAAAATGCAGAACAGGGCATCCTTTAACGCAAGTCTTATGAGGGCGGCAACGGCACAAAAAAGAACCAACGACAAATTTGGCATCTTCCTTTTGAACCTGGACAACATCAAGAACGTAAACGATTCGCTTGGGCACACGGCAGGCGACGAACTAATCCGCTCTGCAGCAGACACCCTTCACCATCTTGAATCCGAAAACGACACGGCTTTCCGCTTTGGTGGCGATGAATTCATCTTCCTCTGCAGCCACCTTAATTCGCGCGAAGAGATGCAGGAAAAGGCAAACCAACTGCTTGCAAGCTTCCGCGAAAAGAACATAAGCATTTCGGCAGGGGCGGCACTCTACCCGGACGACAGCTCCAACAGCGAAGACATGCTAAAGTTTGCAGACATGGCAAAGGCAGAAGTAAAGAAGAACGGAAAGAACAATGTGGCTTTCTTCCAGCAGGTAATGCAGGAAAAATTCATACAAAAGATGAATATAGAAAGCAAGCTGTCCAAGGCAATGGCAGACAACATCTTCCAGCTCTACTTCCAGCCCCAGTTTGACATTTCATCCGGTGCGCTCAGAGGTTTTGAAGCCCTTATCCGCTGGTACGACGAAGACCTGGGTTGGATAAGCCCCGGAAAATTCATTCCGCTTGCAGAAGAATCACGGCTTGTAATACCGCTCGGCGACTGGGTTCTGGACACGGCACTAAGAACAATCCGCATGTGGGAAAGCGAATACAACTTTGACGGAATCGTAAGCGTAAACGTTTCGCCCATACAGTTCAAAAAAGACAACTTTATTGACGAGCTTATAAAAAAGATAAACCGCCACGGAATAGACGTCCGCCACCTGGAAATAGAAATTACGGAAGGAATGCTCATAGACAGCATAGACGAAACCGTTGCAAAACTTAAGGAAATCCGCAACATGGGAATCGGAATCTCGCTTGACGACTTTGGAACCGGTTACTCCAGTTTGCGCTACCTGCAGGTGCTGCCGCTTACCACACTAAAAATAGACCGCTCCTTTATTTCCAACATCGCCGAACAAAACGGTGTGGAAGCAGAGATAACGGAAAGCATAGTAAACCTTGTCTCCAAAATGGGGCTGGATACCATAGCAGAGGGTGTAGAAACGGATGCCCAGCTTAACGTCCTTAAAAAATTCAACTGCCACAACATGCAGGGCTTCTTAAAGGGCAAACCCATGCCTGTCGAAATGTGTTCCCGCATGCTGGCCGGAGACAAAAGCGCAATTCTTACCATGGAAAACAAAACCCCGGAATCGCAATAGCCCATCTTTCTTTTGCTCTTAATTTTTTGGACGAACTTTTTTTAGTTCTACCATTTTATTCCTTGGCTAACTCGACCGCCAGCCCCTTTGCGCCACCGCCGTTCCGCCCTTCGCTAACGCTCATACCGCCCTGCGTGCGGTACTATGGGTTGCAAGCAACCCGGGGCTCCATGGCGGCGTAGGTTTGTTCGTCAATTTGCATTCAAGAAACAACATCTTTAGCAAAAAGAAAAATGTTTTATTTTTTCCAGCAATAAGAAAAATGCAAAAACAACAATATAAAGGATTACATCCATCCAATCAAAAGTTCCAAGCTGGAGAAAAGCCATTTGTAAAAACTCCAGCACAAGTGCCACCAGAAGTGCTAGAAGGCAATAGATTTGATTCTCAAATATTGAACAAAACAGTAGGAATGAAAAGAACCATAACGCATCAACAAGGTAATTTTTGGCAAATGAATTAGTTATTTTCACTGATTGGATTTTTGAAAGGCTGGGAAATATTCTCTTTATGATTTTTGATACAAAAAGGTTTTCTGTGCCGTGCAATATCAGATAAAGAACAACTGCAAGCACTAATAAAGCAATGGCACAGAAAAAGTTTATCTTCTTTTTTACCATGAAGTATATGCATTCATTCGTAATTTAAATTCTGCAGCAAGATTTTTCCATTTTTCATTCATTTTTGCTAAGATTTCATCATTAGGTGCTACTTTCCGAGTTTGTCCAGCTGACAATGACCAGAGATTATAAGTTTCCGTAACATCTGATAAAGTCATGGCAATTTTATACTTTCCATCCTTAACAGAAACATCAATTATTGAACAGATTTCATAAGTTGCTGTTGGCAGAGAAAGATCCGAAACATACTTTCCTTTCATAACACCAGCTTCTTTGTCAGAATACTGCAATACAGATTTAGCACTATTAAACAAATCAACAAATACCAAATTTGCCTTTGTATAAATAGCATCCTTAGAGCCAGAAATGTCAACAACCTCTTCATATTTCATTGGAAGAGTTGCATCTTTAGTCGTAGCACAAGCCAAAGGCAGCATAATGAATGCTGCAAACAAAGAAACAATACCTAATACGGTCTTTAGATTTTTCATAAAATCCTCCTAAGATTTTCTTTTTTCATTATAGCACCTACTTTTTTTTTGTATAGTACCTTTTCAAAACTGCTATGCAAAAAATCCCCTTTGCCTTTTGCCAAATATTGTGCTAAACTTAATCCATATTACAAACAGAGGCTTTCTTTTGAAACGATATTGCACTAACTGCCAGAAAGAATTTGACTTTACAATTAAAAGCATGGACGACATGAATTCCCTTGTTTGCCCGGTATGCGGCTCAAAGGTAGACAAAGACAGCCGTGCCCCAGAACTAAAAAAAGTCTCCGATGGAACAGACAAAACTGTAGACGCAATAGGCAAAACCCTAAGCTGCCTTATGACCTTGAACTACATGTTCTACATATCAATTTCCATTGTTGCCGTAGTGGCATATTATTTTAACCTGGACAAGCTGCTCTACACGATGACGGGAATAAGCCTTGGAATGTTCCTTATACAGCTTTTTTCCCGTTCGCTTGGATTCCGTTCAGGCATTATATTCCTTCCGCTTGGAGCCGCCGCCGGATATTACCTTCTAAAGTCCCCAAGAGGAGCCTGCTTTGGAATTGCCATAGTCTTTATCCTGCGACACCTAATCCGCGACATAATCCTAACCATAATCATAAAAATCCTAGACCTATTCGGCGTCTTTGGCGAGTAAGACTTTCCCCTCCCCTTTATGCCTTTTGTCATTAATAAGTGTCAATCTAAATTCACAATTCTTTGCAAAGATGATAAATGTAGGCTAGGAGCCTATTCTTTCCTATGCTCTCCTTCAGAGTGGAAAACAAGTGCTGTTCACAAATAGAAACTTCACTATGCGATAAAAGTGTAGGTAGGCTGGAATGGAGCCGGGGTTCGTGCCGAAAACCCATTTTGCGCGGTACGACCGTAGGGAGTTAGACACCTATTACCGCGCATCATGGGTTTTCGGCGCGGTTCCCGGCGGGAATGGAAGCCTACCGTGTTTTAGAATAATGCTTACCAAGTTTGTTTTAGATTTGTACTTGATTTCTACACCCCTTTATGACTGATTGACTTTTGCAAAAAGAATTCATATAATCGCTTATGGAACGCGAAAAAATTCTTGTTTTAGACTTTGGAAGCCAGTACGCACATCTTATTGCAAAGCGTCTGCGCATGATGGGTTGGTATTCAGAAATTGCTCTGCCATCTATTGAAGTTTCTTCTATTAAAAATACCCGCGGAATTATCTTAAGCGGCGGCCCCGCATCTGTCTACGAAAAAGACATCCCCGAATTCAACAAGGAAATACTCAATCTTGACATTCCGGTTCTTGGTCTTTGCTACGGACACCACATTATGGCGCAAACATACGGCGCAAAGGTTGGCAAGGCAGAAGTTGGCGAATTTGGATTTGCATCACTGGAAAAAACAAGCGCTGGTTCTTCTTCTCCCCTTCTAAAAGGCGTTTCTTCTCCCACACAGGTTTGGATGAGCCACCAGGACGGAGTTCTTGAACTGCCACAGGGCTTTGAGGTAATAGGTACAACAAAGGACTGCCCTTACGCTGCCCTTCAGAACCTTTCAAAAAAACGCTTTAGCTTGCAGTGCCACTGCGAAGTAAAAGACACACTGGAAGGAAACAAAATATTTGCAAACTTTGCAGAGATTTGCGGAATGCAGAAAAACTGGAGCGAAGACACTGTTCTTAACCACATACTGGAAAGCATAAAAAAGGATGCCGGCCAAAAGAACGTGCTCCTCTTCCTTAGCGGTGGAGTTGACAGCACGGTTGCTTTTGCCCTTCTAAACAAGGCGCTTGGTCAGGAAAGGGTTCTTGGACTGCACATAGACAACGGCTTTATGCGAAAGAACGAAAGCGCAAACGTTGCTTCTTCATACAAGGCACACGGATTCAACAACTTTATCTGCGAAGACGCAAGCGAAAGCTTCCTTAATGCGGTAAAAGGCCTTACCGACCCCCAGAAAAAGAGAATGGCGGTTGGCGAAAACTTTATTGCAGTGCGCAACAGCGTTCTTGAAAAACAGCACTTGGACGGCTCCAACTGGATTCTTGCCCAGGGCACCCTTTACCCGGACATCATTGAATCCGGCGGAACTAAAAACTCAAAGGTCATAAAGACCCACCACAACCGCGTAGACGGAATTCAGGAACTTATAGAAAAGGGCCTTGTAATTGAACCGCTCAAGGATTTGTACAAGGACGAGGTACGCTCAATCGGCAAAAAGCTTGGACTTGAAGACGATCTTGTTATGAGGCACCCATTCCCGGGTCCTGGTCTTAGCATAAACGTGCTTTGTTCAAACGGAAAAATGTCAGAAAGCGACAGGGAAGATTTTGAAAAGGCAGAAAAGGAAATTCAGTCAATCAGCCTGGAAGGAATCTTCTGCGAAAACTGCAAGAAAAACCTTGTAAAATACGTGCTTCCTGTCCGCTCCGTTGGAGTTCAGGGAGACTTTAGAACTTACCGCTTTCCTTCTGTTCTGGATTTTGGCGATGAAGGAAACGGCTTCTGCCACCTGCCCAAAAAGTGGGAAAAGCTTGAAAAGGCATCCGGTTCAATCACAAACTCTTCAAACTTCATAAACCGCTGCATAATAAAGCTCTACCAGAATCCTGCGCTAAAGACGCAAGACCTTACCCTGCAGGAAGGATACTGCGACCGCCGCCGCCTTGACCAGACACGCGAAGCAGACAACATTGTTCTTACCGCCTTGCACAAAAACGGCTGGTATTCAAAGATATTCCAGCACCTTACCATAAACCTGCCCTACGCTTCTACTGCGGAACGCTGCTCTTTCGTACTGCGCCCCCTCTACTCAGAAGACGTAATGACTGCCCGCTTTGCCCAGCTGCCACAGGAAGACCTTATGCAGATTGTACGCGACATTGCAGCCCTGCCCTACACGGACGCAATCTTCTTTGACCTGAGCAACAAGCCCCCGGCAACATTCGGTTGGGAATAAGATTGAGCCCCATACAAAGGGGAGGGAAAAACCCCTACTCCGTTTCGCAGTGCAACTTCTAGCGAGCGAGGTTTTTCCCTCCCCTTTAACCCCCTCTTCAACGGAACGCCTTGCTACCGTTTCATCCGGCACGGCTTAGGGGCCATATCGCTCAACGTTTCGCGATATGCTTAAGAACCCCATTTTTTTGCTTACCGATATTTTTCTTTATCAAGTAGTATATTAATAAGGTTTTCTTGTCAAACTACAACAACCAAGGACTGTTGTTTAGGGGCATATCGCTCAATGTTTCTTCTGATACACCGGTAATAACATGTTCCTATAAATGGTTCTACCTAACTGTCACTTGCCAGAAGAAGCGTCTTTGTTTTTAAATGGAGATGCTACAATTCCGTAAAAAGCGCCAAGAATGCAAAAAGCAAACGCCAGCATTATTGCTGCACTCACGATAAGAACAATAAGCCAAAGCAAAGAGAATGAAAAACTGCCTGTTTTAAACTCCTTGCCGTCTTGGCTAAAGACCTTGAAAGATTTTTTGTTGCCAGGGCTTTGGAAGCTAAACAACCATGAACTTGTAGTAAAGTTATGCTTTTCACCGTCAAGTAAAAACTCCCAAGTAAGATAATAATCTACGCTAAGCTTGTGCTTTTTATATTCTCTATACTGAAAGTCGTCACTATTTTTTACTGTTGCATAATTCACTCCAGCTTCTTTGCATTTTTTCCTGTCAGCATACCAGTAGTCGGTCACCTTCTTGTCTTTTTTAATCAGAGTGGCTTCTACATTGTACTTGTAAGGGGCATCTTTTTGCACAAACATTTGAGAAAGTGCAAGTTTCCCCAAAAAATAAGGGATAAGGGCAAATAGCGCAAGCATTACAACTCGCACAATGCACATCCCTGCTCCGCCTTTCCCCATTTCCAGGAAACAAGACTTTAGAAAGGATCCGTCATCTTTAGCTTCAGTATCCATAACCTGCTGTTCATTTTCCATTGATGTATCTCCTAGTAGATAAGATTATAATGCAAGATTTACCGTCCGTCAAAAAAAGCCCCAATCTTAAACCTTGAATTTTCTACTTGCCTGTGCTAAAGTGGGTTCATGAAAGTTGCAATATTTTTAGGTTCAAAATCAGACTCGGAAACTATGAAAAAGGCAGCCGCAGTTCTTAAGGAATTTGGCGTTGAATACAAAGCCTTTGTTATTTCTGCCCACCGCGCAGGAGACCTTCTTGTAAAAACCGTTAAGCAGGTGGAAGCAGACGGAGCGGAAGTTATAATTGCAGGAGCGGGACTTAGCGCAGCCCTGCCTGGAGTAATAGCAAGCCGCACCACACTTCCTGTTGTTGGGGTTCCGCTTGAATGTGTTACGCCGGGAATGAGCAACGGACTTGCGGGAGTGGATTCACTTCTTAGCATAGTGCAGATGCCGCCGCAGATTCCTGTTGCAACGGTGGGAATAAACAGCGCAAAAAATGCCGCTTACCTTGCCCTGCAAATTCTTTCTATTAAATATCCGGAAATAAAAGAAAAGCTTATTGCTTTCCGTGCAAAGCTAACAGCCGATGCGGAAGCTGCTGCAGCCCAGGGGTTTGACTTCTAGGCTTCACAAAAAAAAAGCGGTACTCGCACAAGGCAAGTGCCGCTAAAAAATTACAAAAAATACTAGCCAGTTAAAAGCCTTTTAGAACCAGAAGCGGATTCCCAGGTTGGTCGGAATGTAAAGGGCTGGTCTAATAAAGCCGTTTTCCTTTCCGTCTTCGCCAAAGGCAAGTCCAAGTTCCGGCTGGGCTGCGGTCTGGATAAAGGCCTCCATTGTATCCCTGTTGAACTTACAGTTCATGCCAAAATAAATGCGAGGGCCTGCAGACAGGTAGTAGTTGCTGTGCTTGCCGGTAAAAGATGCGGTAAAGACAGCGCCGAAGCCCCAGTACCAGCCAAGCATTTCGGTGAACTTTCCTTCCGATATGTGGTAGTCGCCAGTTATGCTGGTGGTGTACTTTGTTGTGTGAACGTTGTGTCCGTCCTCGTCTTCGTAAGTGTAGTAGCCTGAGTCAAAGCCAAAGGCCCAGTAGATGGGCATTGAATCAAATTTTACTGAACAGGCTGCACCCCACGTGCTGGAACCGTCCCAGATTGGAACAAGCGGATTTACGTTTACCTGCGGACCGATTCCGATGGAGAATGCGGAAAGGCAGGCCATGCACAATGCTGCGCCCAAAACTAAAATTTTCTTTTTCATAAACACCTCTGATAATAAAACATTGCTGTTTTGCTAAGGTATACAACATTTTTGCAGAAAATTCAATGCTGGAGAAAAAAAAGAATTTTTGGCTTTTACAGACCCTGAATCAAGTTCAGGGTGACGACGGCATTGAGGTTTCTGAGGCATTTCGAAGGGTGGTCCCTGAGGCTCTCGAAGGGCGGTCCCTGAGCTTGTCGAAGGGCGCGAACTACGGGCGGGTTCGACTCCCGTCTATTTTTTTTGTTACGAGCTTATTGTTTGTATTGAGATTTGTTTTATTTGTTACGAAATTATTTTTAGCGGTAGACGGGAGTCGAACAAATTCGAGGGGTTGCTTTTGGGACTGTGGAAGTTGTTTTTGGGCGATGTTAGGCCTTTTTTACCCCTTCGTTCGCTTGATCCTCCCACTTGGTCGGCGCTCACTGCGGGCGGGTTCGACTCCCGGCATTTTTTTGTTACGAAATTCTTTTATTTGTTAGAATTTGTTGTATTTGTTACGAAATTAATTTTTAGCGGTAGACGGGAGTCGAACCCGCGTGTCAGGCTTGGGAAGCGTGCATAATACCGTTATATGACTACCGCGTGATATGGGTACTATAGCATAAAATTGAGGGGGAATGCAAGAGAGATTAGGGGGTGGCATATGAGTGTAAGCGGGATTGGCATTGGGGTTTATTTGAAAAGGGGCGGTTTGCAGGAAGAATATTTGTGCCGCCATGCGCAAGGGATTGGAGGGGCGCGCGGTAGCGCGTTGCCAGGGGCAATGGAGCCGGAGGGCGGAACCCCGGAAAGCCCGGTGGCAGCTTGGCTGCCATGCGCCCAGAAGAAAATTAAAGTTAAAAGGAATTTATGCCGATAATGGAACGGGGGTATTATGGCTGAAAAAACAAAAAAAAGTGCGGCTGAGGCCTTTAGCGAATTTTCAAAGATTTTTAAACGATCGCCTCAGTCAAGGGACAATTCAAAGCAGAACCTTTTTTACCCGGACGAGCTTTTGCAGAAGAAGATAAATGCAAGGGAAGAAGACTACAAGGTTACGGTGATTTCTGCCTACAAGAAATACCTTAATCCCTACAAGACTTTGGGAAAGACGCAGGCGGCACAGTCAATTGAGAACGATGAAAAGAACCTCTTGAAGGCATACGCATTGTTTAAGGCTGTTCACGATGCAAATGCGGAGATTGGCGACCTTAACACTTTTGCGGACGTTAAATACATTCATTCGCCGCTGACACAGAGGGACTGCTACACTATTGGCGGGGAATTTATCTACCTTCAGTGCTGGCTGATTTATTCACAGAACATAAGGGATTTTGTTCCCAACCTGGTGGAGATTCAGGAAAAACTGGGGACTTTTTATGCACTGGAATTTGTTCCCGCAAAGAATTATTCGTTTAACTTTCAGGACAAGGAAGTGCTTGGCATTATTCAGGGTGCCTACCACAGCTAGGGCTTTGCTAGGGCTAAAAAGGGCTTAGAGATGAAGATACGGCGGCACTATATTTTTTCCGGCATGGTTCAGGGGGTGGGCTTTAGGTGGCGGTCCGAGCAGATTGCAAAGATGCTGGGCATTACAGGCTGGGTGCGCAACAGGCTCGACGGCCGTGTGGAAATGGAGGCGCAGGCAGAAGAAGAGGCATTGGACAAGATGCTAAACCTTTTGGAAAGGCAAAGCTTTATTCAGATTGACGGCATTGAATCTTCCGACATTCCGGTTGAAACACAGTCTTATTATTTTTCCGTAAAACATTAACCCTGCTTTCCGGCAAGAAGCTTGTTCAGGTCGTCCTGGGAAAGGGTTAGGCCAGCTGGGGTTGCACCGCTTTCGTTCCTGCTGTTGTCGCTTCTTACTCCTTCGAGGATTTTATTCTTTTCTTCTTCCGTAAGTTCATCCTTGTCTGACATAATTCATCTCCTTATTGCATTCTATTTGCATTCAATTTGTTTACTACAGTAGATTCCGAATCCACATTTGTAGCAAGTGCGTGCGACACATTCGTAGCAAGTGCGTGCGACACATTCGTAGCAAGTGCGTGCGACACATTCGTAGCAAGTGCGTGCGAATGTGGCGTAGCGTTCGGAATGACAACTCATGTAGTATTCAACATACTATTTGCTGGTGGCAATCCAACGGCCGTCCCAGTCCGCATCGGGAGGGGTGGCTATGAATTCCGTGCATTTTTCTAGATAATTCTTGGCGGCGGCATCCGAGCTTGCTATGCTTTGGAAAAGTTCCTTGGCTTTTGCGAAGTTTGCGCTGTAGAATTCCTTTAGGCCTTCTGCAAAGGTTTCCAGTTCCCCTACCCTCTTTGCAAAGACGGAGGGAGACATGGGTTCAAAAACAGTGACCGCTTCTTTTTTGCCAACAACCTGAAGCCTGGCAAGTTCCCGGAATTTTAGCTTTGTGCCATGCTCTACCGCGGCATTTTTTGTTTCCGCAGAACACATGGTGTAGGTTCCAAAGGACTTGTTCTGACCTTCAAGGCGGGCCGCAAGGTTTACGGAATCACCCAGCATTGTGTAGTTGAACCTCATGCGGGATCCCATGTTTCCTACTACCGCGTATCCAGTGTTAAGACCTATGCGCTGCTTTACGCTCTTGCGGGAAATCTTTACAAGCTGCTCCTGCATTTCTTCCAGCCTTTCCTGGCACCTGATTGCAGCTTCCACAGCCCTAAGGGCATGGTCTTCCTGGTCGGTTGGGGCGTTCCAAAAGGCGATTATTGCATCACCTTCGTACTTGTCTATTGTTCCTCCGCTGTTCGTTATAACATCGGACATTTCGCTTGTGTATTCATTCAAAAATGCGGTTAGTTCCGCAGGGTCAAGGCCTTCGCTTATGCTGGTAAAACCCTGTACGTCGGAAAAATAGCATGTTATCTGCTTGCGTTCACCACCCAGCTTTAGTTTTGCGGGGTCTGCAACAAGTTCGTCTATAACGATGGGGCTAAGGTACTGGCTGAATGCTGTCTTGATGTACTTCTTTTGCCTGCCTTCGGAAAAGTATCCGGCGGCTGTTGACGATGCAAAGGACAGGATAAAGGCGGCAACAGGAGCAACAAGGGCAATCCATATTCCCCATGCAAAGAAGGCGTAGCAGATGCCCACGTAAAAGACGAGCGGTAGGACAAAGCCCATTGCGGTAAGGGCAAAGGCGGCGCTTCTTTTCTTTACTACGGAAACTAGCATGATGAAGGCGGCACCAAGGAAAGCCATTACTGCCGTTAGGACGGAAGTTGTTAGGGGTGTGTTTGCATTCTTTATCTGGTTGCCGTTAAGCAGGGTGTCCAGCAGGGAAACGTGCACTCCCATGCCGGGGTACATTTGGGAAACGGGTGTGCTGCAAATATCAAAGAGACCAGGTGCGTATACACCTACAAAGACCGACATGCCCTCGAAGTCTTCTGGGGAAAGTAAGTCGTCTTCTTCGTTTTCATCACCAGCGTCGTCTGCATCAGCATTGCCGGAATCCAGCCCCACAGCAGCCCTGTAGCTTTGAAGAATCTGCATTGCGCTGTAGGGAATGTAGTCATTCAAAGACTTGGTAAAGCGGAGGTTTACGGTCTCGCCAGACTCTATTTTTTGCCCAAGCTCTTCGCGAGTGCTTTCCCCCGCAGCAACAAGAGGTGCAGTTCCCAACTGAGGAAAGACATTGCCGTCCAGAACAAAGCCGTAGCGGTTGCGCCTTACAACGGTGTCAAAGTCCTTGGCGCTAACAACGCTGGAAAGGATTCCAGCAGACTCCCTAAGCTCCGGAATTGGATAGACTGCACGAACATTGTCCGGGTCATCTTCCACAAAATGAACCGCAAGTGCCGTCCTTCCAAATTCCCTGTTTGCGCTGGCAAAGGATTCATCGTCTTCCTTGCCATAGACAGAGGGCTCCGTGTACATCATATCGAATGCCACGCAGTTTGCGTTCCCCATGTTAAAGAAACGCACCATGTCTCCGTAAGAAGAGCGCGGCCAGGGCCAAGACCAGCCAAGGTTTTCCTTAGCCCAGTCAAGGCTGTCCTGATCTATGATTACTACGGCAATATTTTCGTCAGCCTTGAACAAACCCGCAGTCCTTGCCATTCTTCCGTCGTACGATTTGTATTCCAGAAATCTGAACAGTCCAAGCAGGTTCATCAGTGTGCAGAATGCAAAGACCAGCACGCTTACAAGGCAGCACCTAATGAACAATTTTTTCATATATAAACCCGTTTAAAAGCCTAGGAATATGAGTGCAAGCTATATGCAAACTATCTTACAGAAGACAATGCGCTCTTAAACCTTGCCTCACGATGAGCAGAATTGTCTTTCTTAACCTTCTTCTTTGCAGCTATTACACTTGCCTTTACAGAAGCCTTGCGAGACTTTGGTGAAGGATGGGTCTTTCCAATGCCTGTGTCCTTGCTGCCAAGCTTCTTTTCCAGAACATCCAGCATCTCGGTCATTGCATCGGGATTGTAGCCGGCAGCAGCCATAAGCTCTACCGCACGGGAATCAGCCTCATATTCAGCCTTTTTTGAATAGCCAGAATTTACCAGAGTGTCCGTAAGTGAATCTGCAACCGTAGAGAAAGACTTTGTTACGTCCTTAGTTCCCTTGGTGGCAATTGTTCCTGTGGTTCCAACAACAGAAAGAAGGGCGTCCGCTGAACGGGATGTCTTTATGGACTTTGTGGCATGCTTTAGCTGAATGTGAGAAACCTCGTGGGCAATTACAGCCGCCAACTGGTCCTCGCTTTCCGTAGCCTTTACAAGCCCTCTGGAAATAAGAATGTGCCCGCCCGGAGTGGAAACCGCATTAAGCGCATCAGAATCAATAAGGGCAACATGGTAGCCGTTGTAAAGTTCCGGCTGGTCAGAATTGATTACGATAGCCTGGCAAATCTGGTTAAGGTAAAACTCCACGGAAGACTTGTTCCTTGCGCGCGGAGTTCCAGAAAGAATCTTTGCGGCAACAGCACGGCCAATGTAATACTCCTGCTCAGGAGTAATCTCTTCTGCAGCCTTGGAAACCTTTTCGCTTGTAGTCTTAATGGAATCAGACATTGTCTGGTTGTCTTCAGACTGGGGGTCAAAGGTTTCATCAATAACATCCGTAACCTTCTGGGCCTTTTCGTTAATCTTTTCGGAAACAGAAGAAGCCTTTTCGTTCACCTTGTCAAGCTTGCCCTTAAGGCTGTCTGCCCAACCCGCTGCAAAAAGACTTTCAGATGTAAATAAAATGGCAAAAGCCACCAGCGATATTTTTAGCGTATTAAGTCCAACATTTTTTTTCATATAAATTCATCCTTTAAATTCATCCGTGTAAAACAGAACTATTCACCCTTGTTGAGCGAACCTTCAATAAGGAAATTTGCCTCTTGGCTTGCAGGAACAGTTATTGTTTCAATCTTGTCCACAGAAGCGTAGTCCGTACCGGAAGAGCTCTTGTAGCTGTTTTCTATTTCCTGGGTAAAGCCCTTTCCCGCCAAAGAAATTTCCTTTGCGCTGGCATTTGCCTTGGATGAAGAAGCCGTAATCTTTTTCTTTGTAAGGCTGGAACTTGCAATCCATCCCGTTGAAGAACCACTTTTTACCTGAGTCCATTTACCGTCAGTCTTAACGACAGACACCTGCGTTCCGTAATCTACAGTAGTTACCGTCTTTGCAAAATAGGACGGTGAATTTTTCAACTCTGCGTTCTGCACTGCGACATAAAGCTTTGAAGCCGCAAAAACCGGCAGCACCGCGACCATTACACTTAGAAATAAAACTGTTAATCTTCTCATATTTTATAGTATAAGCCATTTAAAAAAACAAAACAACCTTGATTTTTAATTTTCCCTGTTTTTTGGAGCATATTCTTCTATATTACTGCCCCTTCGGGGATTCCTCGTGTTACGGGCTTTCCGGGGCTTGCCCTCTCGGCCGGTACCCTTCGGGTACGCACTCCGTGCCCCCTCCAATCCCGGCTAGGTTGCTTTGGGAAAAAATCCCTCCGTAGCCCTACAATAATTGGCAAGTAAGGGCAAAAAAATATGTGCATTTGTGTCAGAAATTGAATTTCTCTTGCATATATAT